>CAIMXI010000469.1 GCA_903845365.1 uncultured Geobacteraceae bacterium | reverse complement strand
TAATTCTAACCATGGTGACATCAGGCGGCTACGACATCAAGAGATGGGTACTATCATATGGTGGCGATGCTGAATTGCTTGAGCCTCAATGGCTGCGGGAGGAAATCATAGAAGAGATGCAGCGGAGCCTGAAACAGTACCAGAAGAAGAAAAAAATTGCAGTGTCCAAAAATGACATCTCTGTCAGTTAATATCAAACTCAGGAGGGAACAACAGATGATCAAACCTGCGGACTACTATGAAAAAGAAATAAGCTGGATCGCACATGAACGGATGCGCGACTTTGCCATCAAATATCTTAACGACTTCCCGGACTATTTTATGGTGAAGCCTGCAAGCAGCTCTGGCAAATATCATAATTCCTGGAGCAACACAATCGGCTCGGATGATGTTGCGGGAGGGCTTGCAAAACATGTTAAAGCAATGTGTTACGTCGTGCACTCACTGGCAGAAGCTGAAATGCTTTCAAGCGAAGAGCACGATGCTGCCCTTATCGCAACTCTTGGACATGATGCGATCAAGTATGGTTTTGAAGGCGGCACTCATACTACCGGCACCCATGAAAGTGAAGGAGCCGTTTTTTTCCGGCAATGCCTGCAAAAGTACAATGCAACAATTCCTTATGCTGACTCAATCTGTCGGGCTATAGAGTTTCATCAGGGGCGTTGGGCCAAGTCAGATCCGGCAAAAATGTTTCCCGAAGATTTTGATAAAATCGGTCAGATAGTTCACCGGGCTGATATGGTCGCGAGCAGGCCGATGGTTAAATTCTATTTCTTTGACTGAAAATGCTGTTCAGACGACAGTTGTGCTGGTGAAGAGTGGATAAGAAAAAGTGATCGTTGAGACAAATCGTTAGAGAACGGGCGTATTTAGAATAACGGAGGGCATTATGCCAGCATTTGATCGAGACTTTTTTCACGAGTTAAGTACATTCGACCAGTCAACACTATCAGCAATTAAGTACAGTGGTCGGAATGACGTATCAGGCATGCACTCGTGCAACTTAGTGAGCCACAATTTTAAGTGCCTCACGGAAAGCATTAAATCTGACGTGTTCAAATCAAGCAAAAAATATAAACTGGCCGAGTCATTCCGCTGTAATCCCCATCATATTTTCACTTATCCAAAAAAGCTATCATTCAGAAAGCAATTTAATATTGCGTTTACTGTCGAAGGGGTACCAGAAGAATTTGATGGCAGAGGGGAAGCATTCGATAAAATCCACGATAACCAATGTACAGCGCGTATCGGTATCGGCTTCAGAACCGTAGCTGAAGTAAATAATGACGGTGCAATTGACTATTTTTACTGGGAAAAGGTGGTTAAGGATAACCAGGCAGAGTTTGATACGATTTTTCAATCAGTTGGTTGTTATGGTGAACCAGAGCACCTTTTTTCACCTCTGACTGCAGAAAAAGTAATTAACAACCGTCCTATTCCTAGTGATGACTGGCGTTTTTTCGGCAGACATTTAACCCTCGATTCAGACTCACATATTCTCGCTAATTACGATGCGTTTATAAGTGAGGTCGTTCGAGTTTTTAGAATTATTGACGGCAGCCTTTTCAGGTAGAAATATGCCAGATTGCGGGCTAACGCCAATAATTGCACACACGAATATTTACTGTAAAGTCATTGGAGGTCATTTTATGGCAGATGCAAATGGTCAAGTTAAAATATTAGAGATCGATGAGGCATTCAATCAAGAGGATCAACATTTTGACCCGGATTATTATGACCACGAGGTTCTTAATAATGCTGACAATGCTTTCGTATATTCCCCCTACCTGAGCAAATCTCTCTACATCAAAGGGCTTCAATGTCACAAGGCACTCTGGCTGCATAAGTATAAACCTGAATTGCAGGATGAGGTTTCCGATAGCCTGCAGGCGGTTTTTGATAGTGGCACTAATGTGGGTATTCTGGCACAGCAACTGTTCCCCGGTGGGGTTGAAGTGCCCTACGACGGATTTACCCATGAAGAGCAGCTTGCTCGGACGGAAGAGTTGATTGCCGATGGCGAGACGACCATTTACGAGGCCACTTTCAGCTTTGACAACATTTTAGTCAAAGTGGACATTCTGCACCGTAGTGATAGTGGCTGGGAGCTTTACGAAGTCAAGGCTTCAACCAAGTTGAAGAAGGTGTACCTACATGACATTGCTGTGCAGTATTACGTGCTCATGGGATGTCGGCTTAACCTTTCCAAAACAGCTCTTGTACATATCAACAACAAATATGTTCGACAGGGAAACATTGAAGCTGACAAGCTGTTCACTACTTTGGACATTACGAGCGAGGTTATCTCAAGGCAAACTGAGCTGAAGGCAAACATAATTGCCATTAGGGATATGTTGCAAGGCGACATGCCTCAAATAGATATAGGCCCACACTGTTCAGACCCTTATGAATGTTCGTTCGGTGGTCACTGTTGGAAACATATACCGGAGAACTCGGTTTTTGAATTCCGAGGGCATGGTAAGCCAAATGCTTTTGAGTTATACCGTCAAGGTATTGTCAGAATGGAAGATGTTCCCCCTGATAAACTCGGTTGGCGTCAAAAACTCCAGCTTGACGGCCTGTTATACCACAAGAACCATTTTGATACTGATGCGGTTCGTGAGTTCCTTGACTCTCTCTGGTATCCACTTTGCTTCATGGACTTTGAAACCACATACATGACGCCGGTACCACAATTTGACTTTGCACGTCCTTACCAACCGATACCGTTTCAGTTTTCGCTACACGTAATCCAAGCACCTGGTTCAGAAATACAGCATTATGAATTTCTTTCCGATGGTTCTGAAGACCACAGGCGGGGTTTGATAGGTCGACTTCTTTCTTACATCCCTGAGAACGCCTGTATACTTGCCTGGAATCAAAAATTCGAGAAAAGAATATTACGGGACCTTGGTCAACTGTTTCCAGAGATGGACCTCACAATATCAACTGCCATCTCAAATATACGCGACCTTATGAGCCCCTTCGCAAGTAAGGCAATCTATAATTGGCAATTTAAAGGATTTTACACCCTTAAGACTGCATTGCCAGTAATTGTACCTGATTTGTCTTACGATGCGCTTGAAGTGTGCAATGGTGAAATGGCCTCTACAGCGTGGCTAAAAATGACTCAAACGCAGGCTGCTGAAGAACGGGAGATGTTGCGCCAGCAATTATTACAGTACTGCCATCTCGACACATTGGCGATGATCAAGATTTTAGAAAAGATCACGGAAATGGTGAATCAGGGGAAGGAAACACAGGCCCTTTACAATACAGTTGACGCTTAAACTGGGTTGTTTTATTGTTTGAAAGTGATTTGGGCTTGACTCGGGAAAATCTGAATGACATTGCAATATAGAATAGTTCCTCGAGAAGATGGAAATGGCTGGTACGACGAATCGGAGGCTAATAGCAATAAGCACAGAAATAAACTTCGGCAAGCATATCAGTGATTGACTGTAACTTGGGCACATAAACTGTAGACTTCCATGATCTGCTAATAGGCACACCCTTCAGTAATGGATAAAAACATCTGAACTTGGTACTTTCGCCACAAAACTGATCGAAGAACCCAGTGTGAGTATTTGCTGTAATGTTTTAATTCTGAGCAGTTCTTATTTTTTTACAGTTAGCAAGGAGAGTAGAATGGGATGGTGGATTAAGTGCAATGTAAATTGTGGTAGGCAAACGTGGGCTAGTAACATTCTTGAGCTAATCAATGATCACAGAGATGAAAGTGGATGGTTTATTTGCCAATGTGGAAACCATGGGCACATAGAAAAGAAATTTGATCTTCAGGAACCAGGTGAAACATGGGAGCCATACTTAAGAGGTATAATAACATTAGGAGTTGAAGCTGAAACGTATCAACCTTTTGTTTTTTTGGTTAGCGGTGAACCCACCAGTGCTGTTAACGACATCTGGTTTTCGTATTATAAGGACACGAGACCAACTGGCGGTCGACTCAAGTTAGGCTATGGACCTGGCGGCCCTCCTGTTCTTGGTAAAGAACAGATACTTCAAATATTGTGCTCAATGCGAACAATGGGTTGTCTATCAAATGCGGAAATTGAAAAGGCATTGAAAGAGGTTTGAATTGACAGGAGGTGTATCAGATGTGCAGATCAGATTGTATTGGGGCATCAAATCTCACTTATGACGAAAAAATACGAATATCTGAATTAATGAGTAATGCTGATCTCATTGGAGCAAATGAGTTTGAAATACAATTTCTAGGCTATATCAGAGGTGACTCTGAAGAACCTAGTTCTCAACAAGGAAAAGCCTGGATTGCTTATGCCAAAAGTTTAGAAATATATATAAAAAATTATTTATCTCCCAAACTACTTAGGAGTGGATTTGATCTTGATAATAATAAATATGTTGTGGAAATGTTGGGGGGAAACATAAAGAGTCAAGAACATTATGATATAATTTCTGAGTATTGGACTTGGCTGAGACACCTTGCAACGAACAGAATTGCAAACCTAAATGATGTGCAAAAACAGTTTGTTGAGAATATTAATTCCAATGATATTACAAATGAGTACGAGTATGTTTGTGTAACCTACAGGAAAATTCTAGATTCAATTCTCGCACAACGCACTAACTCCGGTAGTGGCTCTCATTTACCTGATTGGTCAACTGTTAGAAAAAGTATTAACAGCTTGCCTCTAGCAGCAAATGGTATGATCTATAGCGATACAAAAGATTGACAGTGCCATTTATGGCAATAGATATGAGAGATAGACTGGCTGTTATTGAGAGTGTTCATTCACGGGTGAAAGTGGCGATAATGGGTTTTATGCTGATTGTTTCCCGCAGGATACCGAAACGGTGGATTAAATGGGTAATGTCCCGGTAATGTCCCTATTTCCATTTCCCCGCAGCAAGTTCCTGAGAATATGAAAATTTAACCATTTTGGAGGGAAATTATGCAAACAGATTTAGATAGCTTGATTGCTCGTGCTGAGGAGGAGTTGCGCGAGATTGAACAAAAGGGGGGAGCGGATCACCCCATGTTAGCGGTTTGTCTTGGAAATCTTGGAAGGTTGATATGTGCTAAAGGCGATTATGAGCGATCTGAACAACTCATAAAAAGAGCCTTGGCAATTGAGGAAAAAATTTATAATTATCACGGAATTGGCCATCCTCATGTAGCAAGAAGCTTAAACCTTCTCGGTGAACTGTATTGTAAACAGAAGATGTATGAAAAAGCCGAGCTTATGTTCAATCAATCGCTATTGATGAGTGAAAACGTTTGGAAAGACAAATGTCATCGTGATATCGCGATAACAGCGAAAAACATTGCCAACTTGTATAATGCACTGGGAAAGTCTGCTGATGCAGAAATTTTCTATAACCGCGCCCTGGCAAATTTTGAGAATATAGACGGGCCAGACCATCCCCGTGTTCACGCTTGCCTAATGGCTATTGCTGAAATTTTTATAAGTAAAAATATGTTCTCTGAAGCCGAATCTATTTACGAGCGAATATTAGCATCCAGAGAAAATTCGCTAGGGCCTAATCACAATGATGTGGCAATGATCGCTAATAAATTAGCATGCCTTTACTATGATCAGGGCCAACTTGAGCAGGCTGAACTTTTACTAAATAGGTCTTTAAATATTTTTAAGTCCGCCCAACACCCTGATAATGAAAAAATATCAAGTGTACTCAGTAATTTAGAGAATATACATAAAGCAGCAATCTTAAGAGAAAAGGTTGTTAACGAGTTTTTTGATCTATTAACGCCTATCGAATGACATTTTGCCAACGGCCTATTTAGATTTCGATACCCCTGTGTGTTCCACTGCATCTCCTTTTTGCTGAAATTCTGGCTGTTGATCTGGCGGCTTATTCCGCAAGTTTCGGCACGCTGTCCATCATGGTTATGGTTTCCAGTTGGACTGGGAGCGTATGAGAGATGGACTGGCAGTTATTGAGAGTGTCCATTCACGGGTGAAAGTCGCGATAATGGGTTTTGTCGAGGAGATTTGCTGATGGCTTTCCTCTGGATACCAAGTTTATGTGGAATATGGAAAAAGTATGTATTTTCTCACAAAGATTTGATAGGCATGGTTTCGTATACTGTCCACGGAACTCGTCAAAGGTTTTTTCCGGATATGGTTAGGATTTTTGTGTTTCACGGGATAAATATTTTATTATTCGGCAAACCAAAGCAATCGTTTTGGACATTACAAGGGAGAGCATATGCAGACTTGGAAATTTAGCATTAAACCTGATAGCGATAATGGCTTCGATCCATTTTTGAAGTGCAGAGAACTAGGCCTAGCTGGAATTGGGTGGTCTCACGGATACGAGGAACAGCAACCAAAAGACTTTGACGAGGCGAAAGAATTGATAAAGAAACATTGGGAGACTTCGGAGATTCCCCAACAGATCAACACGTTATTCTATGACATCAAGCCAGGTGACCATCTTTGGATGCAAAAGTACGGTCACTACCATCTATGTGTTGCTGGAGAAAAAAAATATATAGCTAGAGAAATATGTGATGACTTCCGTCGTTATGATCTAGGCCACGCAATTGCGGCGAAGTGGATCGAAGTGCCTGATGAACTGGTTTGCGGTTCAGTTCAAAGAGGCACTATTGCTCGGAGAATGATTCAGAGAATCAACCTGTCAGATGTTGAAATAAAGCTTAATCAGTGTATTGAAGCTAATATTGGCACAAACCCAGCTTGGTTCCCTAGCATTAAGAGTGCTACTTTTAGTAACGTACTTGAAACAATTGCGGAAGAATCACTGTTTGGATTGATGTCTCCAGATGACATCGAAGACATTGTTGCCTCAATGCTCCAGACAGAAGGGTGGTTGTTGATCAAATCTACTTGTTTTCGCTCAAAGCCTCAGTTTGAATTTTCTATGATTAACAGTAGTGGCATTACTGGCTTGGTACAAGTAAAATCGGGCAATTGGCCATCACCTCTTAACCCTCTGGACTACAAGGAATATTTGCGCGACAGTAACAAGATATTTCTTTTTTCAACGCATCCTACGCCCTATCAGGGTGAATCTGTGGAAAAAATTATCTGCCTGACGAAAAGCGAAATTGTTGAGTGGATGAAGAAAAATTGCACCCTATTGACACCAACGGTCAAACTGAAACTATCACTGCAAAGCGGCTACTAAAGGAGCCCAAGAGGGTCGTTGTTGATTAGTTGATTATCTTCGAAAATCTATCGTAAGAAACGGGGAAGTTGAATCCCAGATGGTAACAGATCAAAACATACTCGGAAGGGATGAGGCGCTTGGGCTTTTGCGCCGCTGCAAGTGTGACGTTGCAGAGCGCTATGGTGTTTTATGGCTATTGGACTTTTCGGCTCGTTTGCCCGCAATCAGAGTACAGCGGCGAGTGATGTTGATGTGTTTGTCAAACTTCGCGATTCTGATCTTTTCATTCTGGCTCACCTGAATGAAGAGCTTGAAGCCGTTTTTCACCGGCATATTGATCTGATTCAATACCGTGAATGGATGAACCCTTTCCTGAAGCAGCGGATACTCAATAAGTGACGGATTGTTCTTGGTTGTCTCGCTGTTTGCTGAGAATTACTAGAGTTTATACAACGATTGCTGCAATGATCGAAAGGAAGGCATTATGGGTCTCTTTGACATTTTGTTTAGAAAACCAGATAAACTTGAATCCTTATACAACTCTTTAATTCTACTTTGTCACATTGTAAATGCATATAATAAGTTGATATAATTAAACAAATATGCTATAAAGCAATCTGCTTTTACAATTAATTCTGTGCTTTGATGAAACTTAGCCAGCAGTAAAGCAAATACCGAAATTGAAAGGAGTATTAACGATGACCAACGTCCACTGAGGTCGATGGCAGCATCTTTTATTTCCTTTCACGCAAACTATTCTCATTTCTTTGTCACAACAACAAGAACCGTTGCTACCCAGGCGCTTCACTATTTGAGCGGACTTGTGCAATCTGTGCGCAAGAACGTGGAACGAATGACAGAAGTGGTCCCTGATTCGGATTATCAATCTTTGCAACATTTTGTCACCCACTCTCCATGGGAATATCGTCCGGTTATTGATAAGGTTGCGAAGGATGCTGATAGCCTGTTCGCTGGAGACCAGGACACTGGACTGATCCAAGATGAAACCAGTTTTCACAAGGCTGGTAAAAAGTCTGTTGCCGTTCATCGCCAATGGTGCGGCACTCTCGGGAAAGTTGATAATTGCCAGGTTGGCGTCTTTTCTTCTCTAGTTCGTGGTTCATCGGCTGCCTTGGTAGACTGTCGGCTTTATGTCCCAAAAGAGTGGACTGACGATGCTGACCGCTGTCGTAAAGCCGGTATTCCAAAAGATATTGTGTTCAAGAGCAAATCCCAGCTTGCACTTGATAGCATTCAGCATCTACGCAGCCTTGGCATTCGTTTTTCCTGGGTCGGTATTGACGGTGGTTACGGCAAAGAACCTCACTTTTTGAGTACGCTTGATGACC
>CAIMXI010000468.1 GCA_903845365.1 uncultured Geobacteraceae bacterium | reverse complement strand
CTCTGAACACTCTTTCCCTACACGACGTCTTCCGATCTCGGCTAAACCAGGTCATAGCTTTCAACAGCCGCAAGAGGAAAAATACAGCGGTCATCTATATCAGTCTTACCGGATTCAAAGCAGTTGTAGATGCACACGGTCACAGTGGCGGTACTGAGGCGGTCTGTGCCATTGCTGAGAGGCTGGTTTCTACTGTACGGCAGTATGATACTGTTGCCCGTATTCATAGAGACGAATTTGTCCTTGCTCTGAGTGGTACCGTACAGGATGCGGACGTTGCCATGATTCTGAACAAATTGCAGACGGTTTTCTCTTTACCGCTTCGTATGGGAGAGGATGACGTATTTATCCCTGCATGCTTTGGTGTCGCCTGTTTCCCGGAAGATGGAGTGACCAGTGATCTGCTTCTTCAGCGCGCTCATATTGCCATGAATCAGGCACGAAAAAATGGTGTAAACTCCCAGTATTATTCTGATCAGCTCAATCAGAAGGCAATTGACCGCCGTAGTATTGAAACCGGACTGCTTAGAGCCTTGGAATATGGCGAATTTTTTCTCTGCTATCAACCCAAGATGGATATAAACGGTATTGAACTCCACGGCATGGAGGCGCTTGTTCGTTGGAAACGTCCCGGTCACGGCGTCGTTCCGCCAGACAAATTTATTCCGGTTGCTGAAGAGAATGGTCTGATCGTGCGACTCGGAACGTGGGTGTTACAGGAGGCCTGTCGACAAAACAGAGCCTGGCAAGATGCTGGATTACAGAAACTGAAAGTGGCCGTAAACCTTTCCGCCAGTCAACTTCGTGACGCCGCTTTCGTGTCCCTGGTCACGCAGATACTTGAAGAAACCGGCTTGGATCCGCACTATCTTGAGTTGGAGCTGACTGAAAGTGTCCTTATGGGAGATGCCAACGATACAATCAGTAAACTTCTGCATCTTAAAGAGCTTGGAATCAGTATATCAGTTGATGATTTCGGGACTGGATACTCCTCGCTCTCATACCTGAAACATCTGCCGATTGACACTATCAAGATTGATCAGTCATTTGTCCGTGACATAGTAGTCGACGCAGATGATGCCGCTATTGTCAACGCAATCATCGCCATGGCCAGCTCACTTAAGCTTAAAGTGATCGCCGAGGGTGTAGAGACACTTGAGCAACTCGACTTTCTGAAGCGGCGAAAATGCCAGCAGGTTCAAGGTTATTATTTTGCGAAGCCGCTCGATTCTCAGCAGTTTGAAGCATTCATTGTGCAGAGTATGCCGAATGTTGACGAGAGCTTTTCCACACTTGGTCTGCTTCCCGAAACTGCTGGAGTAGAGGCGCTTACCTGTTTGAAAACTACGCAGCAAACCGGTTCTATTAACTCAAAGTTGCCTGTGATCGTCACCCCAGAGTTCATTGGCGACATTTCCATCACGGTACAGCCCGTAAATCCTGGAGATAAACTTGACTCTGTTCTTAAACGATTTCAGAACGACCCGTCTCTGCGTGTGTTGCCAGTGGTTGATGAAGGTCGCGCGGTCGGCATAATCAACCGTTCGACCTTTTTGGAAGAACACGTTATCGGTATGAACGGATTTGGCTACCATATCAATCACTCCAGAAAAATGCGCGATTTAATGGTACCGGTAAAACTGGAACTGGAAGCAAATCTCAGCATCAGAGACGCTGCCCAGGCAATACAATCTCAGGGGATGGATGTTCGGTTTGATAATATCTGTGTAAGCCGCAGCGGTGTTTATCACGGAATAGTGGATGTCAACCGCCTCATCAGCTCCATTACTGAAATTAACCTGATTCTGGCCAAAGGTGCCAACCCGCTGACCGGACTTCCCGGAAATGAGAGTATCCAACGTGAAATAAACCAGCGCCTTTCGTCTGGAGAGTATTTTGATATTGCATACATCGATATAGATAATTTCAAGCCATATAACGATTATTACGGATTTGAGCGGGGCGACGTGGTAATCAAAGCGATAGGCGAAATTATCTCAATAGTAGCAGAATCGTCGACGACTGGATTTGATTGCTTTTGCGGACATATTGGCGGCGATGATTTCATTGTTATTACCGCCGCACACCATGCAGAGTACATCGCCTTGAAAATTATCAAAGCAGTTGAAGAACATTTGCCGCTATTCCATGGACAGACCGATTACTCCGCAGGCAGTTACACTGCTGTAAATCGCAAGGGTGAACAGGAAACGTTCGGGCTGCTCTCCATTTCCACCGGCATAGTTAACACTCAGTTGACGCCGGTCAGTTCATACGCACTACTCGCTTCTATTTCCACAGAAGTCAAGAAAGCTGCCAAGAAAATTCCGGGGTCATCGGTAGTTGTCAATCGCAGGGAAATTGAACAGCCTGAATAGCAACAGATTCAGATTGATAATGTTACTGCTTCTGGATAGTATCTCTCCTGTTTTATCATATAAATTTATGGAGATATATCATGTCTGATTCAGCGCAAGTGACCTACGAAAAGGGAAAGCTTTATGATCTTAACATTGCCGATCTGCAACCAGACCCGGAGCAGCCGCGCAAGTATTTTGATGAGCAGGCGCTGACAGATTTAAAAGCCTCGATTGAAAAGCATGGCGTATTGCAGCCGGTTCTTGTGCGCCAGTCGGCAGATGGTGCATTGCTGCTGGTTTCCGGTGAACGCCGTTTTCAGGCTTCAAAACTGGCCGGATGTCAGACTATTCCGGCTGTTTTTACCGATGGCGATCCAGCGGAGCTTTCCATAGTAGAAAACCTGCTGCGGGAAAATCTGACAGCCATTGAAGAAGCGGAAGCGATTGAAAAACTGCGGGCACAACATGAATACACACTGGCTGATCTGGCTCTTGTTCTTGGTAAATCTGATTCGACCCTTTCCGAAATTCTCTCTCTGAATAAATTACCCGATGATGTGAAGAATGATTGCCGCAATGAACCTAAGGCAGGACGGGTTATCCTTGCGCTTATAGCCCGTCAAAAAACTCCAGAAAAGATGACGGCACTCTACACCAAATATAAAGAGAGTGGTCTTACCGTAGGTGAATTAAGAAAAAAAGCTTCAAAGCCAAAACAACTGGATGCACCGGTAGATCTGACATTTGTGGATCAATTTTATGACCGTATTTATACATTGGACAGTGATACCTTGACCAATAGTCAAATTGATTTGTTTTTAGTCCCTTCCCCTTCAAGGGGAAGGTTAGGATGGGGATGGGGTTGGTCATGGCTACTTGCTGAAATCATGTAATCTACCCCATCCCCTCCCCGGCCCTCCCCTTGAAAGGGAGGGGGATTGTATGCAGCCTGTTTTAATGTAGGTACCTGGTGGAATAGTTTAAGATGATTTTGTAGGTTGTGTTGAACGGCCTT
>CAIMXI010000467.1 GCA_903845365.1 uncultured Geobacteraceae bacterium | reverse complement strand
GCCGCCGCCCATCTTGATGAGCTTTCCGATCAGTTTCAAAAGAACGCAGAAGCAGCAGGCGCCAAGGTGTTTCGAACGAAGGATCCGGCCAAAGTCAGAGAATATATTCTGAAGGTTGCGCAGGATAATGGCGTTAAAACGGTCATAAAGTCAAAATCGATGGCGACAGAAGAGATTCATCTCAATCAGTATCTTGAGAAAGCGGGGATTGAAGTTGGGGAGACAGATCTGGGTGAATGGATCATCCAGCTTGCCGGGCAGACCCCGTCGCACATGGTTATGCCGGCCATCCACATGACGAAGGAAGAGGTTTCAGACCTGTTCAGCAAGGAGGTCAACGAACGGCTGACCTCGGATATTCCCCGGCTTGTCAAAGTAGCTCGTGAGAAACTTCGCCCAACCTTCCTCGCCGCCGATATGGGAATTTCCGGAGGCAATATCGCCGTTGCCGAAACCGGCAGCATCGTCTTGATGACCAACGAGGGCAATGCCCGACTGGTTACATCGCTCCCCAAAATTCATATCGCGCTGGTCGGCATTGAAAAACTGATTGAAAAGTACGCCGACGTCGCCACAATTTTAAAAGCGCTCCCCCGCAGTGCCACGGCTCAACTTCTGACTAGCTATGTTTCGATTATCACCGGTCAGACGCCGAACAGTGACGGCTCGATGAAGGATATGCACATCATCCTGATGGATAACCGTCGCTCGGAGATGGCGGCTGATCCGAAGTTCAAACAGGCGCTGCAGTGCATCCGTTGCGCCTCGTGTCTCAACGTCTGTCCCATTTTCCGCCTCGTCGGCGGTCACGTGTTCGGCAAGGTCTATACCGGCGGTATCGGTACGATCCTGACCGCCTGGTTTGATGAATTGAAAAAGTCGGAAGATATCCAGGGACTCTGCATCCAGTGCGGTGCCTGCACGGATGTCTGTCCCGGCAAGATTAATATTCCCGATCTTATCATGGAGATCCGGCGCCGTCTGGTACAGGATCAGGGACTGCCGCTGCTGCAGAAGACCATCTACGCCGTGGTCAATAATCGTAAACTGTTTCACGGCATGCTGCGGGCCGCTTCAATTGCCGGCAAACCGTTTACCTCCGGTAAATTTGTCCGTCATCTGCCGCTGTTTCTGGCCGACTTGACCGACGGTCGCAGTCTGCCGGCAATTGCTACCGAACCATTCCGTGATCGTTTCAAAAACATAAAACAGCCGAAGCTCAAAGAAAAAGCGGCGTTTTATGCCGGCTGCCTGATCGATTTTGCCTATCCGGAAATGGGCGAATCATTGGTGAAAATCCTTAACAAGGGTGGCATCGAGGTGATCTTCCCGGAGGATCAGACCTGTTGCGGCGCCCCTGCCCGCTACAATGGAGCGTATGAGGTCGCTGCCAGTAACGCTGTCGATAATATCAAGGCGCTTTTGCGCGAGGATGTTACGTATGTTGTTTCTGCCTGTCCGACCTGCACTGTGGCGCTTGATCATGAATTCATCAGTACATTTGAAAGTTTAGGGCAAACGGAATGGCTGCCTCATGCGAAAATTCTTGCCGCAAAGACGATCGATCTGTCTACGCTGGTCAAAAAACTTGTCAATGAGGGGCGTTTGACCCTTAAAGAGGGGCAGAAACTGGGGAAAATAACCTACCATGATTCCTGTCACCTGAAACGGACTCTGAAGGTATCTGAACAGCCGCGAGAACTGCTGCAGAAGGCGGGGTATGAACTGACCGAGATGTTCGAGTGCGATACCTGTTGCGGCATGGGTGGGTCATATTCGATGAAGCTGCCGGAAATATCAGCACCGATTCTGCAGCGGAAGCTTAGAAATATCAAGGAAACCGGTGCGCAGCTTGTAGCAATGGACTGCCCCGGTTGTGTCATGCAGATCAGGGGTGGGATAGACCAGGACGGAGCGGATATTCAGGTGAGGCATACTGTCGAACTGCTCGCTGATCAGCTCACCTGATAACTGTATAGTTGCGTATAAAACAGAGAAAATTCGCATCGTTGACGAACTGATACTGGTTGAATAAAATGGATTTGGAAATTTACCTTAGACAGGCCGGACAGATTTTCAAGCGGCTGGCAGATAATGTCGGTCGCACTTATTCTGGCCATATTTAAGATACTATATTTGCCATACCTGTAAAATACTTGATGCAAATCGCTTGAATAAGAGTAAAATAATCGGCCAATTATTACCCCCAGAAGGGTGGCAAAATGGCGACAATTATTTTGAATGGCGTATTCAAGCCAGCATTCTGGATATTTCCAGTAGTATTTACAAGGTGATGTCATGAACTACACGATTAATGGTCATCTACAACATCCCCTTAGCAGCTCTGGAGAGTTTATTTTATGAAACCAGGTGCTGCACTAAATAAACATGTTGATGCCTTTCCCGTCACTATTACCCATAACCTTACATACTATAGATGGCTGATAATCGGCTTAATATGCCTCAACATGCTGGTCGTGTTACTGGCATCAGTCCTGCTTGTCGAAAACAGAAGAACCCATGAAGAAAGTGCGCAGGTGGCGGTATCAAACATCTCAAGTCTGCTTGAAAAGGAAATAGTAGGTACTTATGAAAAGGCTGATCTTGCACTTCAAAGCGTTGCTGATGAGTTTAGCGAATTTAATGGATCAGACCGTTCAAAAATTATAGATTGGAATCTACGGCTTACACACATCCGCGACAGCCTTCCCCTTCTAGGTGGCCTTCGTGCAACCAATCCCTCTGGCGATGTTATTTATGGTCTTGCCAACAATGACTCAAAAAATGCAAATATTTCCGACATAGATTATTTTATAAAACTGCGTGAAAATAGCGATTTAGGACTAGTTATATCCTCCCCGCTACAGGGGCGTGTAACTGGTCAATTGGCGATTCCACTTGCAAGAAGACTTAAATATAAGGATGGTTCATTTGGTGGCGTTGTGGTTGCCACTATTCCTCTGGATAATTTCAGTGTCATGTTCAGCTCACTTAAACTCTACTCCAAAGGTACAGCCGGCTTTCGAGACAGCCAACTTCGCTTAATTACTCGTTACCCTGCTGCAACAAAGGGGGATGGTGCAACAGGCGCAACTAAAATTTCAGATGATTTCAAAAAGGCGCTCAAGGAAAATCCGAATATTGGTAGTTATAATTCTGTCAACTCAGCTATTGATGGAGTCAGTCGCTTTTATCATTATCGGCGCAATGCAGTTCATGGTTTCTATGTCATTGTCGGCTTTGCTCATGATGACATTTTAGCTCCTTGGCATAAGCTCGTCTGGCAAACAGCCGCACTGGTCGGATTTTTTATGTTTGGTTCGCTAATTTTTGGCTGGCAAATGCGCAGATTCATGATCCAGCAGCAGGCCATGACGGAACTAATGGAGCAGAGCGAGCATCGTTACAGGAATATTGTAGAAACCCAGACGAATTTTGTGGAGCGTTTTCTCCCTGGTGGCGTGCTAACCTTTGCAAATGAGGCCCTTGCCAAGTTTCTCGGAGTGAATGCTGAGGAAATGCTCGGCAAATCATTTTATCCGTATTTGCACGAGGAAGATCGGGAGGAGACTATAAGGCAGATTGAATCCATAAACACGAAAAACCGAATCGTTGTTAATGAATGTCGTGTTGTTTTCCCGGGTGGGGAAGTGCGCTGGAACAGGTGGACTAATTCGGGTATTTTCGACGACAACGGGTTACTAGTTGAATACCAGTCGGTTGGCCAGGATATCACTGAGCGCAAGCAGGCTGAGGAAGAGAAACAAATTCTTGAACAACAACTCCAGCATGCCCAAAAATTGGAGAGTCTTGGTGTTTTGTCCGGAGGTATTGCCCATGACTTCAATAACATACTTGCCGTAATCATGGGGTACTGCTCACTGACAAAGTTGAATTATGAGACCGCAAAGAAGAATATACCTATAATAGAAGATGCCGCTGAACGAGCATCCGGCCTATGCCGCCAGATGATGGCATACGCAGGGAAAGCTCAACTCACCAAGACTAAAATCAATATCGTGGATAAGGTAGATCAAATAGTCAGCATGCTGCAAGCGACCCTGTCCCTGAATGCAGTTATTAAAACCAACCTTTCAGCGGAAATACCCCTTATAGAAGGTGATGCCAGTCAACTCGGGCAAGTAGTTATGAACCTGATAATCAATGCGTCAGAAGCTATTGGCACGGAGCAGGGCAAAGTTGATGTATCTCTCACCAGTATTAAGGTTAAAACTGGTAAAGCTTATGAGGATTATCACGGCAAACCGATCCCCATTGGTGAATATGTCTGTCTTGAAGTGACTGACAATGGCTGCGGTATGGATGAAGCTACAAAATGGCGAATCTTCGAGCCGTTCTATACTACCAAATTTACCGGTCGCGGACTTGGTATGTCGGCGGTACTTGGCATCATAAAATCACATGCTGGAGCGTTGCAGCTTTTCAGTGAACCAGGGCAAGGTTCAACCTTCAAGGTCTATCTCCCTGCTCCAGCAAATGAGGCCAACGGGGAGGAAAATCAAATTGAGTCCGCTCCACCAGCACTATGGCAGGGAAGCGGCACAATACTGCTGGTGGAGGATGAAGATCAGATTCGGGATATCGCAAAAGAAATGCTCGGAATATTCGGATTCTCCGTTTTAGAAGCAGTGAATGGTAAGGAGGCGCTGGAGATTTACCTGCAGAAAGGCACAGAGATCTCCCTTGTATTATCTGATATGGGGATGCCGGTAATGGACGGCTATGAGTTGTTCCATAAACTGAAAAGCCTTGACCCCGAACTTCCGATAGTCGTCTCCAGTGGATATGGTGATGTAGAAGTCAGTGCGCGGATAGGGAGTGACAATATTGCAGGGATAATCAGTAAACCCTACAATCCCGACCAGTTGCGGGAGGTGCTGAAGAGTGTTGTTAAAGACTTTCCGCGTTCCTAAAGTCAGTAGAAATTAACACACAACCGGTAGGATGAGTGAAATCGATGCTCTTTCCTTCACTAAAGAAGAAAAAATACCACGGATTACTTCTCGACGCCCCTCTTGATAGCGATGACAAGTGTCAGCAGTGCGGCGGAGCCTGCTGCAGCTCGTTCACAGCTATTGATATCAGTTGGGAAGAATACCAACGACTTGAGAACCTGGGAGCCAAACGACTGCAACTATCTCTATTTGGCTCCCATAAGCTGGATATTGACTCTGGCTGCGAGTTTCTAATAGAGGGTCGCTGTTGCATCTATGAGGCAAGGCCAGATATATGTCGTCGTTTTATCTGCTCTGAATGAAGCATGAATAAATAAGACTGCCAACAGAATTTGATATAAACATAACTGCTATCAGATTAAAGTTACACCGAGGAGAGACTTACAATGGCCAGCATTTTAGTCGTAGACGATGTAGTAAGTACCACCAAAATTGTTGAGCAACTGTTATCTGTAAAGGGTCATCAAGTAATCTGTGCAGTTAGTGGTAAAGAGGCCTTGAAGATCATTGAAAGTAAGCCTATCGACTTGGTTATAACGGACATTGTAATGCCGGAAATGGATGGGTATGAGTTGATAAGAGAGCTCCACAAGCAATCTGATCCCCCTAAGATAATTGCAATGTCGGGAGGTTCTGATACGCTGGATGGAGAAGGCCTTCTGCACGTTGCCGAGTTGATGAGAGTTGACAGAATTTTGCTAAAACCTATTGAATCTGCCTCCATTAATGCTGCAGTAATGGAAGTGCTGGGTGCTGAATCTACAACCTGAAGGGTAGGTAGGGGAACAATTTATTATGGCTTGCTAAGGCTCTTCCATCGCCTGTTAACAGTTGCAAGGCTGCCCCTTATAGCAATAATGAAGACAGCTGGAAGCGACTTCAGTAGGGAGTAATCCATAATTAAGGAAATAATTTGTAAATTGAAGGCTAACGGCACTATCAATAGCCTATTACAGTTGCAGGCGGTTTAGTGGATCAACTGACCTGTCAACCTGATTGTGTAAACGGCAATCGGTGAGTATTTTATCACTTTCCATCCAGCACTTCCCGCACCTTGGCCGCCATGTTCGACAGAGAGAACGGCTTCTGGATGAAATAAACACCTTCATCAAGTACACCATGTTGAGCGATGATGTCGGCAGTGTATCCCGACATATAGAGGCACTTGAGCTGAGGATTCAGGGACTGAAGTTTATTAGCGAGGTCCTTGCCATTCATCTCGGGCATTATCACGTCAGTTATGAGAAGATCTATCTCTCCTATATGTTCGTGTGCCAGACGCACGGCTTCGCTGGGTGTTCCTGCAGTCAGCAGGGTATATCCCTGTTTTTTGAGCAACAGCGCGGTTACATGCAAGATATCCGGTTCGTCTTCCACTAACAGGATTGTCTCATGACCTGTTGGCAGTGGCGCACTCTTTGCCTCAGGCAAAGTTTTTTGACTCTCCTCCTTTTCTCGCGGGAGATGGATCGTAAAGGTTGTGCCTTTTCCCGGTTCGCTGTAGATATTGATAAATCCGTTGTTCTGCTTGACAATTCCGTACACGGTGGCCAACCCGAGTCCGGTGCCTTCACCGACTCCTTTTGTTGTGAAAAACGGCTCAAATACACGGTCCATTGTTTCCTTATCCATACCGCTACCGTCGTCACTAACACTCAAATGCACGTAATCACCGGGAACCGCTTCCGGGTTTTCTTCACAATAGCTTGAATCAACGGTGTTGTTCCGGGTCTCAATGGTGATTCGCCCGGTGCCGTTGATGGCATCTCTGGCATTGACGGAGAGATTGGCAAGAATCTGGTCTATCTGGCTTGGATCCGCCTTTATGCGCCACAGGCCTGGAGCAGGTTGCCAAGTGAGTTGAATAGACTCTCCTATCAATCGCCGCAGCATCTTGAGCATGCCATCGATGACTTCATTCAGATCGATAATTTTCGGGGCGATGGTCTGTTTTCGGGCAAATGCAAGTAATTGTCTGGTAAGATCGGCTGAACGCTCCGCTGTCTTCATGATTTCAGCAAAATGATCACTGATGTTGTGGTTTGTATCAGATTTCATGAGGCCGAGTTGTGCATGCCCCATGATAATGGTCAGCATATTGTTGAAGTCGTGAGCCACTCCACCGGCCAGGCTTCCTATCGATTCCATCTTCTGAGCCTGATGTAACTGCTGTTCAGCCTTGTGTTGTTCTGTTATGTCAAGGGCGATAGAGAGAAGGCGCTTTTGTCCGGCAACAGATATAACCTCACCCCAATATTTACACAGTTTAGTCTGTCCTGACTTAGTGTGCAGAGTGATTTCTTGATCATTGACTCTGCCGTGCTGTTGAATGCTTTTCCTTAGTTGCGTCCTGTCAGTTTCAGAAATCCAGCCAAGTCCGACGGATGTCTTTCCGACAACCTCCTCCCGGCTAAATTCGGAAATATTCAAGAACTGCTGGTTGGCATCCAGATATGTCCCATCTTCAATGTTACTGATGGTGATCATAATCGGCGCACTTTTGAATGCTGCTATGAACAGCTCGTTGCTTTCGGTCAATGAGTCCTGTATCTGCCTCCGCTCGGCGATATCCCAGGCAAGGTCTGCAAAGCGTGAGGCAATCTGCACATCCTCATCAGTGTATTCCGTAACCTTATTGCCTATGCCTAAAATCCCTATTATCTTATCGGAGCGAAAAATTGGCACGGCCAGTTCCCGGATCACCGTGGCGTGACCAGGTGGCATACCCTTTCGGTGCGGCAGCGAGGCATAATCGTTGTGGATGACCGGTTGCCTCTGATGGATGCAGTCAACCCATACTCCGGCCTTTTCAATATCATAATGACTGCCGGTACCTTCTGCTTTACAGAAATCTCTGGCAGTTCGAGTGGACCAGGCATGCAGCGTCAGGGTGCGCTGATCTTCCTGCAGCAGATGAAAGTACCCGATCAAGCTACCGGTCAACTCTTCTATCTGATCAAGGGTTGCAGTGAGTAGTTCATCCAGGGTGTGTGATAAGGAGTATTCGATGAGGTGTAACCTGGCAGCGGCCAACTTTTCCTCTTTCTTTTGACTGGTGATGTCACGGGAAATCCCCACCAGGCCAATGGGTTGCCCGTCTTTCCCCAGTATTACATTCTTCACTGTGTCCAAAATATATCTGTTTCCATCAGCGGCAGTGACTGACTCTTCCAGATGGACCGCAACTCCCCCCTTCAAAACCTGTTTGTCATGCATCACAATATGCTCCGCCAATTCCTTGTCGAAGAAGTCAAAGTCAGACTTGCCAATCTGCTCCCGTTCCGAAAGTCCGGTAAATGATTCAGATGCTCTGTTGCATCCGAGATAGACGCTATTTATGTCTTTGAAGTAAATGAGATCGACGGCAGAGTCGATGAGTGAACGCAGAAAAGCCTTCTCATTCCATAGCGCTTCATCCGCCTGTTTGCGTTGGGTGGTATCTTTAATCATAGCCACAAAGTGCCTGGGCGAGCCATCCTCGTTGCGTACACACTTGACAGAGAGATCTGTATGTACAGCTACGCCATCTTTCCGTATGAACCGTTTCTCCATCTGATAACCATCAATCTCTCCACTAAGCACTTTTTGAAAGTATGCCTCGTCTGTAGCGAGATCATCAGGATGCGTCAATTCCGCCCAGGTTTTGCAAAAGAGCTCTTCCAGAGTATAGCCAAGAATCGAGCACAAACAGTCGTTGCACTGAATCCATCCTTTTTCCAGTGATGTAATTGCCATGCCGATGAGACCGAGTTCGTAGTAGCTCCTGAATAGTGCCTCTTTCTCACGCAGAGAATCTTCTGCATCAATACGCTCTATCTCTCCAGCGGCACGAATGCCGACCAGACTGAGTATATTCTCAGCAACCTGGCGGTTCACTAATGGCCGACGGCTGATTACTGCGATCAGCCCGACCGGCTCATGATTGTGGTTCCAAAGCGTTACACCGACATAACTCTCAGCCTGTAGATCTTTTAGTACCAGGTCATTCGGGAATAACTGACACACCATAGCTGGGAAACAGCAGACCGCCTTGCCAACAACATCGCCGCAGGGAGTGTCCTTCAGGGCATACGAAACGTTATCCTCGAAGTGGCCGTCACACCAGACAGCGACCGTACGGGCGGTTAATCCATCTCCTTCAAGGCGGTCAATGCAGACGAAATCCATATCAAGCGTTTGTGCCAAGAAGCGAGCAATCTTGTTGAAAAATGGCTCGTCGTTTGTATCTATGCAAATGGATTGAGCCAAAAACACCTGGACTTCTGCTATTTTCTTTCTTTCGGTAATATCGTGATAACTCAATAAAACACCGGAAATGTCGGGGTCGTGCAGTAAATTGATGGCAGTGAATTCAATCCATTTATAACTACCGTCTTTGCACTGATAGCGGCATTCCGAAGTGATTGACTTATTTGCTTCACTCAGCAGTACGGCAAAGTTTTTCTGTTCTACTGCCAGATCATCAGGGTGAATTTGCTTCCATGTGATTTGACCTATAACTTCATCTTGTCGCCAACCGAACAATTTTTCGATATTTGGACTTTTGTATTTGTTTATTCCGTTCTGGTCTATTATGGCGATAACATCCGTTATGCTCTCCACCATCCCCCGGTGTCTTGATTCACTTTTACGCAGAGCCTCCTGTTCTTTTGCCAGTTCACTGGTGCGCAGAGCAACCTGCCTTCGCAGCATCTTGTTCCAGAAAAAACTTCCAATAATCAGCAAACAGATGACACAAAATGAGCCGCCAACGACAGCCCAAAAACGCCAATCAGAAAAAATATCCTTTTTGGAAGAGAGAATCCATTTATCATGAATTTTGTTCCGTTCTGCCGCTGTAATAGCGTTAAGTCCTTTTTGGAGAATACCTTGTAATATTGGCTCACTTTTCAACGTACCCATTGCGAGACGATTACTGAAGGATGTCTCACCAGCCACCCTCAGATTGGTAATACCCTTCTGTGAAATCACGTACGAAGCGGTGGCAAGGTCGATGACCGCGGCGTCTGAACGCCCGAATGAAACATCCAGAAGCGCCGTCAGGTCATCAGGTACTAGATTCGGTACGAAATTCAGGTTCTTGCTCGTTAAGTACTCTGTGACAGCATAACTCTTAACCAGAGAGACTTGTGAACCGGAGAGGCTAATCTCCTTCAACTTGCCAGCACGATTATTTTGTACGATGATGACATTTGGTATTTCAATGTAGGGATCCGTAAAAGCAATGTATTTGGCTCGTTGTGGAGTGTTTGTGAGGGCATTCACAATGAACAGGTGCTCATTGCCTCGAACTTTTGCAAGCAGTTCATTCAATGACGGAAAGACATTTCTATGAAACTTGACTCCCAGTTTTGCCTCAACGAGCTCCATGTAGTCATGAGTAAGGCCAGCAGGCTGTTTATTTGCGTCAAGAAATGAAAATGGGGCGTAGTTGTCTTCAAACGCGAGAACAATGCGCGTCTGGTTTTCATTGAACCAGATTTGCTCTTCGGGAGTTAGAAGGCTGTCGCTGCCACAATACGCAGCAGTCGAACCAAGCAGAAGCAAAAAGAAACATGTCAGGACATAGCGGCACATATTTGCTAGAATGCGATATTTTGTTGAAGCTGTGATTAGTGCACGCAAGGGGCGCTCCGAGTATAAAACATTATTATATAGGGGGAATATAGCCTACTTATTGCGAAATCAACAGCTAAATCGATTTGTGAAAAGTTTGTTCCAGATGTTTTCTGTGACTTTTCATGGGAGTCGAGCAAGTTTTAGCACTGTCCATCATAAGTAGTTCATCAGAGCCCTTTGGGGCTATTTTTGTTTGGGAGGAGATATTTGCTCTCCAAATCGACTTTGAAATTTGACCAATTCTAAGCAAGATACTCTACTACCTCGAAGCATAGTAACCCCTGGACTCAATGACGATCATGCCTAACAGGACTTAAAGGATTATATTTTGCTTTTGACGATATCTTGTCAGGGATGTTATGTTACCGGCAGAGATGCGACAATTCTTATGTGCTACAGATCGGGCGGAGATAGTTAATGGATGGAGTAGTCAAGCTATGCAAATACGGGCATGAGAAGACACCTGAGAATATATATAAAAACGGTAACTGCAAAGAGTGTCAGAAGGCATACCAGTTGGCGTATAACCGCTTCCAAGCCGTTGTCAACCAAATCCACCCTGTAGCCAAGTTTTGTCAGCATGCTCTGCGCCAATTTCTGGTTGATCATGTTGTCTTCAGCCAGTAGGATATTTGGAAAATTACATAATTCCCCTTATCGCAGCTTTCAGCGTACTCAGCCTGTACGGCTTCTGGATGAAGCCGGCCAGTCCCTTGCCGGCAAACTTAATGGAGACTTCATGCTCGCTGTAACCGCTAGATATAATAACCTTCACATCAGGGTTAAGCTGTTTCAACTCACGGAAGCACTGTTCTCCATCCATGTGAGGCATGGTCAGGTCGAGGAGGACAAAGCTGACGTCCGGGTTCTGCCGGAAAGCAGCAACTCCATCTCTGCCATCATCGGCGGTAATTACGTCAAAACCCAACTCCTGAAGCATTTCCTTGCCGATGCCGCGCACGGTTTCTTCGTCATCCACAAGCAGCACTTTCCCTGAACCTTTCCAGTCGTCCTCATGGTTGTGGCAGTTGAAAAGCTCTGCCGGTTGATCGGATGTCGGCAGAAGGATTTTAAAAGTCGTGCCCCTGTTCAACTCACTGTAAACCTTGATAGCCCCTTTGTGGCCGCGGACAATACCAAGCACCGCAGCCATGCCCAAACCTCTGCCGGTGAACTTGGTAGTAAAGAAGGGATCGAACAGTTTTGCCATGGTTGCCTTGTCCATACCGCAGCCGGTGTCGGCAATCTCCAGATAAACATACAGACCACTGCAGAGATTTTCATTCAGCCAGACATCTTTAAGGTAATTGCGGTCGCAATCCATACAGCCGGTGTTGATGGCAATTACGCCGCTTTTATCACCGATCGCCTCGGAGGCGTTTATGACCAAATTCATGATAATCTGGCGCAGTTGAGTGGCGTCAGCTTCTACCGAGTGGATCGGGTGTGTGAGATTTAAACGAAGTATGACATTCTTGGAAATGGATACCTCCAGCATATGGAGCATCTCTTCCACAAGTCGGCTAATATCGAGGTGTTCAACGATGAATTTGCCTTTACCGGAATAAGCCAACATCTGCTTAGCCAGATCAGCGGCCCTCGCCGAAGCCTGCTCGATACGCTTCAGATTATCAACAGCAGGGGATTCGGGATTGAGGCGCATCAAAGCCAGGTCGGCGTTACCCATTATGGCCATCAACAGGTTGTTGAAGTCATGGGCAATGCCACCGGCCAACACGCCGAGACTTTCCAGTTTCTGAGCATGTAGCATCTGTCTCTCGAAGTTTATGCGATCTTCCATGGCCCGCTTTAGTTCGGTGACATCCCGCGCAAAAAAGAAGAGACACTTCTCGTCTTGAACCACGATGGGGAGCAGGTACATCAAGGCGTTCCGCTGTTCCCCCGATTTTGTGGTCATCATGAACTCAAACTCGTACAGATATCCCTTTTCCTGCATGATAACTACAGCTTCCGCCCGGGCTTTGTGACTCCATACTCCAAGGTCAAGGGATGATTTGCCGACAGCCTCTTCACGCTTCCAACCGGTCCATCGTTCAAATCCGTCGTTAACCTCTATGAAACAGCCGTCCGCCATCCGGGTTATGCCCACCATGTCCGGCATCAGGTTGAATATGGTGGAGAATTTCTTTTCGGAAAGCAGCAGAACCTGTTCGGCCTGCTTGCGCTCGGTAATATCGATGGTATATCCGGCCAGCAGAGTCCTGTCACCCTGCACCAGCGGGAATTTGATGGTGGTGTAGCTGCGCCCGTTAAGCACTTCGTCAATTTTCAGCACGTTTCCTTTTGCAATAACGTCCCGGTCAAAGGCAGTGATCTTCGCGGCAAATTCTGCCGGAAACAGTTCCGTCATCAACTTGCCACACATATCCGAACCCTTGATGCCGACCATATCCTGAAAATTCTCGCTGGCTTGCAGCACACGGCTTCCGGTACTGTCCACCTCTTTAATGAAGACATATACCGGAGAGTGGCGCATAAACAGCGAGAACATCTCACTGGTTGCGCGTGATGCCTTTTCAGCAGTGTGCCGCGCGGTTTCCTCCCTGCTCAATTGTAACGTTAAATTATTGAAAGCAGTCGCAAGTTCGCCTATCTCGTCAAACGACTTAAAGCTGATTTGTGCCGTAAGGTCACCTTCGGCTACTTTTCCGACAGCTTCTGTCAGCTGCGCAACGGGTTTGAAGATGAATCCGGCTAAAACGAATACAATAGCGACCGCTGCCAAAATGGTAGCCGCCATTATCATGATGTTAGTGTTTCTAAGTGAGGTGGAGGCTGCCATTGCCTCATCCAGCGGCTGCTGGACAATAAGACCCCATCCGGTTGACGGCACGTAGTCATAGCTGGCCAGTACCCTCTGGCCGTTAAACTCGTATTCCACGGACCCCGACTGCCCACTGACAGCAGCTTTGACAGGGGCCAGACCGGAAAAATCCGCCGACTTATCTACCAGGCTCTGGTCAGGATGCATCAGGACTTTACCCTTTTTATTAACCACATAGGCATACCCTGTGGTTCCGATCTTGGTCTTTGCAATGTTGTCTATGATCTTATGCAGGGAGACACCTATGACCAGCATGCCTCGCAGTGTCTGGTCCGGGTTCTTGATCGGCTCAGCTATTCCGATGTCTAGTTTTCCAGTAGTTTTGGAGCGAAGCACATCCGAAATGGTGGTTTTGCCTGTGCTGATGGCAGTACGGAAGTATTCTCTGTCATGGTAGTTTGCCGTGACTTTTTTACCGTCCGAGCGCGCCAGAAGATCGCCATTGGGCGCCAGTACAATTGCCATCAGCAGTTCATGATGGTGTGCTGTAAGCGGGCTGAGTGCCGGAACCAGTCTAGCGGCATTCATCGACTGGATATCGGTATTGTTGACAGCTACTTTCATCATCCGGATTTTTCCATCGAACATCAGATCGATATCCTCGGCGATGTTCGCGGCAAAACTCCGGTTTCTTTCAAAAACGGTCTTCAGCAGCGCTTGTTCGGTTGTCCGGAACGTCATGAAATTTAAGATTAGAAGAGGAAACACCGCCATTGCAGCAAAAGCAATGATCAGTTTTTTGCGAAGACTCATGCCGGTTATTGTATTTGTCATGTTGTAGTCCCTATGCCAGATTATGTCGTATCATTTCTTTTATCCTGCTCGCTAAATCATGCGGCAGGACCGGCTTCCTTATCAATACTTCGTCCGGGCCGAGTCCCCCCTGCCGATCGATAAGATCTTCAGCATACCCACTGACATAAATGGCCTTGATGCTGCTGTCGATCTGCTTGATCTCGTTCCAAGCGTCCCTGCCGCTCTTTTTGGGCATGACCATGTCCAGAATGACGAGGTCTATTTCGCCTTTCATGATAGCGAATTTTTCAACGGCGTCCTGTCCGTCCACGGCAATAACGATCTCGTAGCCAAGTTTGGTCAACAGCTTCACCATAAAACTGCGTACCGACTCTTCGTCTTCAGCAAGCAGGATAGTTCCTTCACCCAGTTCGAGCAGATTAACCTCGTCCGGTCCCCATTCCGGTGTATCATCCGCATTGACCACCAGCGGCAGATGGATGTCGAATGTTGTCCCGGTTCCGACAGTACTTTTGACATCAATAAAGCCGTTGTGCTGCTTTACAATACCCATCACCATGGCCATTCCGAGACCGGTTCCCTTGCCGACCCCCTTGGTGGTAAAGAACGGATCAAAAATTCGCTTCATGGTCTGTTCATTCATGCCGCAGCCGGTATCGGTGACCGAAATAACGGCATAACTGCCAACCTGGCCATAACCGTGCAAATTAATATATTTTTCATCGATGATTCCTGCGGCACTGGCAACAGTGAACATGCCCCCATCCGGCATCGCATCACGGGCATTCGTTGCGAGATTAAGCAGAACCTGCTCGATCTGCCCAGGGTCGATATACACCATCAGGGGATCGTCTTTCATGGCAATGTTCAACTCTATGTTTTCTCCGATCAGACGCATAATAAATGCGCCGACTTTTGACAGTAAAGAGTTGATGTTCTGGGTCTGCTGGCTCAGTACCTGTTTTCTGCTGTATGCCAGCAGACCTTGAGTAAGCTCTGCCCCCCGGGCCGATGCAGTTAATATCTTCTCTATATTATCCGTCTTATCACTACCATTGCCAGGCTCAAGCTTCATGAGATAGGCATAACCGCTGATTACACTGAGAATGTTGTTGAAATCATGGGCAAGACCGCCAGTCAACTGACCGATCGATTCAACTTTTTGTGCCTGGACGAGTTGATCGAACATACTTTTCTTTTCCGATATATCTTCCTTGATAGCCAGATAATGAGTGATGACGCCATTAGTATCGCGCAGCGGTGAGATGGTGGCATGTTCCCAGAAAAGGTTGCCGTCTTTGCCCCTGTTGAGTAATTCACCCTCCCACACTTTGCCGGACGAGATGGTTGACCATAATTGCTTATACACTTCGAGAGTGGTCTGGCCTGATTTCAGAACGCGCGGATTCAGGCCCACCGCCTCTTCGGCCTTGTAGCCGGTGAGTTCGGTGAACTTGGGATTAACAAATTCGATCGTCCCCCCGAGGTCGGTGATGACTATGGTCACAGGGCTTTGTTCGACCGCGCGTGACATCTTGCGCAGGTTGTCTTCGACTTTTCTGCGTTCAGTGATATCTTCAAATATCCAGATGGTGCCAGAGGAGAAATCAGCCGAGTTGATTGCTCCGCCGGTGATATTTACCGTAATAATGGCACCATCTTTTCTGCATAACTCAATTTCAGAATGGGCAATTTTACCTTCAGTTATAAGCGCGTAAGCCTCCTGACCAAACTGTTCAAATGCTTCGCGTGAGGGGTAGAGAATGCGTGTGCTGGCATTAAGCAGTTCCACCGCTGAATATCCTGTCATCTCGCTGAACTTCCTGTTTGCTGAAACAATCTTGCGTTCGACTACGAGGATGATACCGACTGGCGATGCTTCAATAATCTTCTCATGCTGTTGTGATAGTTTCTCAAGGTTCTTATTAGACTCTTGCAGCTTATTTTCATACTGCTGGCGACCTTTATCCATCTCGGCAAGTTTGACCTGTGTTTCAGCCAGCCACCCCATGATGCTGTGACCCTGCTTGTCGTTTGCATGTATGACGGAAGAAAAATCACCTTTCCCCAATAGTGCAATCTGGCTGTAGAGCTCTTGGACACTTCCTCCCAGGGTTTCGCGCAATGTTTTGAAGGTCCAGCGCAACATGAGTATCAGCCAGAGTGCAAAGGCAATAAATACAACACGCAGGAGCAGTGCCAGTTTGGCGGAAGTGTCGACAGCATCCTGAGTCCTTTGGTCGACCATCACATAAAAATCGTCAATCGGTTTCATGATACCGGCTTTAGCCTGATGATAGGGGAGATCGTGCAGCATCATTCGCGCCTTGGCCCGCTTCGTCTCGGCACCATGGCCGGAGGTATCTACCAGCTGCATCGCATCCAACTCCAGCAGGGCCAGTTGATCGGAATGCTGCTTGGCTTCACTCAATTTAGCGAGCTCCTGCTCCGTGAAGCCTTCCCGTCGCATCAGTTCGAGCAGCGGTATGGATTCCTGACTGGCGGAGCGGGGATGTTTGTCGTTCGCCAGTACCAGGTCCCAGTATATCCGCGAGTACAGTTCCGGGCGGGGTTTCTTGCCGTTGCGGATATCAAGAATATCCAGATACTGCTTTTTATATCTCGGTTCTCCGGTAATGACATAGGTGCGAGCCATGCGAGTCAGGTCGTCCGATGAATGGCGCAGTTCATCAGCCAGCTGAAATGAGATAAGCCGCTTGTTGTGAGCTATGTCAATCCGCTTTTCTGCCCGAACGTAGATGACAAAAGTCACTGCGATCGGAACGATCATGAAGATTGTCAGCAGGAGGTTGCGGGAGAAACGGGTCACTATGTTTTTTGCCTTCATGATGTGGTACCTCAATTCAGGGACGGAGCGAACCCTGACAAAACTTGTTATTCATTTACCGTTATCTTAACCAAGTCTGATCTTGTCAAGTTTTCCCATCTGAATTTTAACGCAGTCAGGGCACATGCCGTGACTGAACTGGGCGTCTGTGTGGGCAGAGATATACTTTTCCAACTGCTGCCAGCTTTGCTGGTCATCTCTGATTTTATGGCAGTACATGCAGATTGGTATGATCCCCTCCAACTGGTTGACCTGCTCCAGCGTTGTCTCAAGTTCTGCAATACGCTCGTCCAGCTCTTTACCCATATTTTGCAGCTGCAGATTTTTTGCATCCTTATCGGAGATAAGATTCCGCAATTCCTGAACCATGACCTTCATCGCCCAGAGCACGCTCCCATTTTTGTCATCATCCACCGTCACTGTTATGGAGAGGTCGCCATCAGCCACGGTTCTAGCGATTTGATGGACATACGCCGGTTCACCCCCCAGTTCCTTCAACAATTCCCTGACTATAAGAAAGGCGAATGTTAAGGAAATCAGCAGGCCGACACTTATAAGAAGAATGGAAAACCGCTTCCCCTGGTGATAGTAAAACTCGCTCTTGCGAAATTCCTGTTTTGCGACAACAAGCTGAATATCAACCAGCGCCGCAATATTTTGTGTAAGCGGATCAATGGCCGGATAGAGCTCTGTGGCGGCAAACTGTCTCAGCTCATCCCTATCCTCTTTGACGAGAATTGCGCTCAGTCGAGCCACAGCTTCATCCGCCTTCTTCATGAGTGGGAACGTCTGATCCACCAGTTTCTTTTCTTCAGGATCAAGATAGGTGGCAAGATAGTCCTGCCATTTCCGGGTTACGGTTTTCTGCGCCTCGGCGACGTTCTTGCGGGCATCAGCCCAACTGACGGTGCCGTCACCGGTTTTATGGGTGGTATCGACGATATTGACCGCATACATATCCGATACATTCTTGAGCTGTTCAAGCGGTTCAACACGATCAATGTACACCGTAGTAAGACTTTCGTGATTGATTCTGGCGGCATAAAATCCTGTGCCGCCCACAACAATCACCACGAACGCCATCAATGTTATTACCGAATAAAGTTTGGTACCTATTTTCACGATGTTCTCCTCACAGGAATTGGCGACTCCTCCTCATAAGCGGATTCGGATACGCTGGTGCCGGAATCGAACAGAAGCCATTTTTCCAATACGTCAGCCAGTGCATTCCTGCTGACCGGTTTTGAAAGATAGTCATCCATTCCGGCCGCAAAACGGGAAAGAATGCTTTTTTGCATCATGGAGACTCCAGCATTTGTTATGTAAATGGCTGCTTCATGCTCATATATAAATGCGCATTTTTGAAATATCCACTTACAACTTCTTACATTTCAACATGAGGGATAAGACGTACAGGACAGAGAAGAGGGTGCGGCTGAGGGTCTGGTCAAAAAAAACTAAAAAATCAGCTCACAGGTAGCCAGAAAAGAATAGCCGTAACTTTGGCGGGCACGTATCGGCAGTTCCGATTCGGGATCGGCAGCATGAACCCTTGCACGAAGACGACTCAATTGGGTTTCAAGCCTCTTGCGGGAATATTCATCGTCCAGATGCCCAAGGGCGCTGAGGATGTCAGAGCGGGGTACAGTTTCACCGATTTTTGCAGTAAGCAGGCCGATGATTAAGGTTTGTTGATAGGTAAGCGGTATTGATATGTTTCGCGAGGTGATCAGTAGAGAGCGAACAGTGTCGAAACGCCAGGCAGGAGTCGAGGGAACAATCCGCCTCCCCAGGCTGGTAATGGCTGCCAGCAATTCCTCCGGATCAATCGGCTTGACCAGATAGAAATCGGCTCCTGATTTGTAACCGTCCAGCTTATCATGCAGATGTCCACGTCCGGTCAGCATGATTATACCGCATGAACTTGTCTTGCGGAGTCTTTGTGTGAGTTGAAAACCATCTTCACCCGGCAGGTTCAAGTCAAGCAGAACGACATCTGCAGCATAATCAGCTAACGCACTGTCCATGTCGCTGCCATCACCTGCGCCGCGAACATCATGCCCAAAGTGGGCCAGAATCTTCTCCAGAGCAGTCCGGAGCGGTTCATCATCTTCGATGATCAGAATTTTGAGCTTTTGTGTAGTTTCTGACATATGGCTATGACCCTGAAATGGTGACTTTAATCTGCGTTGTCCGGTTAAATACCTCATCCTTCAAGTCAAGACTTTTAGCGTGTGGTTCATAGCATCACCTTATAAACAAGTCAGTAAATATAACAACGCCAGTTAGTAGTGAGCCCGTCATAATTGTTGCCATTTGTGCCCCCCTGAGGCAAATTATTGGCTACGCATTTTACGCCGATTTATGTGATGTGCACCAAATATTTTGACACAAATATTTTGCATCGGCCTCAACTCCCCTCGGCATCCAGCCTTGGGGGCTTTTTTTGCACATAAAACACTAATTCCAACACCACATAAACCATAACACACAGAAAGGAGAATCACCATGATCTGGATAACCCTCATCATCATTATCGCACTAACTCAATTCGGCCTCCTCGCAGCAGCATTCAAGACCTTCATAGGCAGAAGTCATATGCTCATCTGCAAGATAGCACGCTGCGTACGGCCAGTGAGGTGTTGGTGAAGACTTTGGAGAATGCACTGGGGAGGATGCCGGAGGTGATGCCGATGGCGGCGTAATAACGGGTAGTTCGATAACGGGTGAAGGAGCGGCTGGCTGATGTCGGTCGCTCCTATAAGGTAACGAGGCTTGTTAAAAAACATCGTTCCAATTTCCACAGGATGTGTGTAATATTTGCAGAAACAAGGTCATATTTAAGTGCGGAGGGTAGATGCAGTGGCATCTTTAAAACCCGATAAATCAAAATTACTCACTTTAGAATATTAAGTATGTTTCTGCTACTTGCGGTAAATGTTTTCGCTTTATCTGCTATGAAGCATGAATAAGTCTACCATCAGTTCTAAGTGTAAATCCATCTCTGTTACGTATGGAAATATGTGATGGAAGTCTTTGAATAGGCAATTTCCACTTCATTCGACTGTGCATTAAAAAAGTCCCCATGGCTGCCTGCAGCAGTTATTGTTAAGAACTGGAGGTCGCATGAATCTCTCATTAGATAAAATCATCGCATTTGCTTACGGTTCAATCACGCGAAAGCTTTATCTACATACGGCTATTGTCACCTTCTTTCTCCTCTTTGTTATTTCCATAACCATCTGGGCAGGTAACACCCTCACCATGATCACCGCTATTTCCCGTTTTGAGCGGACCCATACGGTTTCACGGGTTGAAGCCATGGTTGCTCTCCATAATTATCATGACACCAAAATGCCTGAGGAGCTTAAATCTTTTCAGTCAAAAATGGCTATTACCCAATCCTACAACAAGGTTTTCAGTCGTTTGCTGGATATGCGAAAAGACACACCAGATGCTGAATTTGTAAGGATTCTGGAAACCACCTTCAGCGAAACTGATCACAAAACGGCTGAGATTATCGTCAACAGGATAAAGGTACTGTATTGGCATCCAATTTTGAAAGTACTGGTTTCTAATGCGGCAGCGGCAAATTTGGAGGGAGAAAAAATAAAGGTTCAGGCCGCTCAATTTATTGCGGCGAGCAATGAAGCTGAACGCGCGGCCATTTTATCAAACATTGATAAAATCGGAAAAGAATTCACCTCTCTCGAGATAGGTTTTTCAAAGAGCTGTAGTGAGCTCTCCAATCAAATATCCTCGTATGTCAATTTTTTCACCATTGCCCTGCTGTTTATTTCGGTCGGATTTACCGGGTTCCTGACTTATATGATTGCAAGAACAATCGTCCGGCAGGCGAAGAAGTACACATCAGATCTGGAAAAGGAGATCCAGGTTCGCAAGCTGACGGAACAGACACTGATAGAGAATAATTTACTGTTGAAAAGCGTCCAGGCAAAACTTCAGTATCAGAATGAAGAATTGCAGGTGAATGAAGAGGAGCTTCGCAGCCAGAATGATCAACTCCACTCGACTGAAGAGATGCTGCGGGTGCAGATAAATGAGTATGAAGCCAGTCAAAAACTATTAAAAGAGAGAGAGGAATCTCTCCAACGGCAAAACAACCTGTTCTCTTCCCTATTAGAAATTCTGCCCGTTGGCGTTTTTATGGTGGAAGCACCCTCCGGAAAGCCTCTGTTGGCCAACGAGGCAGCTTACAATCTCCTCGGACGTGGGATTCTCCCCGATGCTTCCAAAGAGAACCTGTCGAATATTTACAAAGCATATAAAGCCGGCACCCGCGATCCGTATCCCCCCGAAGAGATGCCGATCATATTAGGAATGAGTGGTGTGACATCACATATAGATGACATGGAGGTTGAACGTCCCGACGGAACCAAAACTCTCCTGGAAATATATGGTGCGCCGGTGACTGGCGAAAAAGGGGATATATGGGCAAGCCTGGTGAGTTTTACTGACATCACAGATCGCAAGCGGGCAGAGGAAGCGATCAAAAAGCGTATTTTGTCACTTACGCTACCTATGGAAAGCGGCGTAATATCATTTGAGGAACTGTTCAATATCGATGACGTCCAGCGCCTACAGGATGATTTTGCCAAGGCTACGGGTGTTGCATCCATTATTACCGATCTGGATGGGATACCATTAACCGCACCCAGCAATTTTACCCGTTTGTGTAATGATCTTATTCGAAAAACCGAAAAAGGGTGCGCCAACTGCTTTAAGTCAGACGCCGCCCTCGGGCGCTACAATCCACACGGCCCCAATATCCAACAATGTCTGAGCGGCGGACTCTGTGATGCCGGGGCAGGCATAACGGTCGGTGGAAAGCACATTGCCAACTGGCTGATCGGCCAGGTGCGAGATGAAACCCAGACCGATGAAAAAATGGCCGCCTATGCCCGTGAGATAGGGGTGGAAGAGGCTACGTTCATGGAGGCGTTCCGCGAAGTGCCCTCCATGTCACTCGCGCAGTTTGAGCACGTAGCACAGGCTCTCTTCACACTTGCCAATCAGCTCTCTACCAGTGCCTATCAGAATATCCAGCAGGCACGCTTCATCAACGATCGCAAACAGGCTGAAGAAGCCCTTCGCAAGAGTGAAGAGACGTTCAGGATGATTTTCACCAATGCCGCCATCGGACTGATGCTGGCTGACAGTCAATGTGTGGCAATAGATTGCAATCAGCACTTCGCCGATATATTCGGAACCAGTCGGCAGGATTATGCCGGCATGAACCTGCTGACAACCATTCCGGAAGGCCCGGTACGGCAGCACTTCCTGGACACGCTTGCCGATAATTCGGTTCATCGCTACGAAGGTCCCTACACCTCCAAGGTAACCGGCAGAGAACTCTATTTGACCATTACCAGCCAGCAGACAACCTCCAACCATGTCATTATCATCATTAATGACATAACAGAACGGAGGCAGGCGGAAAAAGGCCTGCAAATAACGAGGGTTATGGTCGAACATGCTTCTGATGCTCTTTTCTGGATATCTCCAGACGCCCGCATTGTTGATGCCAACGAAGCGGCGTGCCGTTCACTTGGGTATTCCAAGGATGAACTGCTACAGTTGTCGGTACCTGATTTAGATGTTTATTATAATGCGGATACCTGGCCGGAGCACTTTGCCGAACTGCGGCGCAGCGGATCACTCAAATTCGAATCAATGCAGCGTGTGAGGGATGGTCGCCTTTTCCCAGTAGAAATCGTTGCCAATTATATTCAGTTTGATGACATGGAGTTTAACTGCGCCTTTGTAAGAGACATCTCCGAACGCAAGAAGTCCGAGGAACAGCTTACAAGCATGACACAACGCCTCCAGTTGGCCACATCATCGGCTCACCTCGGCATATGGGATTGGAACGTCAAGGATAATTCAATGGTCTGGGATGACCGGATGTTCGAACTGTACGGGATCACGCGGGAGACCTTCCCGAACAGTATTGACGCCTGGATGAGCGGACTGCATCCGGAGGACAAGGAAGCCGCCATCGCTGAATGCCAGTCGGCACTGAATGGAGAAAAGGTGTTCGACACCGAGTTCAGGGTTCTGCATCCTGAAGGTACCGTAAAATATATCAGGGGCAAAGGACTGGTTTTGCGTGGTAAGGACGGGAAGGCTGAAAGGATGCTCGGTATCAACTATGACATTACAAAAACTAAGCGTGCAGAAGAAGAGAAACATAAACTGGAATTCCAACTCCTGCAGGCCCAAAAGATGGAATCGGTCGGACGCTTGGCCGGTGGCGTAGCTCATGATTTTAATAACATGCTTGGCGTCATCCTTGGGCATGCCGAACTGGGTCTGATGCATCTTGATCCGACCAATCCGGTTTGTGCCGATCTCAAAGAAATCAGCAAAACAGCCGAACGCTCGGCTGACCTGACCAGGCAGCTGCTGGCCTTTGCCCGCAAGCAGACGGTATCACCCAAGGTCATCGACCTGAACGACACAGTCACTAACATGCTCAAGATGCTGCAGCGGCTGATCGGTGAAGACATTAAGCTGGTTTGGCAACCGTCGCCTAGCCAGTGTCAGGTCAAAATAGATCCCTCCCAGATCGACCAGATCCTGGCCAACCTCTGCGTCAACGCCCGTGACGCCATCGCAGACACCGGCCGCATCACCATTGAAACAGGGACCTGCTCCATTGACGCCGACTACTGCACTGGCAATCCCGAGGCAACACCCGGCGATTATGTACGCCTGGTTGTCAGCGACGATGGCAGAGGCATGGATCGGGAGACTCTGACTCACATCTTTGAACCGTTCTACACCACCAAGGAAATGGGCAAAGGCACCGGGCTCGGGCTGGCTACGGTCTACGGTGCCGTCAAACAGAACAACGGCTTCATCAACATCTACAGTGAACCGGGCAAAGGAACCACCTTCTCCATTCACCTGCCTCATTACGCGGAAGACATGGTCCGAAAACAGACTGAAGGTGACTCACAGGCAGTTCCGCGTGGCCAGGAGACTATCCTGCTGGTGGAAGACGAAGCAGCAATCCTCAACATAACGGCCATCATGCTGGAAAAGCAGGGCTACACCGTACTCAAGGCCGACTCACCCGGTCGGGCCATGGAACTGGCACATGAACACCACGGCGCTATCCATCTGCTGATGACGGATGTCATCATGCCGGAGATGAACGGCCGCGATCTGGCCCGGAACATTCTTGCCCTCCACCCCGGCATGAAGCGGCTGTTCATGTCGGGTTATACGGCAGATGTCATTGCTCATCATGGTGTGCTTGACGATGGGGTTCATTTTATTCAGAAACCGTTCTCCCTGCCGAATATGGCGGCGAAGGTGCGGGAAGTGCTGGATAAACCCTAGGGGCACGACGTACCGAACCCTATGTTTCAGAAACAACGCCCATAACTGCGAGGTGTCACCATGAAATTCTCCGAACTCGTAAATATCAACGAACTGCGTGGACTCTGCGAGAGCTATACTGCCATTAGCGAGTTTAGTGCCGTAATTGACTGAACAAATAAATTGTAGAGCAGCAAACACATACATACGGGAGGTTTGTTATGAAGAGATTGTTCTATCTGCTATCAGTCGTGATTGGCCTAATGTTCATCTCCACCGTCTGTCAGGCGGCAACTCGCACCTACGACACAAGCTATGGCGTCATGAAACTGGAGTTCAAAGGCAACTATGTAAGCGGAACCTATACTCATCAAACCGGCGAAGTCGAAGGTGCTCTCGAAGGGAATGTCTTGTCTGGCGCTTGGAAGCAAAACAACGGAAAGGGAGCCTGCATATTTACCTTCAACAGTGACTTTAGCCGCTTTGACGCTAAGTGGAGCTATGCTGGCGAAACTGACTGGCGCGGGGGCTGGAATGGGACGCAAAAAGTCATGGAGGATAGAGAGAAGCGGGAACTACTGCCTAGAGACAGTTTCAAACGTTTCTACAACACCGAATTCGGTGCTATGGACCTTTCGTTCAACGGTGATAGTGTTATTGGCAACTACACCCACCAAAACGGTAGAGTCAAGGGACGCCTGGACGGAAACGTCTTGACTGGCACTTGGACACAGAGCAACGGCAGCGGTGGATTTAAATTCACTTTTGACGACGACTTTAACTCATTCGATGGAAAATGGAATTACGAGGGTGATGGAACGATGCGAAGCGGTTGGAGTGGCCGACCTAAATAGAATACGGATATGACGATATTGAAGTCAGTTTATGGATACAGGTAGTCACTTTTAATGTTTAAGAGACCAGTGGTCTGCAGAAATTGCATCCAACGGAGGCCATTATGGATAAAACTCATATAACTCGATGTTCAAGTTTTTATTTGTTGACAATCACTGATGTTGTTCTCCAACCAATTTCAAGCAAGTATCGCATGGCGAGCCAGTGAAGGTGTTGCATCCATACGACCGAGATCACGACCGCTCATATGCTTTTTGGAT
>CAIMXI010000466.1 GCA_903845365.1 uncultured Geobacteraceae bacterium | reverse complement strand
AGACTTTCACCAAAGTGACCTACACTGGCAAGTATGGGCACATTCACACCGAGCTTACCAAGGCACAGAGGGATATTCTCAAGGAACTCAAGATTGAGGTGCCAGACATGCCCTCGTCATAATTTGCTCGGGAAATAAGGTGATATCTGTTTGAATTGTAGGGTCTTCGTAGAATTTAATGAATTGAAGTGAAACCATAATACTTCACAATACAGTAGGAAGGTTTAGTTTTCTACGATAAAATAATGTGTTGGTTCGATAACCTCCAAAGCTGTTATAGTTCCTTGCTAAGACCCTTGGAAGATGTATTTCATTATTAATAAGCCTTTTACCGTGCTAGCTGCTTCTTGCTTGAATCGTCAAAAATGCGAGTTCTATGGCTTATTTTTATACACTTGTCTTTCATCATAGGGTTCCATTCTGACCTATCATATAAATCAATATTACGCATTCCCAACTCTTTCTTACTCTATTCCCGCTAAAATATGCGGAGAGCCGAATTGTAAACTCTTAGGGTGAATGCTGAAATGCTTAATTTTACTGCTATACAATTTTTCAAATAAATAATCTAAACGGAGATAACAGTGGCAACTGATGATTTTACCCGTAACACTTCCACTAAGGGCAATGTTTACCTGAGTAGTTCAGCGTCAGGTATAAGTGGCTCTGCAAAAGGTAATATTGAAACAATTGGTGATACAGACTGGTTTCGTGTCTCTTTAACAGCAGGTACCACCTATACAATTGATTTAGAAGGGTGGTCTAAAATTGGTACAATCGGTGCATTATATGATACTTCAATAACTGGTATTTATGATTCCGTGGGACATATTATACCTGGTTGTGCAACTAATGCTGGATTAAAATCAGAAATTATTTTTACTCCAAATATATCTCAAAACTATTATATATCTGCTGGGGCTTCTGGTATTTATACTGGGTCATACAAGCTCACTGTAGTGTCTCCTACTGACGACTTTAGTAATAATAAGGATACTCATGGTGCTATTCCTTTGGGTGGTTCGACAAATGGGCATATCGACTTTGTTGGAGATAAAGACTGGTTTAAAGTCTCATTAGTGAAAGGTCAAACTTATTGTTTTACACTTCAAGGCACTGGCTCCAATCCTATAAGTGATCCTTTTATTCCATACATTTACGATAAAGATGGACATATTTCGGGGGATATGATTGGTGGTGTTACTAGCTATCATTCTACATCGACGGTGGTGGTGGCGGCCTCTTATACTGGGGTTTATTTTTTAGAAGCAGCATCAGTTTCAAATTATCCGGTTTGGAGTGTAGCAAGTGGCACTGGCACATATAAAATTTCCGCTTCTAATCGTATTATTGACGATTTTGGAAACACAACAGATACAAAAGGTCAAATCGTTTTTGATAAATTAGGCAGTAATTACGAGGGAATTACTGGTAAAATTCAGTATCCAATGGATGATGATGTTTTCGCTATGAAATTAATTGCTAACGAAAAATATCATATTGACATCGATGAAAAAACACTGTCAGGTGGTACAATAGATTATATACTTGGTCCAGAGGGTATGATTCCTATTACAGGCCATAATAATGCAAAAAACTCCAACATTGATTTTACTCCAAAGTATAATGGAGTGTATTATCTGCAAGTATCAGATCTTAGTTATTCAACTGGAAATATTCAGACTAATGCTTATAAAACTAATGTTTATCAGGTTACAGTGATACCTGATAATCAAACCGAATATAAAATTTGGGCGAATAGTAAAGCTGATCATTTAGGCTTTACTATTAATAATTGCACATCCTATGTTGCATGGAAAATTAATGTTCAAGATCATCATTCTAATTTTAATAATTCAACCTTGCATCTTGGTGATGCGAAGAACTGGGATGATGTTGTTAATAGTAGTAAAGGAGCTTTAAATTTTGACCTAATACCTCAAAAAGGAGATATAGCTCAATGGAATACATTGAGTACTAGAGGACATGTTGCATATGTTGAAAGTGTTAGTAGTGATCATACATCAGTAGTCCTTTCGGAATTTAATTATATTACAAATCAATATGATGAGAGGACAATATTAATTGGTGTCACCAAATCTCCACCCGAACATTATATTCACGTCAATTAAGCCTTAATTAGTGGCAGAAAAGATTAAGATTCAGGCGACATCAACTCCATAACACAATGCCCGGCTAACCACCGGGTATTTTTGCGCCAAAAAGCAAGAATTGAGAATTGAGTAATACCGAAATCAATACTCAATTTATCCGGACCAATCCCCCCAACCCACCGAAAAATATTGTCCGTAAAATTCGATTAGCCTCTGGATAGCTTTTAAGAAAGGGAAAGAAAACCACTTAAAAGGAATCCATGAAACTCTACGGAGAAATCAGCAAGACGGAAGCGCAAAACGACGGTACGATCAAGGTCGAAGGTTATGCATCCAGCACATCCATCGATTCAGATGGCGAAACGGTGTGACGGCAGACGCCATGAAAGCCGCAATCCCGGAATACATGAAGTTTGGTGCTGTGCGAGAAATGCACCAACAGAAAGCTGCCGGTACAGAAATCGAAGCAACAGTTCAGGAGGATGGTCGAACCTTTTTCAAGGCACACATTGTCGATGCCGAAGCGGTAAAGAAAGTCAATGCTGGCTTCTACAAAGGGTTCAGCATTAGCGGAAAAGTAACCACCAGAGACGAACTCAACAAGGCTACCGTGACGGGTGAAACTGGTCGAGATTTCACTGGTTGGGGTCGCTTCAGGAAACGGATTTTAAAGCCCGTTAAGAATTATTGGATGCTGGAATCCATCTGTAGAGTGTCGGAACAGATAGAGGGCTGTTCACGAACAGGACAAAATAGCGTTTACCGTGCTTTATTGTCCGAATTCTGAGGTGACCCCCAGTACAACATGAAGCAGCTCCGACTGGAGAGTGCGGCTTCGATAGAGCCGAAAGTGAACATCTCGTCGTTGAACTTCCGGTATAATATTGATGTGAAAAAAGGGCGACGGCCCGCTTGGTTACCACTGAAGGTATTCGATGACGGGCGAAAAACCTTTATCCGGCTGGTTGGCGGAGCAGTGCTTTCCTCCCTCCTGTCAGTTGGAGCAACGGTGTCACAGGGGTCATATACAGATGAGGCAAGCATGAGTATGCAGCAGCGTATGGCGGCATCGGTCGGCCAGAACATCGCCACTACCGGCAGCCAGATCACCCGGAAAAACCTGGATATCCAGCCGACACTGATTATCCAGGCAGGGAAGGCGGTCAACATCCTCGTCAACAAGGACATGATTATTTCACCTTATAACAGTAAAGGTTGATTATGAACAACAACAGTCTGAACATCCAGATCAAGGTCTATCAGGAGCCAGTCAAAAAAATCTTTGTGCTGCCGAAAGAGATGGCAGATCTCTTTGACCACTACGTCGCACTTGCCCAAAAGGAGTATCCAAGTGTCAGTGAGGCGGAAATTGCGGCAGCCATGTTCATGAGCCACATGAAGCGAGACCAGTTTTTTCAGCGTGAGCTGAAGAAACATGCCGGAGCAGTGCCGACAAAGAAGGTGCGGACGGTATCACCACAGGATGCAGCCGGTCATGGATGAGCTTGAACGGTTCAAAACCGAAATCAACCTGACCGAGTTTGCAGTGAGTCTGGGTTACCAGCTCGACCGGAGGGCGAGCAGCAGGAGCAGCATTGTCATGAGACATCCAGCGGGTGACAAGGTGATCATCACCAGAAAGGAGGGTGGACACTGGACCTATTTCAGTGTCCGGGAAAGCCGGGATCATGGCAGCATTATTGATTTCCTGCAGTTCCGGGAGGGTAGTAACCTGGGCGGAGTCAGAAAGAAGCTACGGCCATGGATTTCGGGAATGGCGGTTCGACCCGATGTTTCGCTCTATGCCGGCGACGTGCACCAAACGGTGAAGGACAGGCATGCCGTTCTGGAGTCTTGGTCGGCGGCGACGGAAACAAGCCATAACCGTTATCTCGCCTTCCGGGGCATCAGGCAGCAAACGCTTCAGGATTTGCGGTTTTCAGGGTGTGTCCGGCAGGACAGGAGGGGAAACACGCTCTTTGCGCATTACGATCAGGAGGGGCTTGCCGGTTATGAAATCAAGAACTTCGAGTTCACGGGGTTTGCCCGATATGGCGAAAAAGCGGTCTGGCGGAGTGCAGCGAACGGGCTTGACAACCGTCTGGTGATGGTTGAGGCGGCGCTTGACGGATTGAGTTACCACCAGCTCATGCCGGATCAGGGTACCCGATACATCAGTATCGCAGGACAGATCAGCCCGCATCAGCTTCAGGT
>CAIMXI010000465.1 GCA_903845365.1 uncultured Geobacteraceae bacterium | reverse complement strand
CGGATCATAGAGAGCGCCCAGAGCGGCATTGCCACGACCGCACAAGCGACCGCGACCGCGCAGGCTGAGAGGATTACCGTCAATTTTGACGACCTTGTTGTTCTCAACTTTGGCAATAAGCCCGCAGTTCCAGAAACAGAGCTCGCAGAACGTCGGAATCTGCTTCATTTCTTTCTGAGCAGCCTCCTCAGCCCAGGATAGAAACTTCTTTGGTACCGTCGTAGCTGCGGTGATTCCGGCCGTAGCAGCACCAGCCGCTTTTAAAAAGGTTCTGCGTGAAAATTTTATGGTCACAATCGCTACCTCCTGCGTTGTTAGTTACTTGTTTTCAGTACCGGTTTTTCTGTTAAATCAACCTATAGTCATCATTCCAATTATATAAATTTACATATTTTTAAACACAAATAAAAAGGGTTCTTAAAACACCCAATGAAAACGGTTCATCCCCGTTTTATGACGGGGATGAACCGGAGAAACAGGGGTCACTCTTTTGTTATCGTGTACTTACCATTTTTTTCGAATGTCAACTTAGCATTTACGAACTTGACATTAGTGTAGCCAAGCTCCTTAAGCGTGTTATAGGAAACCTCGGCTATCGCACCGGTATTACAGTAAAACACAATCAGTTTGTCCTTCGGAATCTCGGCCTGACGATTCTTAATTTCTTCAGCAGGTATCGACTTGGCATTCTTGAGAGTACCAGCGCTGACTTCCGCCGTAGTTCGAGGATCAATAATCATGACATTTGCAGGCAGCTCTGCTGCGTACTTTTTGAATTCATCAAGGTTTATTTCACCCGGCCGCGGCTTTGGAACGTACACGGCCTTGGCCGTCAACTTACCGCTGGCAACATCAAATTTAGCCGCCTGCCATGCATCAAAACCACCGCTTAAGACCAGAACATTTTTGTAACCAGCTTTAATGATGGCCGCCGCAACAACTGCTGCATCTTTGCCACCATCCTGATTATATATCAGAATCGGCGCGTTCTTCTTGATATCCAGTTTTTTTACCAAGGTAGCAGACTCTTTGACAGGAAAGGCGACTGCACCCTTTATAAAACCATTGGCAGAAGCCTTTTTGTCGCGGACGTCAAGCAGAACAATAGGGATATCCTTGTCCATCCAGGCTTCTTTCAGGAACTGAGGAGTAAGCAACCCGTGGTTTTTCTCCTGCCATGACGGAAAGCCGGCTTTGTAGACCTTCACGTTAGTGTATCCAAGTTTAGAAGCTTTTGCAGCAGAGCCTGGACTCAAGTTACATGTTACTCCCTGACAGTAGAAAATGATCAGAGAGCTTTTATCTTTTGGCAGCAACTTTTCAGCCATTTTATCGAAAGCAGGAAATGGTAAATTAACGGCCGTCGGGATGTATCCCTGCTGGAAACGTATCAGCGGACGAGAGTCAAACAGAAAATATTTACCCTTTTCAGGCCCCTGTGCCACAAGTTTTTCAACATCAGCCGTATTGTACAGCATCTCATCCGAAACCTGAACCGGAGGCTTTTCAATAAGCTTTACCGCTGTCTTTACACCGTTATTTTCCGTATATTCGATCTTGATTTCATGCCCTTTTTTTACAAGATTATCTTTTAAAAACTCTCCGTCGCCGGTCTTGCCGGCACCGTTTACGACTTTGATCTCGTCTTCATCAAATTTGAACAGCTCAACAGCATCATCGATCTTGACCTGGATAGTTTTGGCTTTGAACGTTACAAGATCAAAACTCCCACGCACAGCACCCTGCTCAGCTTTGTGACAAAGAGCACATTGTTTTGCTATAGTCGGTTTGCCAGATGTAGCAGCCGGTGTGGCTGGTTCTGCGGCAAAAACTGCGGCAGCATAAATACTGACGATTACGGTGAAAAGAAGGGTTTTACTAATCATACGTCATATCCTCCATAGTGAGTTTCTAACTGCCTAGCAACCAGCCGTCTTCTTGAACATTTTGCTCACATTCGTATCGCCGGACTTTTCATACTTTGTACGAATTTCATCCCCTTCAACGATACGCTTGTCCTTGAACTTGTCGAGGGTCAGGTCATCTGTGACGGTGATGGTGACCGATGCTTCCGTCTTGGTATCTTTCAGAACCGTTACAGCGGATTTACCATCTGCAGCAAGCTCGATTTTGGTAATTGTGCCTGTCATCTTAATTTCTTCGGCGCTTGCTGTGGTAACAGAAGCAAGTGTGGAGAAAATCATAAGTGCCATAATCATAACGATAGAAAGTAACTTTTTCATTTCATGTCTCCTTTGTTAACGGTGGTTTAAAATTTCACTTCAAATGTTGCATAGACATCATGCGCTTTCTTAACCGGTGCCATTAACATCAGATCAGTCGCTTTGATATCAGAGATCTTTACAGGAGCACCGACCCAGTTGTTGCTGCCGGTGTACTCAAAGTCGTAATACTGGTAACCAATTTTGAAGAAGGCAGAGCTGAAGTGCGACGAAATCGGCTTGAGGTTGAGTTCCTGAATAATGTATGGCTCATAAACATTTCCGCGCACACCAACTTTACTGGTCCACATGTCGTCTGCTGCCGGAGCGAAGGTGATCCAATCTTTTGAACCATGATTAAATTCGAAACCGATCTTGGTTTTTGAGGGGAGGTCGTAGCGTATACCAGCGATAGCCGCCCAACCGGTCTTGGATTCCGGTTTGAAGTCCTGGGCGAAAAATGCTCCTGTCATGAGACCCTGGAAGCCGGCGTTGGCAGAAACATTGTTGTTAGGATGGGTTATGCTCATACCGAAGTCGGCAAAAATGTTCAACTTGCCGGGGCCGGCATTTTTGAGAGTGCTCATAGCACCGATACCGTACCAGTCGATCGAACCGAGGTTGACAGATGGAGCGGTATTGCCGAAGATGGTGTTATTCATTACAGGGAAGTCAAAGATGTTGAAGCCACGGTTCCACTGCAACCAAACCCGCAGAGGATCGCTATCTACCGGGATTAAGGCGACACCAAGCATATCGGTATCTTTAATGCTGTTGCTTGCCGGGTCTTTTATACCGCTGTCAAAACCTCGACCATAACAAACCTTGGTATAAGCACCAGGAAGCATATCGATATCGGGAGCATAACCGATCGTCATGCCGTCAAAGGCATAATCAACAAGCAGTGCAGGGGTACCACCAACACCGGGGCGAGGATTATTGAGCCGGAGGTTGCTTGGGGCTCCATCAGTTGAGGGACGGCGACCAACCGAGAACCATAACGGCTGTTCGGCGATATTGCTCCAGGTTGCGTATGCACGATCGACATTCAACAGGCTGCTTGATGGTACGTGCCCCAGGGTGCCATCAAAGGCGCCGACGCGGTCAGCGAAATAACCGTTCATGGTTGTAGAATCACTCTGCGAACCAAAAGCTTTGTACATATCAAGTTTCACGTTTACAGTAACGTCCTGCGTCGCCTTTGCATGCAGGTCAAGTGCGAATTTGTTGGTGTATAGGGTTTCATTTTTCGGCTTTAGGGCGGGAGATGACGCGAGATTACCGCTACCCTGTCCGAGGAAACCCTGCATCAACATTTGCATTGCTAGCTGCTGTGAAGCTGGCGGGAAACCGGAAAAAACCTGACCAACCGTGGTCGTAAGTGGCGTACCAGCCGGCAGGACAGCAGCCATACCCGGAATACTACCGACCTGCATTCCCATGACTATTGGCATTACCTTGGCACTCATAGTATTCAGTATGGCCTGCTGCTGGATGGTAAGTGGAGGAATTAAAGCCGGATTAAATCCAGGAGTATTCATTGTTGTAAAAAGACCGGGCAAGGAGGCACCCATAGCCTGCGGCATGTACTGCATTAGAATAGTATTAAATTGCGCAGGCGTAAAAAGGGTACCTGCCTTACCCTGCATGATGAATTGTGTTGTTGAAGGACTCAGAAAACCGCCAATATTTGTTCCGGCAACTCCTGTTGGTGCGGTAAAACCGCCAACGAGGTTCATCATCGTCCCGATCGCGCTCGAATAGGGCACCGTCTCACCACGCAGGCTATCGACGCGGAAGCGGTACTCGCCGCCAACTGACAACCATTTGCCAAGAGACTTGTCCTCGACCTTCTTGACCGATCCTTTAAGATCATTGACCTCTTTGCTCAGTTTTTCGATCTTCATCTGCAGATCTGCCTCTGACGCCTGCGCTGCCAACGGTGCCATTAAGCCTAACATGATAACTACTGCAATTTTTCTGATGCACTTCTTTTTCATACTACCTCCCTCTGGTAAGATTGAGTCTACAAACTCCTATAGTAATATCAATTTATTTAGATTATTGAAAACGAAAGCTTCTTATAGTAGTATAAGAAGCTCTTATAACAATGGCTGCTGTCACGGAGAGGTACCCACATGGAGACCCAATATCTGAAAACGTTGCTTGCTGTATTTGAATTTAACAGTTTTTCAAAGGCTGCAGACGCGCTCTGCGTAACCCAGTCTGCTGTTTCACAACGAATTAAATTTCTGGAGGAGTGTTACGGATTTAGGCTGCTGGATAAATCAGGGAAATCACAAATGCCGACTGCCGCCGGACAGATCATAAAGAAAAAAGCTGAGCAGATATTGATGCTGGAAAAGGAGATGGAAATCGAATTAAAAGGACTCCTCAGCAAAAAGGGGGTCACACTCTGCAGCACTCCAACTTTTGGTATAGCCTATCTGCCTAAAGTGCTTAACAGTTATTTTCTTGTAAACTCGGGAGATGTGGACTTTAAATTTGCCATAAATACTCCGGAGGAATCTTTAAAAGGGCTGTTTGCAAACGAATATGACTTGGCTATTATCGAGCATATTGGAGAGTTGGAGACCGGAACGGCAACAGTTTATCCACTTCCACCCGATGAACTGCTGTTCATATCCTCGCCATCACTTGGATTATCAACTACAGAGACTACACTTGACGAACTCATGGAACAAAGACTTATAGCACGACGTGAAGGTTGTAGTTCTCGAACTCTTCTAAAGGAAAATCTGAGTCACATCGGCAGATCAATTGACGACTTTGGCAGTATGATTATCTACGACGACTTGCATATGAATATTCAGAGCGTGCTTGAAGGGCAGGGAGTTGCTTTTATCTCAAAATCACTTGTACACGATTATCTGCTACGGAATGAACTGCGAGAACATAAAATAGAAGGCTTCCACTGTCTCCGTTCCAGAAGTGTTGTCATGCCAGGCGTCCATGTTGATAATCCCGTAATCCGGCGTTTCCTGGCCAGCGTCTTTGCTGTTTTCAACGTACCGTTCCCAACCGAGATAAAGAATCCTCGCCCAAAGTGCTAAAAAAACAATTTATCCAAAAAAACGGCAGTTCATGAACCACAGAGCAACAGAGCAACTGAGAAATCAGACAGTTACATCAACAACAGGTGTAACCAAAATGGTGTATGTTTAATCCTGGTTTAACCTGAATTTTTCTTTGTTTTTAGTCTGTTACTCTGTTGCTCCGTTGCTCTGTGGTTCAAATGCTTTTTCTAGGTTTATAGGGATCGAAGCAAGTTCACAAGAACCTGAACGGCATCAACCCACATTTTCTTGATCAATTAAAATAACAGTGCCGCCTGCAGAGCCTACGCACTAAGTGAATATTAATCCTGCATTGGAAACTGTTTTGGTCAGACATTTCAATTCAATCGTCTTAACTATCTTCTTTTTGTCCGGTTTTACCGGATTGTGCTATGAGATCTGCTGGATCAGATCGTCAAGCCAGATATTCGGCTCAACGACCTTTGCCGTCAGCTCCGTGGTTGCCCTGTTTTTTACCGGCATGGCTTTCGGATCACACTATTTCGGCAGGTGCTCAAGGCAATACCAGGAACCGCTGAAACAATACGCGCTGCTTGAAATCGGCATCGGTGTTTTTGCCGTAGTCAGTCTGTATCTGTTATCAATCTTTGAAACGCCCTACCAGTGGCTCTACTCGTCATACTTCCAAAACGAGATCGCCATCTCAGCAATCCGGCTGCTGCTGATTTCAATTATCATCATCCCCCCCACATTTCTGATGGGTGGAACTCTGCCGCTCTTCACACAGTTCCATGAAGCATCGGGCCGTGCAAAATCTGACAGTCTCGCCTTTCTGTATTCATTGAATACACTTGGTGCGGCGGCTGGCTGCCTGGTATGCGGCTTCATCTTTTTACCGCTGCTGGGTATCAGCAAAACCTTGCTCTTGATCGGCCTGATGGCGCAAGCGGCTGGCCTGTTTCTGTTGTATGCCCTGAAAAAGAGGGCTACCCAACCGGTGCATCTCGAATCCACCGCTGTTCCGGAGAGCGACCAAAATGTTTATTTCACCGATTCCACTGACAGAGGTCTATTGTATGTCGTCATCTTCGGAACCGGTTTCTGCGCTCTTTCCTATGAAATACTCTGGACCAGGTTCCTGTCCCTGATAACCCACAACACCGTATATACCTACACCATCAGCCTTTTAACCGCCTTGCTCGGCATTGCTGCCGGAAGTTATCTGGCACAATTCAGAAAGCAATCCGACAACCATGTCGTCAGCCTCGGTCTGATTCAAATTCTGAGTGCTCTTTTTGTACTGGTATCATTATTGATGCCGACCTTCATCTGGGATTGGGCCGCAACAAGCGAATCTCCGGTCATTATTCTTCTGATATGCACCATTCTCATGCTTATTCCTTCCCTGCTTTCCGGTGTTTCTTTTCCTTTGCTGTTTGAATGTATCCGCCATTCCGACATCACCACCGGCAGTCGTATCGGCAGAGCGCTTTCAACCAATACGATCGGTTGCGTTACCGGTTCAATGGTCACCGGTTTCGTGCTGCTGCCGCTGGTGGGTATGCATACCACGCTCGTTGTAACCACCGGTGTATGTCTTTTGCTGGGAGTATTTGTTATTGTATTCCTGAACCATCAGATGTTGGTACCTTCCAAGACCGTAATAGCCATTATTAGTCTGGCGGCCTGGATATACCTGGTTTGTTCCGCAGAGGTGCGCTTGCCTCGGGACTATCTGGCCAAAGGTAAAAATCTGATTGAATTTGTGGAAGGGAAAAACAGCTTCATTTCAGTGGTCACTAAAAACGGAGACATCGAGATGGAGATGGATCGTATGTGGCAGGGGCAAAAAAGCAAAGGCCACCAGATCATGGCGGCGCACCTGCCTATGCTGCTGCACCCGGAGGCGAAAGATATCCTGGTGATCGGCATCGGTGCCGGACAGGCACCCGGCAGATTCCTGTTCTATGACATCAACAGACTGGATTGCATCGATCTGGAAAGCAGGATTCCTGATGTTTTAAAGAAGCACTTTTCGGCAAAATGGCTCAATGATCAGAGAACACATGTTATTGTTGAAGATGGCAACAATTACCTGAGAAATATCGACCGGAAGTATGACCTGATTTCGGTTGAGGTGGGACAGATATTCAGACCGCAGGTTTCATCGTTTTACAACGTCGAGTTTTACCGGAATGCGCAGAAGAGACTGACAAAGGACGGGATCATTTCCCAGTTTCTGCCGGTGGGATTTTTCACTGAAGAACAACTTAACTCAGTCATCAAGACCTTCATTACGATCTTTCCCAGGAGTACTCTCTGGTATAACCGCTATTCGGAGCTGATTCTTGTCGGATCAGTAGATTCTGATCTGGCCATTCGGCGTAGTGGGGTTGAGATACTACGGAAAAATAGACAGGTCGTAGCGGATTTATTTTTCGGATATCCCGGTACGGAAGAACACTTTCTGAACAAGCCGGAAGTTCTGGCAGCAAGCTTTTTGATGGGGCCGGAAGCTCTGACAAGAATATCGGCTACTGCGCCGATCCTGAGCGATGACAGACCGATCCTGGAATATGGCACAGCTCGCACAAGTTTTTCCCCGCCGCGCTTCAAAAAACTCTTTGAAGATCAGCATGAATCGCCCCGCCAGATAATCAGATTTATCGATCCGGACTCAATAATAGGCAAAGTCACCGCTATTCAGCATAAGAATATAAGTAATGGGTTCAAATAATATACTTTATTGCGGGCTATTATTCATTATCCTGCTGCATTTTAAGCAGTTTTTCAAAATACAGTTCTGGATTGGTAAGCTTCTCTACTTCCTTGGAGCCGTATCCTAATTCTTTGAAATTAAGTACACCATTGAGCGCGTGGCAGTTGGCACAGTTTAACGCTTTATTTTTAGGTGACACCTGATGATTACTCCCGAAGTAGATCGTCTGCCATCCGGGAACCGGTTCATAATCTTTAATGCCAAGGATTTTGGCGGCTGAGGCCACTCCTGCCAGAGTGTCACCATTTGCAATGGGCGGCGCAAAGTCCATTGACAACAGTTGCCCGTTCTTCTTATTGAAATATGCTTTCCCCTGGAAAATCTTGAAGGGGTAAATCTTACTTTTTCCATCTGTTCTGCTCCCCTTGGGGCCTATAAACTGTGGAGTGTTTTTGACGGTTAGATTATACCAGGCGTACACTGGGGCGGTTTCATTTACCTCGCGTTTCAAGGTTGACGGTTCATAAAAACCGTTGGATTGCTTCTCCCATTTGGTGAAGTCTTTGGAAAAGGCACCACCCGTCTTCGGGATATGACAGGTTTGACAGGCAATTTTGGCGGTATGCCTGTTGTAGTCGGCATCAGTATGCGGGGCGGCGCTGTGGCATTCACCTGTACAGGTCATGTAAATACAGTCATGAGCCCAGTTGTTTGGATCACGGCCTGTAGGAAATTTGTGGTTTGTTACCTTATGGCAATCAACACAGATTATGCCTTTGGTTACGTGGACCTCGGCATCCTTGGTCATTGAAAATCCCCGCTTAATCATCGCTCCACCGCCGGCGGCTTCGTGGCATACCATGCAATTCTTGATGGTCGGCCTACCAATGTTGGCTGCAGCCTCGGTGCTGCGATCCTGAGTCATTACAACTTTACCGTCTTTATCCTTGATGGGTTTCCTTTTGCTGAAATCATACTTGCTGGAATGGCATATCAGGCAATCAATTGCCTGTTCCGCCTGCGGTCCGGTACTGCCGACATCACTTGTATGATCGCCCGGATGGCAAGTATTGCAGCCGGTAAACTTAGTCTTTCCGAGCGCATTCGGCGGAACTTCCTTCAGGTTGTTAACAATATCGTTACCGTTGCACATCGTATAGATACGGTCTTTCATGCCATGCTCTTCATCAGGGTTTATATTGTCAACATGGTCAATTTTTGATGCATGTTTCCAGTGTACCGTGCCAAGAAACTCCCTGGCCTTGCCGGGATGACATTCTTCACATGTTTTCGGCCCCTGGTAGCCATACTTGAGGATCTGCTCTTTTCCCGGATGGTCCTTGGCTTGAGCTGTTGCTGTCAGCAAAATTAATCCAAACATAATTGCTAATACGATTTTTGTCGGCATGCTTATCTCCTTTCAATTTTACAAAAACGCCCGGTGACAACCCGGCATGTCAAAGTTTCCGCTATCAAGACTACCGTTACACCATGCCGCAATCACATCTTCAAGGTCTCCGGCTACGAAAGGAATTACCCTGATGCCGCAGGCAACTATTAACTCGCTAAATTGCGAAGAGATTGCGCCGCATACCAACGTATCTATGCCTGATTCAGTAAGGTACCTTACCTTTAGTATTATCAGATCCTCTGTCAAAGTTTCCTCAGATTCACAGGTAATTCTGCCTGATTCAACCTCAACAACGTGAAGCCGCTGAGCTATATCAAAGACAGGTGCAATTCTCCTGTTCCAGTATGAAAATGCCGTCTTTGTCATTTGATTTCCCTCAGTTGAGCACGGCAGCTACTCCCTTTAAGTTGTTATCGAAAATCCCAAAGATTTTAACACTCACGATAAACCACCTCCCTTTTGATTTTACATGCTGTTAGCATTGTTGCTGCAGTTGAGGACTCTGTCGTTAGGACTCTTTGCTAATATTTAAAAGCATACGGCGTGCCAACAGCACTGGGACATCAAAACAAGAGCTAACATACCGATATTAAACGTGCTGAGTGGTAATGTCAGGCTGGATCAGATGTAATAGGGTATCATATATGCTACTATGGCAGTTTATGGTGGGAGCAATTTCGCTACTGTATGGAGGCTGTAACGGTACGACCATCCAGTTCGGGAAGGATGATGCCAAGTTTTTTAATTTTGCGAAAGAGAGTGGTTTTATGAATACCCAGGTCTTTTGCCGCTGCAACACGATTGTAGCCGTTGCGACAGACAGCCGCGAGGATGGCCTGGGCATCAAGTGTTTCGTGTGCGGAGCGAATCAGGGAGCCATTGCCAGTTGCAGGGACATGGGCGGTTAAATCTTCTGGTAGATGACCAATATTGATATAGCCTCCAGTACAGAGAATGAAGGCACGTTCAATGGCATTCTCCAGTTCGCGTATATTGCCGGGCCAGTCATAGGCCATGAGTAGCGATAATGCTTCAGAGGCAATACCTAGCACATTTTTCTGTTGCAGTCGGTTGAAACGCTGAATGAACTGTTCTACCAGAAGCGGGATATCCTCTTTCCTTTTCCTTAATGGCGGCATTGCCACTCGCACCACATTAATACGGTAGTAAAGGTCTTCCCGAAACAGTCCTTTGCTTATCTGCTCCGCCAAATCCTTATTGGTTGCTACGATCACCCGGACGTCTGAAGTTTCCGTGCGGGTCGCACCCAGCGGTTCATAGGTCCGCTCCTGCAGAATGCGAAGTAAGCGTACCTGTAGCGCCGGGCTCACCTCGCCTATTTCATCAAGAAAAATAGTTCCCCCTTTAGCCAAGGCAAAACGTCCGAGTTTATCCTTATTCGCTCCGGTAAATGCTCCCGCTTTATACCCGAACAGTTCTGATTCCAGTAGTGTATCCGGTAAAGCCCCACAATTGACGGCAATAAAGGGATTCTTGGCGCGCGGGCTTAGCGAATGGATCGATCGCGCCATTAATTCCTTGCCAGTTCCTGTTTCGCCAAGAATGAGAACCGTGCTCTGACTGGCGGCAATGGCCGGCAGAACATCAAATATCTGCAGCAGCAAATGGCTCCGACTGGTAAGGTCAGCAACCCGGTATTTCCCTTTAAGTTCATTGCGCAAGGTTTCAACTTCTGAGAGATCGCGGAATGTTTCCGCCGCACCGATCAATACTCCTTCGGCATTGCGTAAGGCGGCGGTTGAGGTGCTTATGGGTATACGGTTTCCGCCGGAATTTATGATGTAGCCAGTTTTACCAATTATCGGCTTGCCTGTATTGACTGTCTGTTGCAAAGCGCAATTCTCGCCACACATGCTAGAGCGGAAGACCTCCGAGCATTTACTGCCAATAGCCTCTGTTCGCGATATACCAGTAATGCTCTCTGCGGCACGATTGAATGAAGTGATGCGCCAGTCTAAATCCACGGTAAAAACACCGTCGGAAATGCTCTCCAGAATGGCTTCACTCGGGCTGAATGCAATACGACGGTCTGTTTTTTTGAGAATGCTCATGCTGTCCTTTCTAATTGCGTACTTCATACAAAGCAGTATTGTGGACCATTTCACAAACAGTGTCCCACATGCTCTTTTTTGTTAATCAGCGCTTAATGCCTTGTGATTAGTTCTAATTCGCCGCTTGATCCCTTCTCCCTTCTGAGGGAGAAGGTGGCCGAAGGCCGGATGAGGGGGGGAATGATGCAGCATAGTCCAGCATTTCCCCCTCACCCTCACCCTAACCCTCTCCCTCATGGAGAGGGGACTGTTTGGACGCCAAGCGGCGAATTAGAACGAATCAGGTAATGCCTTAGCCGGTTTATTCGTTCCTGCCGGAGTATATGTGGTCATAATATTGATTGAAAGTGGATTGCATTGAATACAGCCATAATCTGAGACACTTTCGAGTAAGATCCACGTTGCATGGTCGTCATAACGTGTTTCAGCCTCTTTAAGCTCAGTGATATTAATATTATCCACGTCTTTGAAGTTCTGAAATAATTGTTTGATTTTGTATTCACCACTCTCAAATTCATTCATTTCGTCCTGAATGCTAATGACCTGCCCTACATAAATATCTGAGCTCATTGCCATGCTCCTTCATAGTATGGGAATAAATAATAGTGTCCACCTACTGCGGCAATAGTTGCTGCCATGACAGGGATAATCGCAACTTTCAGCCAATTACGCTGTTTTCCCGATGTGTAGTCTCTTTCAGAATCGGCCAATTTTGACTTTCACTGACTGGCGGGAGCCATTACGTAAATACACAAGATCAAAACTGCGTCCGATTTTCTGAGCGGCAAGCAAAGTGTTGAGGCTACTAATATTCACTATTTTTCTTCCACCTATACGCAGGAGAATATCACCCTCTTGAACGCCGGCACTGTCGGCTGGACCGCTCGGATTCACGCTGGTGACAAGCACCCCTTCCGGATGTAGCATCTGAACCTGACGACAGATGACGTCATCTACATCGACAAGCCCCAGTCCCATCAACGGTTCGGAATATGCCATCTGCTGTCCGACGCCGTTAAACTGGCCACCTGACATCTGCCCTCGTCCGTAGAAGCCGCCGCCTCTACCCAATCCGGGCGCAATAAATGCTGCGGGCTTGGCAGCCTGATTCTGCGCTTCGAAGAGTTGCGGATGACAGTCGACACAGGTGCCAAGCGGTCCGTGAGGAGCCATGACGGTCTGACCATTCGGCAGGCGGTAGCTGTTGCCGACCTGCCTCCCCTGGCTGGTCCAGGCAACAAGTTGGCCGGTGACTGCGCCGGGTGCTGTATTGTTGAAGTCAATGACCCCGCCGACCATCCCGGCAGCACGGTTGATCGGGATAGCGAAGCCGATGCCATTGAAAACGCCGGTCGGGGCAAAAATAGCGGTGTTGATGCCGATGACTTCGCCGAGTACGTTGAGCATCGGCCCGCCACTGCTGCCGCTGTTAATGGACGAGTCAGTCTGGATGAGGTTTTCAATAACGGCGTCACCAATCTGTAGAGTTCGGTTGCGACTGCTGATCATTCCGGAAGTTACGCTCTGCTCAAGACCGAATGGACTGCCTATGGTCAGTACCATGTCGCCGGTTCTGGCTGCATCGGAGTTACCTAGAGGCGCATGCGCAAAGGGACCAGATCCCTGAATCAGCAGCAGCGCCATGTCACTGCGCAAATCCCCCTTGACCAGCTTGAGTGGATATTCTTTCGCGCCTCCTGCCCCGTACACGGTAACTTTTAAAGCTTCAGCACCGACTATGACGTGGTAACTGGTCAGTAGATAGCCACGCGGGTCTATAATGACTCCTGATCCGGTTCTGGTGAAAGCCACGTCAGCAGGCAACGGATCAATGACACCCTGATTGGCAACGTTTGGCACATTTTTCATAGCGGCGGTAATACTAACCACTGCCGGCCTTACTGCATCAATAATTCCATGATAGGAGGTTTGGATCTCTCCAGTGGTGACGGGTGGTGCTGATGATGATGGGGCAATATTACCGCCGGCGACAGGTAGTGCCTCGGGACTCTTCGGTCGTCCAGCCTTGGTGCTTCCGGAGAGGAAGTTGTTGACGTATCCTTCCTGCTTTCCGCCTTCGTACAGTGCCCAGGCAACTGTTACGAGAGACGTTGCCACCAATACCCATACCCATGGTTTATAGTTCTTGGGGCACTTAATTTCAGGCTGCTGAACTGTATGTGCGTCACTCACGGCCCTTTTTTCTGATGACATCAGCAGCTCCTGGGTATCTTCTCGATCATCTGTTTCTCTGCTCTACTTCCCTGCGATCTGTCACGGAATGTAAGGTTCAAAAAGCACATTGGCGGTGACGTGTCTACCAAGTGATGCCTGAATGCTCTCTTTATGTTCGCGTAGACCGCAGCCCAGCCAGCCTTTATTTCACAGGTGAAGCACTCCGGTAACTCGCTACCGCTAACTCAAGTATCCTGCTTATCAGGGTTGGTTTTTTTAATAAAATCCAGCCATTTCATCAGTTATGCGGGGACGTTGGGCTGTATGTCACATAGTTCATCTATCTTGCGATTCGCAAAAAATTCTACTTTTTTGACCAACTCCGGATTGGACCTGTTGATCAGTTCATAAATGACCGCACCGATAAATATGCCTGAGAAAACCCCGATAAATACCTTGCTCATATAGCCTCCTTTTCCAAATGTTTTTCCCAGGTTACAATGTTACTCCTGTTAAGAGAGTCGCTAACATGGCTACTAACTATATCTTTTTTAAGCAGTTCCAAAGAAGCCCTGGCAACATTCAGGCGGCTGTTTCTTTCACCAATGACAGACTTTAGAGGATGCCAGGAATGCTTGGTCATACTGTTCTGATCGTCAGTGCCGCTCTCTTGCACTTCCTGAGCTTCCTGATATTTCAGTAAAATTTTGAATTCCAGCATCGTCAGGTGATAGACAATCTCCTTGCTCGTTGCCAAAGCCTCACGAAAATCAATCTCAACCTGTGCCGTCTTTTGTGAGTTGAACTTCGAACTGTTGTGCCACTCAATAACGCGCTCTGCGGCGACATGAAATTTTCTATGACACTCAACCAGATAGCCGATTTCTGGGATTTCCTCGTAATTACGCAGCCCTTCACCGTAAAGCCATACACCGAGCTCGCAAACGTAGTAAGAAGGAAGGGAAGCCGAGGTCGTCTCTTTATGAAGGAGCCGTTCGAGCTGGTATACCCACTCGACATGGGTGATCCTTGCGACTGTAATATCAATCATAGGTAGTGCCTCCTCGCACAACATTTATTTTAGAAATTATTTAGACAGATACAGGAAGGCGGTTCTGATAAGGGAACAGAACCGCCAGGAAAGAATGAACTACTATAACGGGAATAACGGCCATTTTTCTCTGTTTATTCAGTTTATTCCTGCTATAAGCCATTAGAAACCCGGATATAGCCTCTAACCAGGTCTTTTTTCAGGAGATCCAGCGAAACCTTGGCAACGTCGAGTCGACTGCTTTTTTCTCCAATTACCGACTTTAGCGTCTGCCAGGGGTGGTTGATCATGTTTTTAAATCCCGCAGGCGCAACCTCCTGAGATTCTTGATACTTCTGCAATATTTTAAATTCCAGCAGCGTCAGAATGTAGAGAATTTCCTTACTGGTGCTTTTGGCGTCACGGAAGTCAATTTCAGCCTGCGCTGTCATTGTGGAGTCAGATTTAGAACCGTTATGCCAAGCAACAACTTTATCGGCTGCAACATGAAAGTGTTTATGGCTTCTCTCCAGCATGCTGATCTCAGGAATTTCATGGTAGTTATGTAGCCCTTCGCTGTAGAGCCAAATGCCAAGCTCGCAATCATGATAGGACGGGAGGGTTACAGTTGTGGTGGCAGTTTCCCCTAAAATTGTTTCCAATTGAAGCATCCACTCCATATGGGTAATTCTGGCTACTGTGATATCAATCATTCAAAAAGTCCCCCTAATTTTTTTTGTACGCGTTTCATCATGACCTTTCCATAAAAATTCCAACTGTAGAATCTTACTGAGCAGACAATGCACCGGATGAACAACTGCCGCAGAGCCCCGGAATTGCAGGAGGCAATGGCGCACCACGATATCCCCTTGCCGGGTTCATAGCGTTTGCTGAATCCATGGGATCGCCACCATGACAGGTGTTACACATGATACCGTGTTCTGCATGGATACTTGCCTGCCAGAGTAGCACCGGTTGACTGAATTTTACAGGCAACCGTGCGTGACATTCTATACAGACTATTACTGACTTTACTGCGGCGGTAGCCTGAAATGTCGGCAGCAGACAGACACAGACAACTGCCATGATGAATATCCAACATCTCACGCTTAGTAACCCCCCACTCAGTTACCTATTCATCTTTTTTTAGTGGTGCGGCTTGCGAACCCTTGTCGACATTTGTTTTTATTTTGAATGAGCTGCGCATGCCGGTGTTTTTAATGCCTGCCAACAGCGCGATAGCTCCACCAAAGATGAGCAGTATCGGTAGCATGGCTACCAGCACATCAACCATATACCACCAGTATTTCACCATGGCCCAAAACCCGAGGCTCAGTGCG
>CAIMXI010000464.1 GCA_903845365.1 uncultured Geobacteraceae bacterium | reverse complement strand
TACCGTCTTCTCAAATAACCTCGCTCCATAATTGCCTTTACACACAGATATGCGGTGGTAACAACCATCACACCGGTGCCGATGAGAAGAGTAGGAGTGCTCAGCTCTTCATATTTCATGAAAAGGGCAACAATGGATACTATGAACACCAGACAGATACCGACCGGCACGGAGAGAAGTGATAAATCCCTTGTTGCGGCTGCAGGAGCAATGGCAACAATTCTTGACGCTTCACTCTCTCTTCCAATATTATTATGCTCGATCGCTCCTGGTTTGACAGTGATGGCAGCGGCGGCAAGATCTTGGTCGATCGCTGTCAATGCCTCAATTTGTTGCGGCGTCAGTCCGGCGTATTTTTCATTCACGGCTTACTCCTCAAAGAATCTGTAATCGGATATCAGGGCAATTTAGCTTCTGATCGGCTGATGACCTGAACAGTTTTGAAAGTATCTGGTAATCGGTACAAGCGGTAAATTCCGGATGACCGCTACGCAGATTGCATATTTCTTTGCAAAGCGTTTCAGTGGCGGCAATGACCAACGTGTGTTCATCTCTCATGTTCCTTTGAATAAATTTAGTGCCCAGGGGCTTCAGATGGGAGCCGGCTATAGTGCGTTTGAGTATGGCATCGATTGCTTGAGCAAGCAGTGCAGTGGCGATTGATGCATCATTAAGGCAATGTGCAGTGGCTATGGCAATAATTGCCGATGCATGGCAGGCGCTTACGGTCACTTCAGCCACAAACCAGCCATCTTTTCGGCGGCGGAAGCGCCCTACCGTCGGTCTGCCCGGTGTACCCTTGTTCTGGTCAATCAGCAGAGTGTATTTCAAAATCTCATGTAGTTGCTCCTGGTGCATAACTATTCCTCCATTCACTGTTTTTTGAGCATCTTCTGACCCTTTTGTGCGAGCGAACGAACTCTTCTGTGAGTAGTTCGCGAAGAAAATGGGTCATAGATGGTGACTCCCGCACTGTTATTTCGCCTTGCAGTTGCAGAAACATCTTTGCCGTTACGAAAAAATCGATCCGTGTGTATTCGTCCTGACTTCCACTCTTTTTGCGGATGAATTTGCGTTGAAGTCCTGCATGAGCTCCGGGCGTCACTTAACATCTCCTCCCTGTGAATTCTCTGTACACTCAATAATGAAATACATTCGTAAAACTCGGATGGCAGCACGTTCTATGGTTTTCCGCCATCATCAACCAACGAAAGCGGTCGGAGACGGCTTTCCAGAGTGTATCGCTTTGATGGTTGCAAACCGAGCAAGGCGAATAATTGACTCAGCAGACCAATGATTCTGGTTGTACGGTTCGCCGTATGACTTGAGATGCTCAGAGCAAGGCGTGGTTAGAAGCACAAAACCGGTCCATGACTGCCAGGATTAACATCATATTTTCAGGACAATTTGCTGCTGGTTACGGATCAGTTACGCAAAAGTAGGCTCCCTATTTTGCTAAGGATTTGGTTTACGGCTGGGCAGTTGGCCTCGCTACTCAACGAGACTGTTGGAAATCCGAAATTCGGCAATTAACTTGCGGTATATGCGCATAAATTGCCGAGCCAGGAAGGTGGATTGCCAAGGATAAGTTGGCAGACATTTCACCGGCGAAACACTGTGGCAGTTGTCCGGCGACAAGTTTCAACGAACGTGGAATATCCAGAGATATTTATTTTAGCTGCAGCAAAATATAACTTTATTAGAGTGGCTGGACGGAAGCCGGGCCAGCGATCGAAAAAAGCAGCTCACACGAAGTGTAATTTCAACCAGCCAAGATGCGGTTTCTGGTGCTTCGTCTATTATTTCCGCCAGGAAATAATAAAGACAGGTGCCATTGGTTCGAGTTGTCATGTTTTGAATTTTTACTCGACTTCACGACTCTTCAGCGACTCAAGGCTGTAGTTTCTTACATGGACACGAGCACTATTTCAGCTCGGGGGAATGACGAAATTGCAGCCAATTTCGTTAAATTCGGCACGAATTTATTTTGGTTCGGTATTCGAGCGGGTGGGCGTGTGGTGGTTTCAGACAAGCG
>CAIMXI010000463.1 GCA_903845365.1 uncultured Geobacteraceae bacterium | reverse complement strand
TACAAAACCATTCAGATGCTCGACTGATGCTTCAGTGAGTTGTCCATTGAAGATGGCAATAAAGCCCTCAATCAGGCTATTTTGTTCGGCTTCGACATATTGTATGAAGTTGTAGGGGAAGCGTTCGGGATGTTCCCCTTTAGTGACGTTTCCAAGCACGATATTAAGAGTATCCGGGATCGTTACCTTTCCTTGTTTGGATTCAAGCCACTTATCGAAGCAGAACGCAGTAACCTGACGTTCAAGGACAGCGGGGGCATCAAGAAAACAGCCTGGAGGCTCAATTCTACCTGCCAACATCTCTTCAGGTTCTGCATAGAAAAACAGGTCATGAGGACGTCCGACCGCAACAGTGAAGTTGAAAGAATTTCCATCCCGTCGTCCGGTCCTTCCAATCCGTTGCAGATAGTTTGCCTGGGACGGTGGCACCGAACAGAGGATGACCGAAGAAAGGTCTCCAATATCAATACCCATTTCAAGCGTCGGGGTGCAGGAAAGAAGGTTCGGTGAGCCAGCAGTTCCGCCTTTGATAAAGCGACGCTCCAACTCCTCACGGGTATCACGCTCCAGAAGTCCGGTATGCTCGTGGGCAAATATTCGCTCCACATGTCCCTTTGAGTACAGCGTGCCGTAATAGTCCTGGGTCGGAATCTCTGTGCGGTACTCGCCCCTGCATTTGAACCTGAGGCAAGCATTCCCTTCCCACAAGGGGGCCTCATGACCGGATGCCGATACAAAATGCCCACATGTGCTGCATCGGAAGTGCTGAACAGATGCCTCAACACTCAAGTTGTCCGGATTAAGTCCCCAAACTGGAAAACCCTGATTTACCTTCATGTGTAAAACGCCGGCAGAAACCAGAGCATCAAGAACAATTTTGAAGATAGGTTCGGCATAATCGCTGATGCCGGGCTTCAGTTTGCCAAAGCTCTTTTCAAGCCATTCTTGATACCATGTCCGACTGGTTCCTCTCGAAAGCACAGTATCGAAACGATTGCCACTCTTTGTTGTCAGAAAGGCTGGAGTGCGCGAAAATTTTCCGTAGTTGGGCATGTGAGGCGGTCTGGCAAGGACATAATAGCTCCCCCAGTTGTCGATATACTGCTCCAGCTCCGGATGAAATATTGCGCCTTTTTGCTTCATCTGGGTCAGAACGCCAGCAAAGAATCTGAGGAGATCTTCTGCTGTCAATTGCGTGAGGCCACCGACTTCGTTTCTAAGCGTCTCAAGACATCCTTCGATTGCTGCATCAAGTGCGTCCTGGCGGATTGAAGCGATTGATACGCCGGTTTTTTCGAGTGTCCTACCGATACGACAAGTGAAACCATATTCACTGATAATTTCCCAATCGAGCCGACGACGAAGTTTTTGCTCCAAATCAGCATCGTGAGGGATTGAACCGTTTTTGACCATGTACTCATAGTCAGGAAACCATTCCATATCCGGTGGGAGAAAAGTAGCAATGAAGTCCGTTTTCTGTTTTCGCTTCAACCAATAGTTAACAAAAGCATCAGGGAGTTCAGATAGCGTGAAGGTTTTATCAGATTGTTCCACAACCTTCTGAATTGCTGCTCGGAGATTAAAGCGATATGTTCTGGCTGCAAAGAAACCAGCCCGATGTGACGCATCCTGAACAGAGTCGGAAAAGGTCAGCAGTTTTTTGTCGTCATTATAGGTAGAAGCGTAGAGCTGACTGATGACTACACTGGTAAGACTTGCAGCACGGGAACCGAGAATTGTCAGACTGTTGTTGCCATCACAGAAGGGGCAATCATGGCTGCCATACTGTGTTGCTCCTCTCTGAATACGTTCTTCCGCAAGAAATATCGGGACAAGAACGTTTGATGAGCAGAAAGGGCATTCAACGGCATCACTCCCATGAACAAAATGAAGGCATGTACCACAAAGATTAACCGCTAATTCCTGTTGTTCTCCGGGTGTGCCACGACCATCAGTGGGGAAAGCGAAGACGATTGTCGGGCTGAAGCGAAAGAAACCCTGGTAAAAGCTCTGGAGGTCAGGATTAAGTTTGCTGTCCTGTATGCGCTTAATTCCGCCCCATCCGGTTGCACCACATTCCCGACAATGAATAACGGGTAGATGGTTCTGCAGCTCTTCTGCTTTCAAATCATCGGAAAACTTGAGACTAGGGTCTGGACCGACAGAACTGATAATGCGTCGAAGCTCTCGCAACCAAAGCTGATAGCGCACGTTCAGAAAAGGTCTTAAGCTGCCGCCACTAACTGTCCTGGCCGCAGAAACAAGTGCAATCATGCTTGTCATGACCTGCTTGCCATAATCATCACTACGGTTGCTGAATTCCGGCACAATTCGGTCAAAGCAGCCGACGAGGTTGTCTAATGGGATGATATAATTATTCATGGTCAACAACAGTTTCCAGAAGAAACCGTGACCCTTCAGCTTTCGACCGAGCTCGGTAGTCCACTCCTCATCAGTTCCAGCAGGCGGTTCGTCAAACCATAGTTGGTATTGTTCCTTGATGTACGTTGAGAAATCGGCATAATTCTCCGGTCTCATCCGTTCAAGATAATCAGGAGATACTACGCCACTGCGGGAAATAAAACCGTCAGACAGAAATTCATCCGCCGTCATAAGCGATTCGGTAATGATTGCTTCCGGATCAAAGGTCTCCCCGAAGACCTGTGCTGCATAAGCTCTCAGTTTTTCGGTGTCTTCCTGACCACCAAGCGTTGCCGATGTTCCCACGCAGCAAAGATGTTTTTCCGGTGTTTTGAGACGTGCCTTGATACGGCGTATAAGGCAGGCAAGATCAGTACCCTGTGCTCCATCGAACGTGTGCAGTTCGTCAACCACAAGGTATTTGAGAGTATCCGCTGCATTTTCCTGCCAGATGGGATAGTCTTTAGGGCGGATAAGCAGGTAATCAAGCATCTTGTAGTTGGTGAGCAGAATGTCTGGAGGGGTAAGACGCAAGGTGTCTCGGTCGGTGATAACCCATTCATCGGTCATTACCTGAGATGGACTGGCTTCCTTCTGTCCGATAAAGAGTCCAGCGGTTACCATGTTTTTGAGATTGGGGTTCTGGCTGATAGTACGTGCGATACGCTTGGACTGGTCGGTGGCAAGTGCGTTCATCGGATAAACGATTATTGCCTTTATGCCCTTTTTCCCTTGTTTGCGCTCTTGCAGACAATGATTGAGCAGCGGATAGAGAAAGCATTCCGTTTTACCGGAGCCGGTACCGGTAGCGACAAGTGTCGAGCGGGGTGATTCGCCGCTGAGCCTCACAAATGCAGATTCTTGATGCTGGTGTGGCGGGAACGCCATCGGAATATCAGGAAAGAAGTCGGGGCCGCAGTTTCCGCTACGAAACGGTAGCTTTATCGAGATGTACGGACCTTTGAACAGTCCGCCTTCGGAGTCAATCAGCCGATCTACGACGCCGTGAAAGAAAGGCGTAGATATGGGAAAGGTAGTACGAAGGAAGTCTTCTACGCCTTTTCGTACCTGGGTTGACAGGACTGATGGAATCATAATGCCCTTGTTTTTACATTCAAAAGAATCAGACTATAAATTATGCGAATTGAATATTGTTATATTGTGCATTTTGAACATAAGGAACCGGATTTAACCAGGCTCCTTGAATGTTATTACAAGCTTCTTGAAGAACGAGAAATAATAACAATAAGTTTCCGGATGGAGAATTACATATAATATGTGTAACTGGATTCTGTGCCTGGTTGAGGGTCAGAGGAGTGTTGTCAAGCTTTACGAATCCCTTATTGAGAACGATGACTCCATCCAACGCAGTACCAGGTGTCGATTCTCGATTACTGGAAGTCCATGATGGCAAAGGGATTCCCAATTCTCTATGTGTATTTAAAATCCAATTATGAACAGTGGGCATTTGAGCTGGGCCCTCATAGGCGACAACAAAGCTAAGTACTTTTGGTGGAATCCATCCCGTGCTAAAAGATGAATTAATATTGGGTATTAATTTTTTCGCATTGAATGCAGCATTTACAGATTGTTTTATTGCAGCCTGGTCAAGTAACGATTTAACCTCAATTGTTGCAATTACCGATTCAATAAGAAAACCGCTAATACCACTGCCAAAATCCAATTTTGGATAGTTTCTTTTATAGATTACAATATCGTACTGATTTCTTTGGTCCCGTGGCTTAGATGTTGCTTCAATAATCTCACCGGTTCCAATTGCAACATTAGCACTCAAATGATTTTCCAGAAATTCCTTAATGAAAGCCTCTCTAGGTGTGCCTCGATGCAAGGTGTGCCCGGCATTAGCCGGAATTTTTGATATATGCAAGAGGTGATTTTCTACAGCGTCCATGTGGGATTTCAACATCACCTTCTCCTTGCCCAATAGAATCGGGAAACTATTGAACACTCATTTCCTGTCCATTTTATTCATTCACTTTTTTGTTTGACAAAAAAATAGCATCTGATATTGTTGATTCGACCTTTACTTATAGTTTGGGTCCTACAAAGGCTTCGACCGCTGGGCCAATATTAACCAGCGGTTTTTGTTTGTCCAGAATATGCCCCCACCTTATGGCACCCACCGAGGATTTTGCCTGATACTCTCAATAGTATGTTGGTCAGCAATGTAGGCTGTAATAAAAATGGCTGTTAGCTTGGCCTGATTGACCTGCAACACAACCACATAATCCCCATACACCAGGCAGACCCTTCTTGCCCTGTTAATTTGCTTCTTGTCTCTATCCCAGCCAGCATAAAGTTCAGATGTCACCTCACGCAACGCCGTACCAATCCAGTCAATTCTTTCAGCTCTTTGCCTAGCAAAAACACTCTTGTCACGAGCTTTACGATTTGCACTTTCATAAAAGGCATCATTAAACTGCTGTTTCGAGAAGAATACCCTGAATCCATCGAAAGTGTGGTGAACCCGACGGCAGTACATACTTTCGTAGTGCTGGCGATATTCCGCTTCAGTTATATAGTTGACAAGTTGTGGTGGCATTACCATCCCCCACCCGGTCGCCAACGAAATACATTGAACTTTTCTTCCATTTTATGCGTTGGTTGCAGCTTGTGCCCAATATATCTTTCTATGGTTCCCACCACATTTTCCTTTGCCCTGCTACCGCCGCCACCATTAAACTTGTACCCAACCGCTCCAATTAGAAGGTCTACCAACTGCAAAAGGTCCACCTCATCAGAAGGCAATGCTTGCACAGATTTTATATCAGCAAAATAGTTTGATTTATCCAGAAATTGATGGAGGTGCTTCAGTCTCTGCTTGACTCGGTTCGTCTTAATATCAACAAAGACCTGATAGCCATTGAAGTCGTAAATCCAGTTATGCAGCATAAGGTAGTAGAACTTGTAAAACATCAGCTCGTTATCTGCCTTATGGAACTGAACCACATCAAGTTGATGGGCCGGGAGAAGAATGCTGCGGAATCGCATTGGTTCCTCGAAAAACAGGTCAATAAGTGATGTGTAAAAAAGCTCCCGTGAGGGACTTACTCTGTTCCATTTGAATTCACCATGAACATTATGCGTCTCTCGAAGTTGCTTTATCTTCAGTTTGAAATCTTTTCGTAGTGCAGCTTCTATCCAAAGACTTCCAATAATAACAAATTGTTCAGGACATGCTACGACCCGAGAAGTGAAAAGCTCTGGACGACTTTCGTCACAATAAACTTCAATTTCCATAACAAGTCTCCATTATTTCATTCTCCGTTCGAACTCAGCCCAGACAGTCCGGTAATCCTCTTCCCGGTCGCACTTGTCAAAGGGTGCCATGTAGGTAATCGTTCGCTCGACAGGACCACCAGGCATGGTGTCGTCAGTAATAATTCGACTGACTGTGCCGCTCTTCATATCTTTGATGTCGTTCCACTCGGCACGAGAGAATCCGACTCCAGGCAGACCCTTGCTGCATGTAAAAACTATGCGACCATTCTGGTCGTACCATGTATCGTTTTCGTTCTGTCGTAAGACCGGGAACTGAATACGATAAATTGTGCATAGTTCGTCCAGACTAAGCCTCAGAGACATGGCAGTCAGCACATCTATCTCCACTAATGCCTGTCTCCGTTCATAATCCGTCCTTAAAACACAAGAATGATCCCAGGCAGGAGGTAAGTTTGTAAATATGGAATTGTCAAGGCGCAGGTCATTTTTTGTCCATGTATCGCAATTAAAAGAGGGTTCAAAAGCATAATTCCAAATATCTAAATAATGATTTGTTACGCAACATAGCATTAGTATTCTTATATCTAAGTAAACTCCATGTTGAACTAAACCGCTGCGCGGTAATTTAAAAACCAAACCAAAAGCATCAAAGCAGAGGCATCTCCCCCGAGGTGCCTTTTTTGTCTCTTCATTCAGTATGGTCTTTGTCTTACTTTCTTCTTGGCCTTTGGCCGCACC
>CAIMXI010000462.1 GCA_903845365.1 uncultured Geobacteraceae bacterium | reverse complement strand
TTTTTCATGCATATGAAATACGAGAACAGGCTGCTGCAGATTCTGCTGTTTGTCGCCCTGGTGACGCTGGCGATATTCATAGGGATTACTTTTTTTGATGTGCTATACCGCTGAGGGGGCATCGTGAAAACAATACTAATGACAACAACTGAAACCGTCGATCCGATCTTCATCTTCATATTTGGAGTAAGCCTGGTTCTCCTGCTTGGGATAACAGCGGTCATGATCTGGTTTGTATTCCGCTACCACCGCTCCCGTTCACCTCAGCCAACCTCTGCCACAGACGGCAACCTGATCCTTGAGATTGTCTGGATAGTCATACCTACCTTGCTCGTTCTGGCGATGTTCTATTACGGCTGGGCCGGCTATCTTACGCTGCGCAACGTGCCGCCCGGCTCAATGGAGGTCAAGGCCACCGCCAGGATGTGGTCATGGAATTTCGCCTACCCCGGCGGACGAAGCAGCTCGAAGCTCTATGTGCCGGTTGGAAAACCGGTCAAGGTCAGCCTTGCTTCGGTCGATGTCCTGCATGGCTTCTATATTCCGGCCTTCCGGGTCAAGCGGGATGTGGTCCCGGGGATGAACAACAATGTCTGGTTTGTGGCCAACAAGCCTGGTTCCTACGATATTTTCTGCTCATCCTACTGCGGCACCGGTCATTCGGCAATGATTACAACGGTAGAGGCACTGCCGGAAGCCGAATTCGCCGCCTGGCTGAAAGAGCAGGCATCAGCGGGGTCACCGCACCCTGGGCTGGCACTGCTCGAAAAACATGGCTGTCTAGGATGCCATTCCACCGACGGATCGGCGAAGATAGGCCCCACTTTCAAAGGTATCTGGGGGAGACAAACTGTTGTCCTTACCGGGGGGAGTGAGCGAAACATCACGGCCGATGAGCCGTACCTGAAAAAAGCCATTGCCGAGCCGAATGCCGATGTCGTCAAAGGTTTCGCACCGGCTATGCCACCCTACCAGTTGGAGGAGGGTGAGCTGAAAACAGTTATCGACTATTTCAAATTGATGGGTGAACTCAAGTGATCGTTTTGAGACTCATACGCTGGCGACTGGCGCTCTTAAACGGCGTATCCGCCATGAGTGGTTATCTGCTCTTCCCCTCTGCGATAGAGGTTTCACCTTTGCTGGCCGCGCTTGGCGGAACCGCGCTTCTGGCGAGCGCCGGATCGGCTTTTAATCAGGTGCTGGAGCGGGATATTGATAGTCAGATGGAACGAACAAAAGACAGGCCGCTTCCGACCGGAGCGATGACCGTCCAGGCCGCTCTTCTCATAGGAACTTTAGCACTCCTTTTCGGTCTGCTTTGGCTGGGCATGCTCGGTGGCGCTCCCGCTCTGATTCCGGGTGCAGCGGCTCTGATCTGGTACCTGGCCGTTTACACCCCTCTTAAACGCCGGACAAGCCTGGCGCTTCTCCTCGGTGCTCTCTGCGGAGCCCTGGCGCCGATGATCGGCTGGGCTCTGGCCGGAGGGGCGCTTACCGACCATCGAATCCTTCTGTTGGCCGGACTGATGTTTCTCTGGCAAGTGCCTCATTTCTGGCTGCTGCAGCGCAGACACCAAAGTGATTACCGGGCAGTCGGGATGCCGCTGCTCTCAGAAGGCGTGTTCGAAAAAAGCGGGACGTCTTTTTTTGCGCTCTGGCTGGTCGCGCTGTCGGTCGGTGCCATGCTGCTGCCGCTTTTCGGGATTGTCCCGCAGCAACGCGGATTATTCTGTCTGCTGTTTCTGCTTCCGACAGTAATCCCCCTGTTTCTGCGTACCGATAAGAGCCGCTACATCTGTATCAACATGTTTCCCCTGCTCCTTACTATTGCTATCTGGTTTATGACAACAGCATAACTTGACAAATGATAGTGATACCGTTATTGTCCCGCTACATTTAGCCAGTCTCCGAGTCGTTGCGCCTAACAGGGATAAATCCTCATGGCGCACGACCTGTGGGTGCCGCCGGAAACAGCGCCGCCCTCCTTTGAAAAGGGGAACTTGTGCTTGACAATCCATTTCTGTGGTTTGCCTGGCCCTTTTTCTATATTTAGAGAAGGGGCTTTTTAATTACTCTGGGAGGACTGTGATGAAAAGATTAATCGCAATATTCGCACTACTGTGCATCTGCACAACCGCTCATGCCGAAAAGGGCTTTATCATGCTGGCAAGCACAATCGGCCCTATCGACGCCGGCATTGTCTCCGCCCTGGAAGATGGCTTTGAAAAAGAGACAGGCATCCGCGTTCGGCATGTCGGCGCGGGTACCGGTGAAGCGCTGAAGATTTCGGAGAAAGGAAGTATCGATCTGGTCATGGTGCATGCCCGCTCTCTGGAGGAAAAATTCGTCGCCGACGGATTTGGCACGGAGCGGATACCATTCATGTATAACGACTTCGTCATCGTGGGGCCGACCAGCGACCCGGCGGGAGTTCGCGGGATGAAATCGGCGACTGCGGCGCTGAAAAAGATCGCCGAAAAATCGTCACCATTCGTCACGCGCGGTGATAAATCCGGCACCCATGTAGCTGAATCAGAGTTGTGGGCCAAGTCCGGGGTGAAACCGGCAGGCGCATGGTACAAAGTATATGAAAAGGGGAGTGAAGGAAACGTCCCGACACTCCGCTTTACCAGTAGTGCTGGGTTCTACACCCTGATAGATCGCGCCACATATCTGTCGATACAAAAAGAAATCAAGCTGGAAATACTTGTCGAAGGAGACGAAGCCCTGCTGAACCGCATCTCGCTGATAACGGTCAATCAGAATAAATTTCCGAAGGTCAATGGAGAAGAAGCGAAGCTTTTTGCCAACTGGCTTACGTCACCAACCAAAGGACAAAAAATAGTCGCAGAATTCGGTAAGGATCGCTTCGGAGCAGCACTCTTTTTCCCTGACTCAAAAGAATGGCACCTGCAACAGAAACCATAGGATCACAAAAGGAGCTACGAATGTTCACAAAACTGTTGAAACGTATAATATCGCTTGTAACCGTATTAACTCTCCTTGCTTGCGGAACTGCTGCGTTTGCCGCCTCTAAAACGGTTATTCTGGCAACCACCACCAGCACGCAGGATTCCGGTCTGCTGGACGTACTTGTGCCGGCATTTGAGAAAGAGAGCGGCTTTCACCTGAAAACCATATCTGTCGGATCAGGCCAGGCAATGAAGATGGGTGAAAAGGGAGAAGCCGATGTACTGCTGGTACACTCCCCTGATGCCGAGAAGAAATTTATGGCTGACGGATTTGGCTCCACTCGCCGCCTGGTGATGCATAACGACTTCATCATTGTCGGCCCGACTGCTGATCCGGCCAAAATAAAGGGGGCGACTGCCGCCGATGCTCTGAAGCGCATTGTACAGGCGGGCACTGTTTTCGCTTCCCGTGGTGATAATTCCGGCACTCATGCAAAAGAAAAGGGACTCTGGAAAGCCGCCGGTATCAGTCCTGAAGGACAGAAGTGGTAT
>CAIMXI010000461.1 GCA_903845365.1 uncultured Geobacteraceae bacterium | reverse complement strand
TCGCCATTCCGCTGCGCTATTTCGACCCGCAATAAAGACTTTGCGCGGGTCTCAATGCTTGCTCCCTTGTCTGTGACGGTGTACGAAAGGCAGCTCGCCCAGAAGCTCGCCCAACAGCGGGGCGTTCGCGGATATAAAACCATCCGCTCTCAACCCTAAGCTTACAACGGCATCAAAGGCAGATAGTGTGTTGGTATCACCAGCATGGTTGCCATCCCGCTTCGTGTATTCGCTCGCAGATGAAGCCTTGCGCGTGCTCTCCACTCGCTCCTTTGCTTGTGGCAGTGTACGAAAGGCATTCGCATCACACTGCGTTCCATTCCACTACGGGGACCCTCCCGGAGATGTGCGATAAGGCCGCACATGCCGGGTATCCCCTCCGTTCCATTCCAGCAGCGTCATGCTCACCAAAACCTAAAACGCCCCGCAAAGTGTGATGAGACTACACCTTGCAGTACAGAGGCAGGCACAACACACCGCTGGGCAAGTTCGCGCCCATCTGACCTCTCACATGAAGCAGAAGCGCGAGAGGTCATCTGTTCACTTCCCTTGCAAGCGGCGTATTGCCCCCCAGGCGAAAGACGCTTTATAAAACGGCATACACCCGCCGTATTATTCGCAGAATCAAAGGCAAAAACAAAACGCCTTATACATGGTGGTAGATCCCGCGCACAACCGACACGATAAAGCTGCGCCGGTTGACCGCTATTGTGTTGGTGTTTCCGGCGTATTGTTTCCAAGTGCGAAAGACGCTCCACAAATCGGGATGATGCCCCGAATTGTTTCGCAGAGACTGCACCACAGCCGTTGAGTACATATTAATCAGCACTTTGTAGCATCAAGAGTCACTTAGGATTGCACAGACACCAGCACATAGTCACTAAGGATTGCACCGTCAAAAACTTTGCGGATCACAAAACCAGCGCAGTCCGAAGTGATTGCCAGGGCGTCCCATAACGCGAGATTATGCCAAGTACACCGCACTCTTTTTATTTAAGATTGATAGTAGATGCGCGGTGTAAATGACATAATCGGCCGTTATGGTCTGCCTGCCGAGGTGCGTTCATTATCCAGGCTTACAACCTCTAATTATGAGCATCCAAAAATGCTCAATAATTCCTGTCAGTGAGATGAAAGGCCAACGGCAGATCAAAAGACTATGCAGGCATTTTAAAGGCACATTCCCCCCAAGAGGTTTATTTTTGACAAAGTACAGAATCGTCAAAAATAAAACGCTTGCGCCCCCAGGGGCTTTATAAGTAACGCTCTTCCCGACGAAAAGATGTCGGAAAGGGCGAGATATAAAGTCAGTTCATACAGTCAAAGGCCATTAGTTATGTCCGCCCACAAGCGGCCAATCAATCCCGTCAGTGAAATATATTCTATCCCCGTGGCCTCTTTGTTGATAAACCCTCACGGCATTCACAGCCTGTTCCTTCCGTTCAGCTTCGGGCTCACACGGAGAATGTGCATACAGCCGCACAAACCGTGTTCACTCCTTCGCTTCTCTCCAGTAACAGCCTGTTCACTACCAACAACCAAAAACGCCCTGCAACGTGCGATGATTCAGCACCTTACAGGACAGAAGCACAGGATATGCCCCCGCCCGCCCAGTCTGACACCTTCGCAAAACGCCGACAAAACAACAGCCGTCGTTCAGCTACGGTGACAGCCTACCCGTCCGCCCCCTCGGGGGCTCCCCACTGACAAAACCAAAAAACTCCTTTAATGAAGAATGATTCCCGTTTTATTTCATCCCATTTCCTGTTATATAAATCCACTCCATTTCATCCGGTAAAGTCCCATAAATGTCAAATTGTGAGGGCACACAACAAATATGAAAATCATCGACAACATCACCACCCTCCTTGGCGATAATCTCAAGAAGACACTCCGGCCTGATTCTAAGCTGAAGGTTGCTGCATCGTGCTTTTCCATATATGCCTACGAAGCCCTGAAAAAAGAGCTGGAAAAGATTGACTCGCTGCACTTCATATTCACCTCACCTACCTTCATTTCAAATCAGATCACTGACAAACTCGGAAAAGAAAAGCGTGAGTTTCACATCCCCAAGTTGAAGCGGGAAAGCAGTCTTTACGGATCTGAATTTGAAATCCGCCTGAAGAATGAACTTACTCAACGTGCCATTGCGAAAGAGTGCGCCGCCTGGATCAGGCGTAAGGTCAAATTCAGATCGAATCGCACCCAGGCACCAATGCAACAGTTCGCTTGTGTCGATGGTGAACAGCCAAAGTCAGTGTATTTGCCGTTGAGTGGTTTTACTGCTGTTGATCTTGGCTATCAGCGGGGTGATGCGGTATCCAATTTCGTCAACAAGATGGATGATCCCGCCATGACAAATACCTACCTACACCTGTTTGACCAAATATGGCATGACAGCGAAAAGGTAGGCGATATAACCGATCAGGTGTGTGAACACATTGCTGCTGTTTATACAGAAAATTCTCCCGAATCAGTGTACTTCCTGATTCTGTTCAATCTATTCAAGGAATTTCTCGAAGATATTTCCGAAGATGTAATGCCAAATGATCTGACCGGCTACCAGGACAGCCTTATTTGGGCCAAGCTGTTCAACTTCCAGAAGGATGCCGCTATAGGTATCATCAACAAACTGGAAAGCTATAACGGCTGTATTCTTGCTGATAGCGTCGGCCTTGGTAAAACCTTCACCGCCCTGGCAGTGATGAAATATTACGAGTTGCGAAATAAATCTGTACTGGTGCTTTGCCCCAAAAAGCTCTCGGACAACTGGCAGAATTACAATCAGAACCTTGTGACGAACATTTTTGCCAAGGATCGCTTTAACTACGATGTTTTGTGCCATACCGACTTGCAGCGTACCCGTGGTTATTCTCTCGGTATCCGTCTTGATCGTATTAACTGGGGCAATTATGATCTGGTGGTAATTGATGAATCTCATAACTTCCGCAACAATGAAGCCTATAAAGACAAGGAAACCCGCTATCAGAAGTTGATGAACAAGGTTATCAAGGCTGGCGTAAAGACCAAAGTGCTGATGTTGTCGGCTACACCGGTCAATAACCGCTTCAACGATCTGCGTAATCAGCTTGCCCTTGCCTATGAAGGCGATTCCGAAAGTCTGGATAAGAAACTTCGCACTGAGAGGAACGTCAACGATATATTCCGTCGGGCACAGGGAACGTTTAATGTGTGGGCAAAGTTGCCACCAGAAGAACGGACACCGGCAGCAATTCTCAATGTACTGGATTTCGATTTTTTTGAGATGCTTGACAGTGTGACTATTGCTCGATCCCGCAAACATATTCAGAAGTTCTACGACATGAAGGACATTGGTCCCTTTCCACAACGACTCAAGCCAATCTCATACCACAGCCCGCTTACCCGTCGTACCGATGTCATCAACTTCAATGAAATATTCAATCGTCTTGTTGTCCTGAACATGGCTGTGTATGCGCCGTTCCGGTACATCCTCGCCAGCCGTCTCAGCAAATATGAAGATGCTTATGATACTCAAGTCAAGGGTGGCCTTTCACGTCTGAAGCAGAGCGACCGTGAAAAGAGTCTCCAGGCTTTAATGACGGTCAATCTTCTTAAACGTTTGGAAAGTTCGGTAGAGGCTTTCCGCCTTACCTTGCAAATGATGCAGGAGAAACTTGAAAAGACACTTGCAACTATCGAAAAATTTAAGGCAAGCGGTTTAGCAGATAGTTTTGACGATCTTTCAGGAGTCTTTGAAAATGCTGATGAAGATGACATGGAAATACCGGATAGCGATGATGCCACTATCGGCGGTAAGATAAAGATCAGCCTTGCCGATATGGACTTGGATTCATGGAAGTTCGATCTCAGTAACGACCTGGTTATTTTCACAGAACTGCTTGCAGAAATGCGGAAAATCACCCCGCCTGACGATGCCAAGCTGCAACACCTGAAAGAGCTGATTGCTGATAAGCAGAGAGAACCGATCAATCCAGGCAACAAGAAGATATTGATCTTCACCGCCTTTGCCGATACAGCCGCCTATCTTTACAACAACCTGTCTCCATTCAATAAGGAGCAGTTCGGCTTGCACACCGCCAAAGTCACCGGAAGTGACAGTTGCAAGTCAACGATCAAACATCATTACGACTATCAATCATTGCTTACGCTCTTTTCTCCGGTATCTAAAGAGAAGGCCATGATTCTGCCGAAGGAACCGGCGGAGATTGATATACTTATCGGTACGGATTGTATATCAGAAGGGCAGAACCTTCAGGATTGCGATTATTTGGTGAACTATGACATTCACTGGAATCCGGTTCGCATTATTCAGCGGTTTGGGCGTATTGACCGTATCGGTTCCAAAAATGCCAAGATTCAGCTTGTCAATTTCTGGCCTGACATCTCACTTGATGATTACATCAACCTGAAGAACCGTGTTGAAAGTCGCATGGTCATAGCTGACGTTACTGCTACCGGTGATGACAATGTTCTCAGTGCCGAAGCTAATGACATGGCTTTCCGCAAGGAACAGCTCAAGCGGCTTCAGGATGAAGTTATTGACCTGGAGGATGTAAAAACCGGTGTATCCATTACCGATCTTGGCTTGAACGACTTCCGCATGGATTTGGTGAATTATGTAAAAGCCAATGGTGACATGGATAAACTACCCAGGGGGATGCACGCCGTCATTGGTGTTGATCCTGAAAAGGGGCTTCGTCCTGGAGTGATTTTTGTGCTCCGAAACACCGATGATGGTGTGAATGTCAACCAGCAGAACCGCTTGCACCCTTACTATCTGATTTACATTGATGCCGATGGCGGTGTTATCATCAATCATACTGAGGTCAAGAAAATTCTCGACCTGCTACGTACCGCCTGTAAAGATCGTTCCGAGCCGATTCCTTCTCTGTATGAACCATTTAACCGAGAAACACAGGATGGCAGGAAGATGGAGACTTATTCCCGACTATTGGAACAGTCCATTCACTCCATGATTGACATCAAAGAGGATAAAGACCTGGACAGCCTCTTCACTGGTGGCGGCACAACGGCCTTGCTAAATACTATCAGTGGTCTGAATGACTTTGAGCTTATCGCATTCCTTGTTGTGCGGGAAGCAGCCTAAACGTGTTTATCTACCCTGCAAAGGCCACATTCAACCGAGTGCTGCCAAAAACGAAGATATACGCCAACGCTAAACCAACCAAGTCGATCAAGGACAAGTTCGTTTCACAGATCAGCGAAATTGTCTGGAAGTATAAATTGTCACCGGATACCACGAACCTTTCTGCAAGGGATGGCTTCACGGAAATTCAGATATTCGAGATTAACCTCAAGGAACCGGAACTCAGCACCGACGTTCTGGCGGTTATAGATAAAGCGATTCCCTACCCGATATTCTTTCAGTTGCACTATGAAGATCAGGTAAAGAGAGTTGCGGCTTTTAAGCGACCTGCGGAAGATGGATCAGTAACGTGGGTAATAGAGGAATATTTTGAAACCGGCTGGACAGAAGCCACAACACCGGCCATGTCTTTACCGGTAGCTCTTGACCTGAAAGCACTGTATGAGCAGATGCTTCTTACCTATATTGATCTGCCGCCATGCAACGGGGAAACGTTGGCATCTCTGGTTGAGCGTGTCAGGCAGATTCGGAAGTATCGGCGGGAGCTGAAAAAACTTGAAGCAAAGATGAACAGCGAGAAGCAATTTAACCGCAAGGTGGAGTTAAACGCCAAAGTGCGGGGTCTGCAATCTCAACTGACCGCATTGACGAAATCATAATCTGGATACAAAAGGAAATCTGATTCGTTCTAATTCGCCGCTAACTCCCTTCTCCCTGAGGGAGAAGGTGGCCGAAGGCCGGATGAGGGGGAGGCGATGCAGCATACTCCAGCTTTCCCCCCTCACCCTAACCCTCTCCCTCATGGAGAGGGAACTGTTTGAACGCCAAGCGGCGAATTAGAACTAATCAGGAAAGGAAATGCTATGGATGGCCTGAAAATGCAAACCCCAAATCTGGTAGATGCCAATATTGAAAAAATCGCCACACTATTTCCCAACTGTATAACCGAGGATAGGGCCGAAAACGGAACCGTGCGACGGGTGGTGGATTTTGACCTGTTGCGGCAGGAGCTTTCAGCAAGTTTGGTGGAAGGGCCACGGGAACGTTACACATTGAATTGGCCTGGTAAGAACGAGGCAATTCTGACCGCTAATGCCCCGATTGCCAAGACTCTGCGACCCTGCAGAGAAGATAGTGTAGATTTTGATACTACACATAATATCTATATTGAAGGGGATAATCTGGACGCTCTGAAGTTACTTCAGGAGACCTACCTTAGTAAGATTAAAATGATCTATATTGATCCGCCATACAACATCGGGAATGACTTTATTTATGAAGATGATTTTGCTGAAGATACGGAAACATTTTTTCAACGCTCTAACCAAATGGATGGAGAAGGCAATAGATTGGTAGCTAATACAGAAGCTAATGGACGGTTTCATTCTGACTGGATGACTATGATGTATTCACGCCTAAAGCTCGCACGAAACTTATTACGGGAAGATGGCATAATTTTTATTTCGATTGATGACAATGAGCAAGCAAATCTCAAAAAACAGTGTGATGAAATTTTTGGGGAGGATAATTTTCTTGCTCAAATTATGTGGCAAAAAATGTATAGCGGAAAAGCAGATGCTACTCATTTTGGACGGTTTCATGAATACATACTTTGTTATGCTCGGAATAGTAATGTTGCCGAGATTTTATTGTTACCCAGAACAGAAGAAATGAACGCTCGATATAAAAATCCAGATAATGACCCACGTGGTGACTGGCTATCAAATGATCTTACTGCTGCTGGAGAAAGAAGTGCTGGGCATTATGAGGTATTATCTCCTTCTACAGGCAAATCATTTGATTCACCTCAAGGGAAACATTGGCTTTATTCTCAAGAAACCATGAAAAAGCTTTTGGAAGATAATCGGATTTATTTTGGTAACAATGGTGACGCTTTCCCTAGGTTGAAACGATTTTTAACAGAAGTACAACAAGGACGACGAGCAAATACTATATGGCTTCATGACGAGGTAGGTCATACCGATGAGGGCACAAAAGAGCTGAAAAAGCTATTTGATACAGCTGTTAATTTTTCTGCTCCCAAGCCAACAAGATTGCTAAAACAAATGATGGTTATTGCATCTAAGCCCAATGACATTATTCTCGATTTCTTCTCTGGCTCTGCGACCACCGCTCATGCAACGATGCAGCTAAATGCTGAGGACAGTGGAAACCGTAAGTTCATCATGGTTCAACTCCCTGAACCATGCGACGAAAAATCAGAATCTTTCAAGGCTGGTTACACAACCATTGCCGAAATCGGCAAAGAACGCATTCGCCGTGCCGGTAAAAAGATCATTTCTGAATCCCCGCTTACTGCCCAGAATCTCGATATTGGTTTTCGGGTTCTCAAAGTAGACACCTCCAACATGAAAGATGTCTATTACACCCCTGACGAACTGAAACAGGACAACCTGGAACTTTTCAAAGATCACATCAAGCCCGACCGCATCCCCGAAGACCTGCTTTTCCAGGTTTTCATTGATTGGGGGCTTGACCTCACCTTACCCATCACTAAAGAAACCATTGACGGCAAGACCGTATTCCTTGTGGATACCAATGCTTTGATTGCATGTTTTGATGCCGGTATCACTGAAGAACTGGTGAAGAAGTTGGCCGCTCATAAGCCGTTGCGTGCTGTCTTCCGTGATGATGCCTTTGGTAGCGATAGCATCAAGATCAATGTTGAGCAGATCTTCAAAAGTTTGTCCCCTGGAACTGAAGTGAAGTCGATATAAGGGGGGCGGAGATGATGAATATAAATGAATTGATCAGGCACGAAGAAGGCAAAACGCTTGAGTTCAAGCGTGATCTCAGCTCTCCCCGAAATATCCTGAAAACCTTGACCGCCTTTTCCAATACAGCAGGTGGGGTGTTGTTGATAGGGATTGAGGATGCCACCAAAAATGTGCTTGGCCTTGAGAATGCGCTGGATGAAGAGGAGCGGTTATGCAGCCTGATAGCCGACAGCATTGAACCGAGACTGGTGCCAAATGTGGAATTGGTTGCCTGGCAGGACAAAACCCTGCTGGCGGTGGAAGTGTATCCAAGCGGTTCCAGGCCACACTGGCTGAAGAGTGAAGGGCCGATGCGGGGCGTGTATGTGCGGCTTGGCTCTACCAACCGCCAGGCTGATGTTGACTTGATCCAGGAATTGCGAAGAAGTGCCATTGGTGCGGCATTCGATGAACAGGCTCTCCCTGAAATGGAGATAGGCGACCTCGATTTTAATGGAGCGGTCACCTGCTTTTCACGACAGCGCAAGCTGGTAAAGAAAGATCTGGAAACGCTTCGGCTTGTCACAAAGCATCAAGGGCGTTTGGTGCCAACCGTGGGCGGATTCCTGTTGTTTGGCAAAGAGCGTAAAGCAGCTTTCCCTGATGCCTGGATTCAGTGCGGTCGCTTTATCGGCTCATCCAAAAGCAAAATATTCGATCACACAGAAATATACGACCACCTGCCGGTTGCTGTTGAGCAGGTTATGGATTTTCTGAAAAAGCACGCCATGCGTGGTGCTGACCTCTCAGAGTTGCATCGCCGTGATGTCTGGAGTATCCCCTTGTCGATCCTCCGTGAAGCGGTAGTGAACGCTGTTGTTCATGCCGACTATTCCCAGAAAGGTGCTCCAATCAGAGTATCCTTCTTCGATGACCGGATTGAAATTGAAAACCCCGGCATTCTGCTGCCGGGACTGACGATGGATGATATTCGGCAAGGTGTTTCAAAGCTGCGTAACCGTGTCATTGCCCGTGTTTTCAGAGAACTTGACCTTATCGAACAGTGGGGCAGCGGTATCAGGCGCATCTTTGAAGAAGCGCAGCAACTCGGATTGCCAGAGCCACAAATGGTTGAGATCGGAATGCGTGTCCGCTTCATTGTATTTTTGAAAGAAGCTGTTTCTGTCACAACCCCGGAAGTCACCACGGAAGTCAACGCGGAAGTCAACGCGGAAGTCAACGCGGAAGTCAAAAGTGTTATCGAACATTTGAGTGATGAATTGACGCGAAGAGAACTTCAGGAAAAGTTGGGCCTGAAACATGATGAGTACTTCCGTAAGGCTTACCTTCTGCCGTCACTTGAATCAGGATGCATTGAAATGACAATTCCTGATAAACCCAACAGCCGCCTACAGAAATACCGTCTTACAAAAAAAGGCAAACAACTTCTGACCGTACAAGTAGCGAACAAGTAACCGAACAAGTAACAGCCACAAATGACGTTCACCGTTCACCGTTCTCGGTAAAAAGCGGTCAACGGTTAACAGTAAACGGAGAACGGATTCTATGAAACTGAAATTCAAGAAACAACCCTTCCAAACTGATGCAGTCAACGCCGTTGCTGACTGCTTTGTAGGGCAACCGCCAACCGAAGGTGTCACCTATCGTATTGATCCTGGTAAAGGTGGTATTTCAACAAGAACCGGTCTATCCCAGGCGGGGTTTGACTTTTCAAAGTCCGGCTTTAAGAACCGGGAACTGGTACTTACGAAAGATCAGCTTCTCACAAATATCCACAACGTACAGAAGAGCCAAAACCTCCCGCAATCCAACTCGCTCTGGAGCGATAAGGTCTGTGCGGTGAATCTCGATGTAGAGATGGAGACCGGCACCGGTAAAACCTACTGCTATATCAAGACCATGTTCGAGATGAACCGCCGCTTTGGCTGGTCCAAGTTTATTGTCGTTGTGCCGTCAGTTGCAATCCGTGAGGGTGTCTTCAAATCCTTCGAGATTACTGCCGAGCATTTCATGGAGGAATACAACAAACGGGCACGCTTCTTCCTCTACAACTCAAAGCAACTGCATCACCTAGAACAGTTTTCCTCTGATGGCGGCATAAACGTCATGATCATCAATGTTCAGGCGTTCAATGCAACTGGGAAGGATGCCCGACGAATCTATGAAGAGTTGGATGATTTCCAGTCACGCCGACCGATTGATGTTATTGCAGGCAATCACCCGATCATGATTCTTGATGAGCCGCAAAAGCTGGAGGGTGCCAAAACGACTGAATCAATGGTGAAGTTCAATCCACTGGCAATCTTGCGCTATTCTGCCACCCACAGAACCGAGCACAATAAAATTCACCGGCTGGATGCACTGGATGCCTACAATCAGAAGCTGGTCAAAAAGATTGAGGTTCGTGGCATCACCGTAAGGGGTTTGACCGGCACCAATGCCTATCTCTATCTTGAGTCCATTCTTATATCCGCTCATCCACCTGTTGCCCGTATTGAATATGAGGTAAAGCAGCATAACGGTATCAAGCGGGTCTCCAAAAAATTCAATAAGAATGACAACCTCTTTGATCTCTCCGGAGGACTGGAACAGTACAAAGGTTTTGTCATTTCCGATATTGACGCAACAAAAGATTCCGTCACCTTCGTTAATGGTGGGGGACTTGAAGCAGGTGAAGCCACGGGTGATGTCAATGAATCTACCTTGCGTCGCATCCAGATCCGTGAGGCGATCAAAGCACATCTTGAAAAGGAACAGAAACTTTTCCATCTGGGAATCAAAGTGCTATCGCTCTTCTTTATTGATGAAGTGAGGAAATACCGCCATTACGATGAGGGCATTGAACAAGCGGGTGAATATGCCACAATGTTTGAAGAGGAGTACCTTGAGGCTCTGAATGACATTCCCCTGATTCATGATGAGCCATATCGCAACTATCTGAATGGGATCAAGGTCGAGAAGACCCATAACGGCTACTTCTCCATTGATAAGACTAGTAAGCGACTGGTTGACCCAGAAACCAAGCTCGTCAAAGACACCGAGACAGGTCTGAAAACAGCCACGTCGGACGATGCAGATGCCTATGATCTGATCCTGAAGGACAAGGAACGTCTGCTCTCCCTGGAGGAGCCGGTACGCTTCATCTTCTCCCATTCAGCCCTTAGCGAAGGGTGGGACAACCCCAATGTCTTTGTCATCTGTACTCTGAAGCACAGCGACAACACTATCCGCAAACGCCAGGAAGTAGGGCGAGGTCTGCGTCTCTGCGTCAACCAGCATGGTGATCGTATGGACGGCGGGGCTAATATCCACGACATAAACCTGCTGACCGTTGTTGCCAGCGAGAGTTATAAGGATTTTACCACTGGATTACAGAAGGAAATTTCCGATTCCCTCTCTGCCAGGCCACGAAAAGCTAATGAAGCCTATTTTAGCGGCAAAGTCATCAAAACCGCTGATGGTGGAGAAATCACTGTTACGCCACAAATAGCCAAGCAGATTTACAAATATCTGTTGAAAAATGATTACACCGACGATAACGACGGTATTACTGACACCTACCATGAAGCGAAGAAGAACGAAACACTGGCACCATTACCGCCAGAACTTGCCCCTTATACTCCCCAGATCGCACAGTTAATAGAAAGTGTCTTTAATGACTCTGCTCTACCCAAAATTGACGATGGACGCAAAGCCAAACCAAACCCGCTGAACAAGAACCTCGACAAGGTTGAATTCAAAGCACTCTGGGAAAAGATTAACCGCAAAGCCGCATATACGGTTCATTTTGACACTGCCGAATTGGTAAAAAAATGCGTGAGCACACTTGATAGGGAATTGCGGGTAACCAAACTGCAATACACCGTTGAACGGGGAGAACAGGGCAATTCGGTTACTTACGATGAATTGAAAAGCGGCGGGGGTTTCAAAGTCATGGAAAACTCAACAGGGTTTATGACCAACTCCATCAATTCTGCTGTCAAATACGACCTGATAGGTCAACTGGCCGAAGACACCAAGCTGACCCGCAGCACAGTTGCTGAAATATTGAAGGCGATCAACCCTACAGTATTCACTCAGTACCGACAGAACCCCGAAGACTTCATGATCAAGTCAGCCAGGATCATCAACGAGCAGAAAGCAACGATGGTTGTTGAACACCTGACCTACAATCCCGTTGATGACCGGCATGAACTAACCGACATCTTCACCGTTGATAAACAGCAGGACTTCAGCCGTGCGGTAAAGACAGAGCGGCATGTATATGATTACGTCTTTACCGATTCCAAGAACGAAAAGGCTTTTGTCGCCGAGCTGGACAAGAGCACCGAGGTAGTTGTGTATGCCAAACTCCCCAGGGGGTTCTTCATTCCGACACCGGTCGGCAACTATAATCCTGATTGGGCCATAGCCTTTAAAGAGGGGGCGGTAAAGCACATCTACTTTGTAGCCGAGACAAAAGGCTCCATGTCGTCAATGGAACTCAGGAAGATCGAAGAATGTAAAATCGACTGTGCCAGGAAGTTCTTCGCCGGTATTGCAACGGATCAGGTCAAATATGATGTTGTCACTGATTATGGGAAGCTGATGAATATTGTGATGTGATAATGATTTGCTAATTGAGGAGACTTTCCATGTCCACCGGATCAGACGAAATTTTCCTGATTGATTCAGCAACCATTCGCCGAATGCCCAACCGCTCAATGCGTGAAGGACTTCTGGGTAAAACGCTCGAAGATGCCCTTCAGTTTCTTATGGAACAATATCCGCAACTGATTCCAGGTAAACAGATATCACCGTCCAGTGATGATCCGCCTCGTTTCATACTGCTTAGACGTGAAATGCCTATCGGCAGTTGGTCACTTGATCATCTGTATGTTGACCAGCGTGGTGTTTTAACACTGGTTGAAACAAAGCTGGCGCAAAATCCAGAGTCCCGCCGTGAAGTTATCGGCCAGATCATGGAGTATGCCACCAACGCCTTTGAAGCCTGGGGTGAAGGAAAAGTCAGAGCTACTGCAGCAGATTATTATCGCTCCCAGGGTAAAAGCCTTGATGAGACCCTTGTCAATGAGTTCAGTAGCGAGTCTTTTGATGTTGACCTCTTCTGGCAGCAGGTTGAGGAGAATCTTCTTAGAAAACGGATCAGACTGATTATTGCTGGTGATCAACTCCGTCCAGAGGTTCGGAGAATGATCGAATTCATCAATAGTGAAATGCAGAATGTAGAAATTCTGGGGCTTGAGCTGGGATGCTACGGAGAAAGTGATTCATCTGTAGTGATCGTACCAAGAATAATCGGTCAATCTGTGGTTTCAGCAGAAAGAAGGAGTTCACCTTCCGATGCTACAGTGTGGGGTAATGACAAGATAAAGACCGGAATTGAAGACATTTCCAACGAAGCCATCAAAGACCGTTTTTGCGAATTGTATGACCTGGCAACCTCTATAAAGAAATACAAACCAAGCAAAGGCAAGTCATTGGCCTTTCAGATACTAGGGAAGAATGGGATTCGCATATTTAATATTTTTGGTGACGGTGGCGGCTACATTGTATTGAGGGATGATTACCATGCCGGAGGTGCAGTTGCTCGTGATAGATTTGCACAGTCATTAAAGGAAATCGGTATTCTCGATACCAACTGTGATCCGGCAGCAGTTACCGATGGAAAATACTTCTCACGTAAAATATCTGAACTGTCAGCCGTAGAATTTGCTAAATTTAAGGCTCTTATTCAGGACTACTGTAGGTCGTAAGGGAGATTTTCAGATGCCTCAGCAAAACAGAGTGACTCCATACGGAAAACTAATCGAGACAGCTGCAAAAGGGACGTTCATGGGCAACCGTGGCATTCTAACTGACAGACATGGTGTCATTACCAATAAACGTTGGACCAATAAATCATGGGTTACCTGTACGTTGACTCGTAAATTAAATACAAAAGCTCCCAAGGCTCCAGCTCCGGTTAAATACACGAAACTGTTTTTTCTCGATGAAGCAACAGCCCTGGCCGCTGGCCACCGCCCCTGTTCTCAATGCAGGCGCAAAGACTTTATAAGGTTTTTTGATTGCTGGATTGCCGGCAATTATCTGCCAGAAGAAACCACTATCCAGCAGATTGATACACAGCTACACTCGGAAAGACTTTCGCCTGAATATCATTCAGCATTGATCGATGAGCTGCCCAATGGTGTGTTTGTGGCATTTGCAGCAGAGCCAAGAATTCCCTGGCTTATTTGGAATGGTGAACTGCTGAGATGGCAACCTGAAGGCTATAGCGAAAGGAGAAAGATGATTGCAGGTACATCTGTCAATCTGGTAACGCCACTGTCCACAGTCAACGCCATTGCTGCGGGTTATATTCCTCACGTTCATCACAATAAATATCAGGAGACTTCATCATGGCAATGACCGTTGAAATCAAAGGAAACAAGCTCTGCATCGAAATAGACTTGGAGAAACCGACACCATCATCATCCGGTAAAACCCTGGTGGTCGCCAGCTCTCGCGGGAATGCTGTAACTACAGCAATAGTGGATGGGAAGCCCGTTACTATCGGACTGAATGCGTATATAAAGCCTTAGCACCGCAGGTATCGGAGATAAAAATGAAATTTACTTTCGGTGAACACAAGGGCAAGTCGGTCGATTTCGTCATATTGAAAGAGCCTGATTACGTCCAGTGGATACTCAGTATGAGCAATGCTAATGGGCCGCTGATCCAGGTTCGGAATGAAGTTCTACGACTGATCAGTATCTTTGATTCTAAGCCATTTATTATAAAGTGCTTTGGCTGTAAACGTCGTCCGGCCACAAGGCTCTCTCTCGCCCATCCCACATCGTCACCCTATTGGTGGTGTGATGTATGCAGTCACCTATCCATGGGGTGCGACAGTCATCTAACCATTGTACGGACTTATGAAAATGCGTTGCTTTACTCCAAACTATTTCCGCAAAGTTTCGATCTTAAGTCATTCATACTAGATCTAGCTAAAGCCAAGGGGCTTCCTCCACGCGTGGGAGAGCCGCAAGCAACCAATTTTTTTGATGCTATATAAACTGAGGATAGGGGCTGTGTATGAGGACATTGTGCTGACAGCACTCTTGACTTTTTGCTACATGAGCAAAAAAGGGCTTAAATCTACCGAATGACTTATTCTGTCGTATGACTGTGATAAGTTTTGGCATATTAAATATTGAAGCAATTGGAGGACGTTTATGAGACATGCAAGGCACCTAAACACAACACCCTCCGCTATATTTTTTTCTATAATTATAATTATCATGCTCTGGGAGTGGTTGACAAAGTAGTTCTCTGTGCAGTTGCCAGATTGACCGACTAGTTCGTTGTAACATGAAACATTTGCGACGGGGATTAGTTGGCATTAGTCTTTCAGTGGACTTCAAAAAAGGTAGTGCTTGAGAGGAGACGATGACAATGTCAAGTATCAATAAAATCGTCACGTATTGGCGCTTGTTGACCTGGCAGACCGATTCGTTTGGATAGGCAAGTTATTGAACATGGAGTTAAGTATGTCAGTAATTGAGATCATTCCTCTGCTACTCTGCTTTTTTCTTGGAATGTGCGTTTTTTACTTTACCGCATATTCAACAGCCAGGCGTAAGAACAGAGAGTTACAGGAAGCCGTTTCAAGACTGGAAGATGAAAAAGAGGAGGTGTTGGCCAAGTACAGATCAGAAGAAAAGAACGAGTTACCCCGTAGCTTACAACAAAGTGTTGTACCGGCAGAGATCAAAAAACAGTGGGATGTTCTACCCGCAGCGATAAAAAAGCCACCTGTCGTTGACATTATAAAGAGAAAGTGTCGGTATGATGAGAAGAGAGTGCAGTTTGTAAACTATTTTACGCTACTTGACGAGTTTCATCGAAAGATCAATGCCATTTTCACACTTCAATTCCATCCGATCTTGAATCGTTTTCTTGATTCTAATTCTGTAAAAGATATAAACGCCAGGAATAGAGCAATACTTGAATATAACGAGGAAGTTCAGAATCTGTTCAATCAGTTGTATGAAGAACAGCATAAAGTGAATTCTGAAACAGATTGCATCAGATCGTTTTCCTCAGTCGCTCTGGACGGTCTTCTTGACAAGCTTGAATCCGCTGTCAAGCAATCTACTGATGATGCCGCTGATGTATTGCAGTTGATGGCATCACCTCAATTATGGGCGGTGCAACCCCTGGCTACGCCACTCCGGAAAGCAGAAGATTCCGTGCAGTTGGTATTGTCCTGCCGAAATGCAGTCCGTAGCAGAATGAAGTTAGAACTGGATGGAATAAATTGAGTCCATATCGGGTGGGAAACAGCCGTCATAACACTTAAAGCCTTACTTGGTTTGGGAATAGTGTTTTCTGGAGGTTTCACCAAGGACTATGAGCCTACCCGGAAGGCGTCTCTGATCAGATTAAACGGGCGGTCTCGGAGAATGCAGCGAGTTTGGGGTTCAGGAATAAGAGCTGGGAGTGGATCTGGATACTATCATGTATTGTTGTGGGTGAGGTTTAACTATGTTTACTGACCGTAGGCCATGTTCATGTCAAGGTAACAATCCTGATTGTTTCCGCTGCAACGGTACAGGAATGATTCCGGATCAAGCCAAAGACAGCGATAGCCATTCTGAAATCTACAATCTGACTGCAATGCTAAATTTAAAACGTAAAAGTAATAATTCAAATAGTGAAATTATCGCAAATAACCAAGACCAGAAAATTAAGACCAACATCAAGTCAAACATAAGCAAAGAATCAGTATCGAAATTTATTATGTGCCCTTTGTGTAGCGTTGGTTTCTCATCTAAAGATCTGATAACTCACATCAGTACCCTTCATAAAAAAAGAATCAAATCTAATAGATATTATATTAACTATTTACCCGATTTTATAAAACACGAAATTGATTCAATATTAAATAATGAATCCCCAAAAAAAACTACTATCGCAAAAGATATTCCTGCTGGCATCGGTATGCTTGTCACTTGTGAATATTGCGGGATCACTTTAAGTAGGGCTAGACTTGAGTCCCACAAAAATAATATTCATAAAGATATTTTAAAAAGTATAAACCATCCAGATAAGAAAACAATCGTTGCCGATAAACGTAAAAAGGGGAAACCCGTTATAACCCCTAAAAAACAATAGATAAAAAAACTGATCGAAATACAATTAGTATCTCAAAAATCAATAGTTCTGAGCGGCTTGAAATGGTTTCTAATCGGTTTGATGCTACCTATGGCAACCACCAAATCCGCGATGGCGGCCGCTTTGGTTCTCATCCATCCCATGACAATTATGATGATGAATCGGGAGCATAGTAAAATTAAATGGAGGCACCGTGAGAGATTACAAGCAATGGACCGGAAAAGAACGGCTCGCTTCGTTCGCCAAGACCAAAGCAGCAATAGCGGCAGGCATAATCCCGTCACCAACACAATGCAACCGCTGCGGCAAAACAACCGGAAGGATTGACTATCACAACCACGATTATTCTGATCCGATCAAATACCTGGAACAACTATGCCAGGGGTGTCACACCAGGCTACACCGAATGGAGAATAAAGAAATTGACAATCAGAACAGCAAAGTACCGGCAACCGCTGCAATCAAGCAGTCGGCCATAACAACTCCGGACGCAAAAGAAACCACAGAAGCCATAACCACACATCGCCACATCGTCGGGACACGCGAGGAGATGCACAAAATCAGAGTTGGCTTCACCAAAGCCCTTGGCCTGGACTGGTCAGAAAACCCGAACCCAAACAGCGGCTACAAGTACGAACACAACCTGACCAATCGCCAGCAGTTCCTTGATGAAGCCCGACGACTGCGCAACCTTTACGCCGAAATGGTTAACAAAACCGGTAGTGGCAAAGGGATCCTCGAAAAAATGGACAAGAATCTCGAAAACAAGGATAGAAAGACGGTATGGTGATTTGCATAATGGTGGAACGTTAATGACTCAAGATAATAGCATAACTGTTCCGGTACTTCTCGGTGACCACCCAAAGATTCGTGAGGTAATGCGAATTGTAGCCAAGGTATCCGCCTCTAACTCTGCCGTCTTGATCATTGGAGAGTCGGGTACGGGCAAGGAACTTGTGGCCCGTGCTATTCACAATAACAGCCCTCGTAAGAATGTATCATTTCAGAGAATTAACTGTTCAAGTATACCTGAAATGCAGATTGAAAATGAACTCTTTGGCTTTGAAAAAGGGAGTTGCAGCGGTGCAACTTCAAGTGAGCCTGGTCTTATTGAGATGGCCAATAATGGAACTGTTTTTTTTGAAGATATTTCTGAAATTCAAATGGTCGTCCAATCAAAACTGTTTCGTGTCATCCAGGACAAACAAATATGCCGTGTCGGCGGAAGAACCAATATCCCGGTAGATGTACGCATAATATCAGCATCTAACAAGGCACTGGAACCCGAGATTAAGCAAGGTAACTTCCGGGAAAACCTATTCTACCGTTTGAATGTGGTCAGTATTTTCATTCCACCTCTTCGGGAGCGTATTAGCGATATTGCCTTTTTGACGAATCACTTCGTAAAAAAATTTAGTGAAGCAAACTGTTTGGATGTGGACAGCATTTCAAAGCCCGCTCTCAACATGCTTCAAAGTTACAGTTGGCCTGGTAATGTGCGTCAACTTGAGTCAGTCATTGAAAGAGCAGTGTTGATGGCAAACAGTAGCACCATCGAGAATGACGATTTACCCGAAGAGATTACTTCTGCTCACTCGGATGACAACAGTGAAAAAATTAAGTTCGTCCTTCCTGTCAAGGGGATCGATATTGAGCAGCTTGAAAAAGAAATGATCAAGCAGGCATTAGAACGGGTGGATTGGGTTATCGGTAAAGCTGCGCCTTTATTGGGAATGACCTACAAAACACTTCAGTATCGCATAGAAAAGTTCAGCCTAAAACGACAGGCGCAACCCAAATAACTACATCATCTGAAACCGACGGTAAACAAATTTGTGTCTCCCGCTACACCGGCTCAGGGGTGATCTTTGCCGTTTTTGTGATGTAATTGGCAACCTGCTGGGATGCTTTTCGCATCCGCTCTGTGCTGATCTGAATATATCCCGCAGTGACGTCACTTTTTTTACCTATCTCGTGATTCACCAGGGCTTTAATTGTATACGGAGAAATATCAAGGCTCTCAGCATAGGTTTGAAAAGTTCTCCTGAAATCGTGCGGGGTAAGTGTAACACCGGCAATCGTATTGATTTTTACCAACTCCTTTCTTACATCAACGATATGACCTGATTTCGCGTTTGAAGGGAATACGAAATCCGATTCTTTATATTTTGCTTTTCGCTCTTTCAAAAGTTTATATACAACCGTATTCATCGGCAGCGTAAAAGGCACTTTGTTCTTGGGATCTGGAATATAGATACTCTTAGCAACGAAGTCTATTTGATCCCATGTCAGAGAGAAGGCCTCCGTCTCGCTTCTGAACCCAGTATAAAGCATTAACAACAGCGCATCCCGCATAGTGAAATTTGTTGAAGCGTTTACAGCCGTTAGCCACGCCCCCAGTTTATCTGGTTTCAAGTAGCCGGTGCGCGGTGGTAATTTATTCCATTTCTTTTTGAGTGCAACGCCTACAGGATTTAATGCAACAATCTTATGTTCGTCGATGGCATAGGTGAAGAGTGCCCGTAATGTCTTCATAACACCGTCAGCAATTCCGGGGCCGTTTCGCCTGATGTGCTTCTTTTTCCCTTTCTTTGCTGGATCCGGGTTATCAGTCTTTGCCGGCAGCTCAACCTTTATACTAAGCAGCTTATGCCGTGCCTTTATATCCTGTTCGGTAATCAACCGCATCGGCGTCTTCAGCCAGTCTTTCAGATACACCTGGATATTGTATCGGTAGTTCTCTTTCGTAGAATCCTTGAGCTTGGTATTTTCAAGATATTCGTCATAGATATCGTCAAGAGTATAATTCTTCTTTTTATCAGCCTCCGCAGCTTGAACCTTCTGCTTCTCTTCTTCTGCGGGGTGAATACCGGCATCAATTTTTACCAGCAATATCTTCGCCATCTTTTTGGCATCATCGAAAGTCATCACATTGCACTTGGCAAAAGTATGGGAGATTAACCGCCCGTTGATACGCCCCCTAACAAAGTATGACTTGTTGGTCATTTTGGCATCGACACCGAAACCAGTTACGTTCGCATCGAAATAATGTACCAACTTGTCAGTACCAGTGATTTTATCAACTTCCTTTTGTGATAAGGCTTTCTTTGGCATGTGGTGTACCTCCATAATTCGTTACACCAACGTTACACCAAATGGCAAAATATATCTACTGATTATTATGGATTATTACCGAGATACAATTTATTTGTAATATGCTGTTTTTTAAGTGCTTTAATTTGATAATTGCATAAGGAAGGTAATAATAGAAGAGGACTATAAAGCTAGAAAATACTCAATTCGCCTTACTGGGGGTCTAGTGGTCGCAAGTTCAAATCTTGTCGCACCGACCATAAATAGCGGGTTCACAGACTTTTTGTGAACCCGTTTTTTATTACTGCCTCCAACGGCCTCCAACATTTTTACCCCAAGCCTACAAAACTAGAATTGCCAAGTCCGGTGACGGTTACATTCGGGCCTACCTCAAAATCTCCGACAATCACGGCATTGTGGCCGTCAGGGATTGTCATATCGACTGTGATCTTGTTCGGTTGTGTTATCAGGGCTGTGAACGCCGGGGGAATACCGACAATGGCGGCGGCAAGTGCCGCGCTTGCTGCCGCTTCCGACGCCTGAATGAGTGCGGTGTTTGCTGCCGCCTGTGACTGGCTGTTTGATGTTTGAGCGCTGGCTGAGTAGGCCGCTGCGGAAAGAACTGATGCAAGATCGGTATTAACACAGAATGCCGCCAGAATATTGCACTGTGAAACAAAAGCAGGAAGCGCGGCAATGAATGCATCGGCTGCTGCTATGAAGGCATCAGGGGTCATATTGCGGGATGGGGTCGCTGGTAATGCTGCAATTTGCGGGGTTGACATGAAGCCTCCTTAAATTAAACCCTCAATTTCGATGGTACAAACGGAATACGTGGAATAAGCGATATTGATTGAAAAGTCCTTATAGAAGCCCAGTACTGCGGTTGAACCAAATTCATCCGAGCCGATGTATAAAATGGGGATAGCGCGGTAAGAGGCAAGCAGGCTTTGAAGGCGGTCAACAAGGCCATTGTCAACCCACACGGTAAAGCTTGCCCGTTTGTTATACGCTCGCTCCAGGATTGTGTAGTTGCCCCAGGTATCGCGGGTTTTTACGCTGTAGTCCTGTATACCAACGCTTGCTCCGAACTGTGTATCTCCCAGCTCTTTTGTCAATCCGATAATACAGGCTCCGCATTTTGCCAAACCGCTGATTGCAGTGATCGTGACGGCAATAGAGAGGTTTGTGTATGTAGGGAGATCGGTAACGAGACAATCTGGGTTCCACTCCGGAGTTTCAAAGAAGTAGCTCCACCATTCGATAATACCAAGGTTAGATTGCATATTTACGGTATGGTCGAATACCACGCCATCGGTTGCATCTGTGGCCACAACACGTATAGCCGAACCGTAGACGTTAAGAAACGATATGGAGTTGACGCGCCCGGTTATTGCTAGAGTAAAGGTGATATTTGCGGAGTGTACGGTCTGACTGTTCACCAGAGTATCAAACATCTTCCATCTGTTTGTCGCTCCACGATCCAGCCACCATGTTGCTGATGTCGCCGGATCGTGACCGACGTTTCCTGCCTGCAAGGATTCGTAAATCTTGTGAATATTTGTGCCGACAACAATCACCAGAGCACCGGCGGCGTAAGTTGTCCCTGAGCTGTAGGCTGTGTAATCAGTTTCGGGGACGCTACAGGCGGTTAAAATGGCGTCAAGGACTGTATAAGGGCGGACTATCTTCATGCTACCGCCCTCACGTCCGGCATTCCGTCGCCATCCCATCGGTCGAGTCTCTTCGCCGTTTTTCCGGTATTATTGGCAATGGCGATGTTAGCAGCATGTTGTTCGGCTAACAATTCACGCAACAACCTGTTTTGCTCTTTAAGTTCCGCAACGGTTTCCCTATTATCAGCAGCACCTTTCGCAACAACGCCACGCCGTGCCAGATCAAACAGAGCTTTTGTTTCGTCTGCACGGTAAACATAACCGGGAGAGGAATCGACGAGTTCGGGGCCGCGTTCTCCCATTAGAGCCATACCGCCTTTATAAACCCCGCCTTTGGCGAATGAATTACCATACAAGGTTGCCAGCCAATCACCAGGAGTTCTGAAGTTAAACATCCCATCTTCTTGTAATGATTTAGTTGCTCCAGTGGCATTATTTTTCCATTTTACCCACCAGTTAAAGGTCGAACCTGTAACACCTAGGACAGTATAGCCCGTTTTTGCTTTGTCAATTACGGGAGTAACTACAGGATTTGTTACTATTACTACGGGTGGTGTGGTTACAGTGGGAGCCGCAGCCGCAGCAACAGTGACGTTCACAGTGGGAGATGACACTGTAATCGTCGGACTCCAGTTCTTATTATTTAGCAACTCCCACAGGTTATCTATCCCTGTTTTGTTTCCAGTCGTCACAGTTGCAATAGAATTAAGCCATTCGGTAACACTTGTTGAGGATGTGCCTATTAATGCGCCTTTGATTCCTCCAGTGCCAGTTAAGCCATTGGCTATCGCGCTCGTGGTTGTCCCGGTTGCGCCAAATGCGTTCGTCAACGCAGTAGTGACTGAACCGGTAGACCCGAACGGAAACGCTACAGTTGTCCCGATACCGGTAAGCGCCGTTGAAACTGGACCAGTGGACGCGAACGGAGCGGCTACAGTTGTTCCGATGCCTGTAAGTGCCGTTGAAACTGAACCAGTAGACCCGAACGGAGCGGCAACAGTTGTCCCGATGCCGGTAAGCGCAGTAGTGACTGAACCGGTAGACCCGAACGGAAACGCTACAGTTGTTCCGATGCCTGTAACTGCTGTTGTGACTGAACCGGTAGAACCGAACGGGGCAGCTATCGTAGTTCCAACCCCGCCGACGGATGTATTGACAGTGCCGAGGCTGGTATTGATAGTTCCAAGTGCTGTGTTTCCTGAGCCTACGGTTGTGTTGACTCCGCCGACGGATGTATTGACAGTGCCGAGGCTGGTATTGATGGTTCCAAGTGCTGTGTTTCCTGAGCCTACGGTTGTGTTGACTCCGCCGACG
>CAIMXI010000460.1 GCA_903845365.1 uncultured Geobacteraceae bacterium | reverse complement strand
CCCAGGGGCTTGGTCAAAATCAACCGGTCACCCGGTTGTGCCCCGGCATTACTGATTACCTTATCAGGATTGATTACAGCAGTTACGACCAGACCGTATTTCGGCTCGGCATCTATGATGGTATGCCCGCCGATAATGCTGATACCAGCCTCAGCCGCTTTGTCGGCACCCCCCTGCAGAATTTTTGTCAATACTTCGAGCGGCTGGCTATCGGCGGGAAAACCGACAATATTGAGGGCAAAGAGCGGCGTGGCCCCCATGGCGTAGATATCTGAGAGTGCGTTGGCTGCGGCTATCTGCCCGAAGGTGTAAGGATCGTCAACCATCGGGGGGAAATAATCAACCGTCTGAACAACTGCAAGTTCGTCATTTAAGCGGTAGACAGCGGCATCATCGGCGGTTTTGTTGCCGATAAGAACATTCGGATCGGTAATGTCAGGCAACTGGCTCAACACGGTAGCCAGATCACTGGAACTGAGTTTAGCCGCACATCCGGCACAGGAGGCCAGAGAAGTCAGGCCGACGCCGATCAGGGGCACAAATGCCCGAGCGGCAGTGGCGCGAAGTTCGGTGACCCGTTCTGCAACAATGTTTGCAGCTCGATCAAGTTCCTCTTGAGTCGTCAGGCGGCCGAGAGTAAAGCGCACCGCACCGAAACCTTGTCCTCGCGACAACCCCATTGCTTTGAGCACGCCTGACAGTTCACCGCAGCCATCATGGCAAGCTGAACCGGTAGAAGCGGCAAGTTCAGGAGTCTGTTCCAGCAACTCCGCGCCTATAACACCGGTGAAACTGACATTGAGGGTATTTGGGAGACGCTCTGTTGGGTGCCCATTCAACAGGACACCCTTAATCAGTTCGCTCAGTCTGTCGTGGAAATGATCCCGCAACTGCTGGATACGCAGGGCTTCGGTTGTGAGTCGCTCACCGGCCAGTTCAACCGCCTTACCTAGGGCAACAAAGTCAGAACTCCTTACCTCTCGGAAGAGTTGTTGACGCCCTCATGATGTTCATGCCCCCTACCATCGCCCCTGATTTCGTACACAATTTGCAGATCAGTGCCGGGATATTTCATCTCTGCCTCATTTAGTTTTACCATCAATTGTTGAAGCGCACGATTCGCTGCGGGTCTCGACGCATTATGTACACGCACAAGAAGTACCTTTTTCTCCGGATCTGGCAGAATGTCGGCTTCGGTGACAAATAGATTCTGAAGCAAAGTACGCGCTGCTGCAAAATCTACTGTTGGACTAATAAGCAATCCAGCCATGGCAGTCTCTGCCCTGTATGCAATCATCTTTACCGTATCTATAAACCGTTTCCGCCCCGGCAGTAACCGCTGAAACTGGTCTTCTTTATCAAGCTCTCCCCAAGTAATGCGCTTGGACGTTGCTTTGAGGTTGACCTTCACCTCCGTCAATACATGTTCGTTATTCTCGATTTCTTCCAGCAATTTCGCCTTCTTATTAAACCACTTATCATATCTGTCTCGATCAGCCTCATTTTCGGGATGCATCTCCATTTCTGTAAATCTGGCACGCTGATATCTTAGTTTATTTTGAAGTGAATTGCGT
>CAIMXI010000459.1 GCA_903845365.1 uncultured Geobacteraceae bacterium | reverse complement strand
GCATTCATCTGATCATTATGGATATGATAATGCCTAAAAAGAGCGGCAAAGCTGCTTACGACGAGATCAAACAGATCAAGCCTGATGTCATGGCACTTTTCAGCAGTGGTTACAGCGCAAAAATCGTCCAGCAGCAGGGGGAGCTTGGCAAAAATGCCGAGTTTATATCAAAACCGGTGCAGCCTGCCGAGCTTATGAAAAAGGTGAGGGAGATGCTTGATCGGTAGAAATTGACGACTTTGGTGAGGAATAACACAAGTACAAAGGCCGGGTCGTCAATTCAAACTGAAAGGATTGGATTACTGAAAATAATGGCTCTTTCTGATGGGCAGAATGAGTCAGACAACCTGAGAGTGGACTGAGATTCTTCTGCGTCTTTCAGTGTCGGAAATAGGCTGATAAACTGTTTGACAAGGACATTTAATGGAGAAAGTTTCAATTTTATCTGTTGATCATTATGAACTTTCAGGCCTGAGGCTTGCCCTGCCCAGACTGCTTGAACCACTTGGGGGGATATCAGCGTTTATCAATCCCGGAGACCGGGTGTTGCTTAAACCGAACATGCTGGCAGCTAAAGAACCGGATAAGGCTGTTACCACCCACCCAGCTCTCGTACAGGTCGTCGCCGAACTAGTCAGGAACTCCGGCGGGATCGTGCTGATTGGAGATAGCCCAGGTATTGGCAGCTTTTCTCGTGTTGCTGACAAAAGCGGGATATTAACTGCTGCGAGAGAGAGTGGTGCCGCTCTTATTGAATTCAGAGACTCGATCGACCTTCAGGGAACCGGCACCTTTCGTTCCATCAGCATTGCACGCGCTTATTATGAGGCAGATAAAATCATCAACCTCCCAAAACTAAAGACGCATGAAATGATGACGATGACGTGTGCAGTTAAAAATCTTTTCGGGTCGGTTATCGGAACAGAAAAAGCTGGTTGGCATCTGAAGGCCGGCAGTTCACGCGAATTGTTTGCACGTCTACTGCTGGAGATATATCTGCTGAAGAAGCCGACTCTTAATATTGTTGACGCCATAGTTGCGATGGAGGGGAACGGACCGGGGAGCGGCGATCCGGTAAAACGGGGCCTTTTATTTGCGGGAGTAAATCCGGTGGCTGTTGATGTCATTGCAGGCGAATTTGCAGGAATACTCACCGACCTGTTACCTGTTGAACTGGAAGCGGCAAAGATGAAACTGACCGGGGCATTGAGAAAAGAGATTGAGCTCTGCGGCGTAGGCATTAAGACAATTCCGGAAATTCGCTTCAAGTTGCCGTCTGGCCTTGATGTCCAATTCGGGATGCCGCCTTTTTTGGCAAAAACTCTGAAAAATCACCTTACCGCATATCCGGAAGCCGATAAGGAAGCGTGTGTATTATGCGGTATCTGTCGGGACGCGTGCCCTCCGGTGGCGATCACCATACAAAAAAGCGCACTGTCGGTTAACAATGCGCTCTGTATACGCTGCTGGTGCTGTCGTGAGCTTTGCCCGCATAATGCGATGAGAATCAGGCGGAGTCTGGCGCTGAAGATACTTGCTCTGCTGACTGGTACAAGAAAAACTTAAGATTCTTCGTCTTCAGTGCCAAGCGGGATTTCACGGTAGGCTCGTTCTTCCTCCACCCGTTTGGTCTGAGCCTGCAGTTTTTCAAGATCGGACTTGCACTTCACGCAATGACGGGTAAACGGCATCGCTTTAAGCCGACCCAAGGGGATGTCTTCATCACACTCTTCGCAGATACCGTAATCACCCTCATTAATGCGCAGCAGTGCCTCATCAATGTTGTGAATTTTCTCACGCTCGCGGTCTCCAAGTAACAGACCTAACTCCCGGTCACGCTCGGAAGACGCCTGATCATAAATGTCACCGCCTGGTTCAATTGCTGCTACCGCCTCAGTTCCGTTCTTAACCGATTTTCTAATCTCACGGACAGTATCATCTTTCAGTTTTTCGAGAATTAGTCGTATTTCCTGCCACTTAAGGTACTGGCTTACGGCAGGAGTGGACGGAGGAATAATGGTTTCCGCTATCGGTTCAACGTTTGAAGGCTCTTTATTGGCCGGCTCTGTGGTCTCCTTATAAACGGTCTCAATCTGATATTCAGGTTTTATCGGAAGTTTCGGCTTTGCCTTAGATCCTGATTTCTCGGGCTTAGAGACAATAACCGGAGCGTCATTCGCCGCCAGATCTCGAGTCACTTTGGTTTTAGTCGCCATGATAATATTTCTCCGCATGCTTGATAGAGTAAGCGTAGCCTAAAAAAGGCGGCAAAATGTCGCAGAAAACCAGATAATTGTCAAGCTTTGTAAATAGCTCTGGATGCGGGAGTGGTTTGTAAGTTTATTCGCCCGGTGGCTATAAAAGAATTGTGGAGTATCTGGATTATAGCAAAATATTTCTTGACAGCAGCAGTAACATTCTATATCTATATCTTTAATAGATATGATATCGAAAAAGACTAAATATGCGCTTCAGGCGCTCGGATATCTTGCCGAACATGGCAAGTCCGGAGAATTGATACTAATTTCAGAATTAGCTAAAGAGGAAGCTATCCCAAAAAAATTTCTTGAAGCAATCCTTGTTGCTTTGAGAAAGGGTGGAGTGCTGAAAAGCAAGATTGGTAAGGGTGGCGGCTATATGTTGGCCTTGCCACCTGATAAAATAACAATCGGCAGAGTTGTCAGTATCCTCGAAGGGGGTTTTGCTCTGGTTGAATGTCTGAATGATAATGTGAAAATTGAATGCAAAGAGTGCCGAGAACCTGAATATTGCGGCATCCGGTTTGTAATGGGCGATGTAAAGAAAGCAGTTGATTCAGTGCTTGAATCAACAACGCTGGCCGATATGGTTGAGCGGAGCGATACAGCCCGGCAGCAGAAATCAAAAATAATGGATTACAGCATTTAGTTTTTTTGCACAAAATACCTACCATATCTATAGACTATGGTAAAACAAAAAGGAGAAGAGATATGAGCAAGATTTATTCTGACAACTCGCAGTCCATCGGCAACACACCACTGGTAAAGCTGAACCATATCATCGGCGACTCAAAGGCCATCATTGTCGCAAAAGTCGAAGGGCGCAACCCTGCGTATTCGGTCAAATGCCGCATAGGTGCCAACATGATTTGGGATGCAGAAAAACGCGGTGTTCTGAAACCGGGCGTAGAGATTATCGAACCGACATCCGGTAATACCGGAATTGCTCTGGCGTACGTTGCTGCGGCTCGCGGTTACAAATTGACTCTGACAATGCCGGAGACGATGAGTATCGAGCGCCGCCGTGTCCTAGCCGCACTGGGCGCCAACCTGATCCTGACTCCTGGTGCCGAGGGAATGAAGGGCGCCATCAGTCGTGCCGAGGCAATAGCTGCCGCTGAGCCGGATAAATACTTCCTGCCGCAACAGTTTAAAAATCCGGCTAACCCGGAAATTCACGAGAAAACCACTGGACCTGAAATCTGGAATGACACTGATGGTGCTATTGATGTCCTTGTTGCAGGCGTTGGCACCGGCGGCACAATTACCGGTGTGTCGCGATACATAAAAAACACCAGAGGAAAGAAAATAATCTCCGTTGCGGTTGAGCCAAAAGAGAGTCCAGTTATTTCACAGCACCTGGCCGGCCAACCAATTCAGCCAGCTCCGCATAAAATTCAGGGTATCGGAGCAGGTTTCATTCCGGAAACACTTGACCTCTCCGTAGTCGATCGGGTTGAGCAGGTTGAAAGCGCCGAAGCAATTGAATTTGCCAAACGCCTCGCAAAAGAGGAAGGACTCCTGGTTGGTATCTCCTGCGGTGCTGCTGTGGCTGCTGCTGTAAGACTAGGCCAGTTGGATGAATTTGCCGGTAAGACGATTGTTGTCATTCTGCCGGACGGTGCAGAGCGCTATCTCTCCACAGCTCTGTTTGAAGGGATATAGGAGAAAGAACATACCAACACGCTTCGGCGTAAATCACGTAACGGAGGCAACAACATGAGCGATTCACCAGTTTATCAGGCAGAAACACTGGCTCTGCACGCGGGACAGAAACCGGATCCGACCACCAATGCGCGGGCGGTGCCGATCTATCAGACCACTTCATATGTGTTTAACGACGCCGACCACGCGGCACGGCTGTTTGGTCTTCAGGAATTTGGCAACATCTACACCAGATTGATGAATCCGACGACAGATGTCTTTGAACAGCGGGTCGCCGCTTTGGAAGGTGGTGTTGCGGCTCTGGGGGTGGCATCCGGCCAGTCGGCCATCACTCTGGCGATACTTGCCATCGCCCATTCCGGCGATGAGATAGTCTCCGCAGCCAGTCTCTACGGAGGAACGTACAATCTGTTTCACTACACGCTCCCGCAACTCGGCATTACGGTAAAGTTTGTCGATCCATCGGATCCGGAGAATTTCCGCAAGGTTATTACCCCCAGGACCAGGCTGCTGTACGGGGAATCTGTCGGCAATCCGAAGCTGGATACCCTTGATATCGAGAAGGTTGCCGCCATTGCCCATGAAAACAACATCCCGCTGATCGTTGACAATACCACTCCATCACCTTATCTGCTCAATCCGCTTAAACATGGTGCCGACATCGTTGTACATTCGGCAACAAAATTTATCGGCGGTCACGGCACTTCCATCGGTGGTGTAATCGTTGACGGCGGCACATTTAACTGGGGTAACGGCAAGTTTCCTGAAATAGCCCAACCCGACCCATCGTATCATGGAATCAATTTTTGGGAAGCACTTGGGGCAATTGCCTATATCATCAAAGTCCGAGTCTCGCTGCTGCGTGATCTGGGGCCTGCTGTCTCGCCATTTAACTCATTTCTCTTTCTGCAGGGGCTCGAAACACTGCATCTGCGCATGGAGCGTCACAGCACCAATGCCATCAAAGTGGCAACTTTTCTGAAAAATCATCCCAAAGTGGGCTGGGTTAACTACCCTGGCCTACCTGACAGCCCCACTCATGAACTGGCGAAAAAATATCACCATAAGGGTCTGTTCGGAGCTTTGGTAGGCTTTGGTCTTAAAGGAGGCACGATTGAGGATGGCAAGAAATTCATCAACAGTCTTAAGCTGCACTCGCTGTTGGCCAACATAGGCGATGCAAAATCACTGGTGATACATCCGGCTTCCACCACTCATCAGCAATTAAGCCAGGAAGAACAGATTTCCACCGGTGTAACGCCTGACTTTATCCGGTTATCAGTCGGAATTGAGAACGTTAAAGACATTATTGACGATCTGGAACAGGCGTTGGCACAAGTCTAATTGACTGAAAAGGGGGGCTGACCAGAAAACTGGAGGCCAGGCAGGAATGGGAATATATCCCTCCTTGTCTGGCCTTTTATATTTCCCGAAAGGAGGGTAGCATGAGCTTCTATATTTTTATCTGGCTAAGAACGTGCAGGAATGCGGTCGCTGCGGGAGAAAGAGTCCTGCCTTTTTTACGAACCAAAGAAAAGCGACGGGTAATAATAAGTTCAGGCAGACCTATTACCACTAATGTACCCTGCTTCAGTTCTTCACGAACAGCCATTTCAGAAATAAACGCAACTCCGCATCCTGCCAGCACCGCCTGCTTCATAGCTTCGCTGCTTGATATGGTTGTACAGACCATCAAGTCGCTTGTTGTGATCCCATGCCGCCTGAGTGCCGATTCGACGACCGCTGTTGTTCCGGAACCTTTCTCCCTCATTATTATCGGCTCCGATAGCAGTTCTGTCGAATGAACATCAGTACGTCCAGACCAGAGGTGACCTTTTCGTGCCACCAGATGAATTACATCATGGCTGAGCGGTTCGGATGTGAACAGCTTATCATCAACAGTTGTACCAACAATTCCTATTTCAATACGTTCTTCAGTGAGCTTCGCAAGGATTTCGCTGCTGTCGCCTATTTCGGCCGTTACTGTGATCCCAGGAGACGTCGCACGGAGAGCGGCAATAGCTATTGGCAGCAAGTATGTGCCAGGTATTGTGCTACCGCCGACAGTGAGTTCGACGCCGTCAGCCTGACGAAATCGCAATAACGCTTGCTCGGTTTCTTTCAGTGCTTTGATAACCTGTTGAGCATGTACGATCAGAATTTTACCGGCTTCAGTAGGTATTACGCCTCGCCCGGTGCGGTCAAACAGCAGAACTCCGCAACTCTCCTCTAATGCAGCAATGTGCTGGCTGGCGGTCGATTGTGAAATACAGGCAATCTCTGCACCTTTTGAAAAACTGCCGGTGGTGGCGATCGCCACAAATATTTCCAGTTTTTTTATTTTCATCTCCACCTCATATCGATAAAACCAATTTGCCTTATCGTTTATATTAAATCAATCGATTTGACTTATTAAACTGATAATTTGTAGAGTGATAATAAAGGAGATTTTTATGAGATTTTTTCGGTTTGGGTTAGCTGTACTGTTGGTTTCATCCATCTGGTTCTCTTTTGCTTCAGCCGCTGAAAAGGAAAATGCGTCTTACAAGGTACTTTCCAGTGAAGAGCTGAAAGCTCTGGCGGAACAAAACGCTCCCGGTCTGGTTATCGTCGATGCCCGGAGTGTTGAAGAGTACCAGGAAGTCCATATTAAAAACGCCGTAAGCATCCCGTTGTCAAAGCTTGAGAAGGACTCTTCGCTGCTTCCGACGTCAAAAGAGTCCAGACTGGTATTTTATTGCAACGGCATTAAATGTGGCAAGAGCGGTAAGTCGGCAAAAATTGCCTTAGATAACGGTTTCCGTGATGTCTCGGTGTATGCTGACGGAATGCCGGTATGGGAAGAGAAGGGGTACCCAATCTATGCCGGGCCGGACTATGATAAAACCGTAAAAACCAGCATGATCAAGCCAACTGTTGTCAAGGTGCTGCTGGACAGTGCCCCGGCAACCATTACCGTGGTTGATGTGCGTGACAGCAAAGAATTTGCTGAAGGGCATGTGCCGGGTGCGATCAATATTCCGGTTGAAACCTTTGCCAGCGGTTCAGGAGTGCTTGACAAAGGCAAACAGATTATCGTCTACTGCAACTCTGGCGGCCGCAGTTACAATGCCTATCGCAAATTGCAGAAACTGGCATACCCGAATATCGCACAGATGATTTTTGCGGATTGGCAGGCAGAAAAACTTCCGGTGGCCAAATAGAAAATCGCGGTCTGTTGCCGGAGAAGCTATCATTTGAATGCCTACAAGACCGTTATTGCAGTAGCGGGAATTATTGCCACAGCCAGCTATTTTCTGCTGGATCTGCAGGCGTACGTGACACTGGCTGCGCTTAAAGGGAACATCAACTTATTACAGAACTATTATGCCGCCAACAAACCGCTAATTCTGGCAGGTTTTTTGGCGGTTTATTTTTTCCAGACGGCACTTTGCCTCCCCGGCGCGGCAGTGATGTCGCTGGCTGCCGGGGCGACCTTCGGCACAGCCACCGGCCTCCTCTGCGTCTTAGCAGCGGCTGTTAGCGGCGCTGCAGCCGCATTCCTGTCCGCCCGATACCTGTTGCGCGATTATTTTACAAAAAGATTTGATCGCAGGCTGGATGGGATCAACAGGGAATTGGCAGAGCAAGGCTTTCATTACCTCCTGTTTCTGCGTCTGGTGCCACTGTTCCCGTTTTTTTTGATAAATATTGCTGCCGGACTTACCGGAATAAGGTTGCGCACCTTTGTTTGGACGACTTTGCTGGGAATCATTCCCGGCGCTTTCGTCTATGTGAATGCTGGAGCGAGTCTGGCCGGCATAGACTCTCTTTCCGGTGTAGCAACCCCAAAAGTGCTGAGCTCTTTAACACTTCTGGGCATCATGGCGCTGTTGCCGGTTTTTTTGAATCGCGGCTTCAAGCGTAATATTCGCTAAAAAATATTTGCTCTGAGCACGAAGGAATCAAATACCCATGATACCGGGCTTTCAAGAGCGCCTAAATAGTGTAAATCCTGAGTTCGGCTTCTTTGAAGCTCTGAAGACCCTGCAGGTAAATCTGGGGGACCTGTGTAATCTTCACTGCAGTCACTGCCATATTAACGCATCACTTCGTGGCAGCAAAATAATGGGTAGGAACATCATGCGGGAGATTGCCGGCTTCCTGACGCAGCATCCAGGCATCACCCTTGATGCAACCGGGGGATGTCCGGAGATGAATCCGGATTTCCGCTATTTCAGTGAAATTACACTCGGCTGCTCTCAACGCAGATTGCTGAGAAGTAATCTGGCGATCATGGCTGAACCCGGGTGGGAATGGCTCCCGGAATTCTGCCGCCAGCATGAATTGATCATAATAGGCTCGCTCCCCTGCTATCTGGAAGAGAATGTTGACAGGCAGCGTGGCAACGGAGTTTATCAGAAGTGCATCCAGGTTTTGAAAAGGCTGAATACACTGGGATATGGCACGGAAACAGAGTTGAATCTGGTTTATAACCCTGGAGGAGCATATATCCCTGGATCAGAGAAAGAGCTGGAGACCGCATATAAGTCCGAACTATTGCGGCGCCACGGAATTCGCTTCAATAATCTCTTTACGATCACGAACGCTCCGGTAGGCCGCTTTAAGAAGCATCTTGATGCTGAAGGATCGTACACTGACTATCTGCGGCTCCTTGCCGAGCGATTTAATCCGGCAACGGCCGGCACCATCATGTGCCGTACTTTGATAAGCGTAGATTGGCAGGGGCAGGTTTACAATTGTGACTTCAACCAGGCGCTCGGCCTGCCTGTTACAGCAAAGGATGGCAGAGCCATAAACATTTCAGGGCTGCAGGCAGCCTGGATGAGTGATGCGAATATCCGTTTTTCTGATCACTGCTACTGCTGCACCGCAGGTGAGGGTTCCAGTTGCACCGGGGCGTTGGTGCAGTGAAAACCATTCTGATGATAGTAACTGCTATGGCGGTATTTGCATCTGTTGTCAGTGCAGATGAAATGCAGATGAGCAGGTTCAGTTCTGAGGGCTTGGCCGGTTGGGAGACCAAGAATTTCAAGGGGGCAACCGATTACACCCTGGTAAAGGAGGAGGGCCGGACAGTTGTCAGGGCAGTCAGCAGCAATGCCGCTTCAGGATTAATCAGAAAGTTCAGCTTTGCTCCGGAGAAGTATCGCTACCTCCGCTGGAGCTGGAAAATATCCCGGACAATACCTGGCGGAGATGAGAAGATCAGGTCGGGTGACGATTATGCGGCACGCATTTATCTGATTTTTCCCGGTCGTTTTTTCTGGCAGACTAAAGCTATCAACTATATTTGGGCAAACAGGTTGACAAAAGGTACCTCAGCGGCAAATGCATTTACATCAGGTGCCATGATGATCGCCGTAGAATCTGGTGATGCCATGGCTGGACAGTGGCTTACAGAACAACGTGACATAGTAGCAGATTACCGGCTGCTGTTCGGCTCTGAACCGCCGGAAGGCAAGGCGATTGCCATCATGACAGACACGGACAATACCGGCGCCAGTGCCGAAGCATGGTATGGTGAAATATCTCTGGCGACGGAGGGTAAGTAGCTTTAGGTGCCTTCCAAATCTTCAGTGCAGCTTTCGATTATCATTCCGACACTCAACGAATCATTGTACTTGCCTGCACTTCTTGAAGACCTCGCAGCACAACAAGGACTTTGCTTTGAAATAATCATCGGCGATGGCGGTTCAACTGATGCGACCCGCACCATTGCTGAGTCACACGAAGTGCACTTTGTTTCCGCCACCAGAGGGCGGGGTGCCCAGATGAATGCTGCGGCGGCACATGCAGTTGGTGAGTTGCTGCTTTTTATTCACGCTGATTCACGCATCAAAGATCCCTCTTTTCTTGCCAACGCCGTGCAGGCGTTTATATCCGAGAACTCCTGGCAAAATGGTGTTGCCGGCCATTTTTCTCTGCGCTTCATGCGTACAACCAATAAAAACCCGGCTGGATACCGCTTTGCCGAAGAAAAGTCGGCGCTTAACCGGGCCAATACGACTAACGGCGACCAGGGCATGATGATCTCCAGGAAGTTTTTTGAGCAACTGGGCGGATTTGATACTACTCTCCCCTTTCTCGAAGATCAGCGCACCGCCGGGAAAATCCGTGCTGTCGGGCGGTGGATAACCCTGCCGGGATATCTTGAAACTTCAGCCCGGCGCTTTGAGGTCGAAGGCTTTCACAGGCGCTACATTCTGATGAGTATTTTGATGGGACTGTACAGTATCGGTGAAGAGATATTCTTCCAGCGTGCGCCGGAGGTCTACCGGCTTCAGCAGAATACCGGCAGACTGCTTCTTGCTCCGTTCTTCAAACTGATCTGGCGCATGATGCGAGCTGATTGGGGATTTTGGGGATCATTTCGGGTATTCTATCGCCTCGGATGCTACATTCGTCAAAACTCCTGGCAGGTGTTCTTCTTTATTGATGTCAGTATGCGGAGAGTGCTTGGCCTTGGCCACTATCCTTTTCTAAGCTTCCATGACCGTATTATTGCGCCATGCACAAATTTCCGGGTCTTTGGCGCAATCACCGGTCTGCTTTGTTTTCTATGGTTCATGTGTGTGTTGTCGCCATTATTCATGGTTCTTGACCGGTGTGGCATAGGCGCCAGATCCGCTGTTGCGCTGTTTGTGAGGAAGCCGCTTCCAGGCCTGGTAAAAACCCGACTTGCCCGAGAAATTGGCCAGGAACAAGCATGCACTTTCTATCGATCAATGGTGCGCGATGCTCTGAATGCTGCTGCCGGCAGCGGCGTGCCTCTGTACCTGTTTCATGATGGGGCTCATGAGGACGAGCTGCCAGGAGAATGGCTGAAGAGAGTGAACGGCACATTTGCCCAGACTGGCGGCTCGATCGGAGAGAGGATGGCCGCTGCCTTCGAACTACTGTTTGCAAAAGGAGTGCAGCGTGTTGCCCTGTTTGGCAGCGATATTCCTGGTATCGACCCAGAACTGCTGAAATCGGCAATGCTCGCCCTTGATATATTTGATGTGGCAATTGTTCCGGCGCTTGACGGCGGCTATTGTGCAATAGCAATAAATAACAGGCAGTATAGCGGACGGATTTTCCAGGATATTGAGTGGAGCAGTGAACATGTTTTATCTGCCACCATGAAAAGGTGCGAAGAATGCGGATTGCGTGTCAAACTGCTTGAACCGTGCCGCGATATTGATACATTGGCAGACTTGCAGGCGTATTGTCAAAAGCCAGCTAAAACTGCAGTTGCCAGTAACGCTTGGCTGGCTGAACATGGCTATTTTCGGACCTGATAACAAATAAATATAAATTTGATAGACAGCGTAGAGCGTCATTCGTTGCGTTCTACCTGAAAAGCCGTATATCCGAAGCTATGATTCCGACATTCATCTGCGACGCGTTTAAGCAGATGGATCAGTATGTGGATTTCGATTTTTGCATTTAATAATCTATTAAACAGATAGAAATATAAAATTTTTCTTGACAACATAAACGCGAATTGATATTCCTATTTTCCAGATAGGTATTATCGAGATACTTGCTGCAGAAAGAGGAAAGAATGAAGCAATCACTCCGTTTTGATTCGCTGCTTGTTCATGGCGGCCTGGAGGCCGGTCCTGCCGGTGCAACCGCAGTGCCGATAGTTCAATCAAGTTCGTTTGCATATTCTACTGCAGAAGGCCTGGAGGATGTTTTTCGTGGGCGGGTCCCCGGTTCTGTCTATACCCGCCTGGGCAACCCGACAACGGATGCTCTGGAGCGTCGGTTAGCTTTACTTGAAGGTGGCGGAGCCGCTATTGCCACAGCATCCGGCATGGCGGCGATAACTACGGCAGTGCTTACGATCCTCCGTTCCGGCGATGAAATTCTGTCTTCGTCTTCACTGTTTGGTGGAACTTTTTCACTCTTCCGGGATACGCTCTCCAATTACGGCATCACAACTACATTTGTTGATCCACTTGATCTGGAGGGCTTCAAAAACGCCGTCAACGATCGCACCCGACTGTTTTTTGTCGAGACAATCGGCAATCCGAAGCTAGATGTTCCGGATGTGCCTGCAATTGCCCGGATTGCCCACGAAGCCGGACTCCCCATCATGGTTGATTCTACCGTTTCAACGCCCTATCTTGCCTCCGGTGCAGCGCTTGAAGCCGATATTCTTGCCTATTCCACCAGCAAATATATCAATGGTACCGGCACTACCATTGGCGGGGTCATCATTGATCGT
>CAIMXI010000458.1 GCA_903845365.1 uncultured Geobacteraceae bacterium | reverse complement strand
TCGGGAGAACGATGCATGATTTCTAAAGGGAATGTAAAAAATGGTGGGTCAATAAGAAGTGAGCAAAGTTAGTAACAAAAACGGTTAGGTGGGTCAACTAAACGGCGTTGGGTGGGTCAACACATTACCGGTGGTGACACCGCAGACATCGCATTGACAAAAAATAGAATTATAAGTTATCATTTGATACCTCCAATATATCGGCGCTTTTTGGCTTGCGCCCTTTGCGTACGCCAGGCGCGACCTCTACTGGCACGGCAACGGTAAGACTGTCGATTACCATCTGGACCTCGCAGTTTTTCCACCGAACTGAGTTGACACCTGTGCGATAGGGTTTAGGGTACCTGCCGTCCGCCATACCTCTGTGTAACCCAGCGCTACTCGTGCCCAAAATCTTACAAACCTCGTGCCTCTTTAACAGCTTTACGTCCATATAGAACTCCCTCCTTAGCACTCAAATTACGCAAAATTCGTATGCATCAAATTTAACCTGTGAAAATACGAAATTCCAGCGCAAAAACACAAAAACCCCTTAAGTTCGGTAACTTAAGGGGGTAGTATCGCTAATGGGGGCATACCCATCTTGTAAGACTATATCTTATTACTATGACATCATAAAATGTACGGAGCACCTTTCTTTATATGTTTTCTGGAATATTTGAAACCATGAAAGCCTATATCACCTTCTCGATCTTCTATCTTTTCGCACACACGTTTCAATGCACGAATTCTCTCCTTGCCCTCCTTAAATCCGGCTTCGTCAACAAAACGCACATGGTTGATTTGGCGCTCCGTACGATTCTCCTTCATATGTTCTATGACTTTACCTTTTATTGTTTCTAGTACTTCACTAATCCTATTGTCGATTTCTGTGGTTTGCTGCCTTTTTAATAGTGTCCCTGCTTCGGAAATTTTGGATTGCAATGATTCCCCTCTTATAATGCCATGGCGATCAAGAAATTCGTTAAAATCATCTACTGCTATTACCAAGTCACTTTTATGAATCTTGGTGTAACTTTGCACAAGATATAAATTATCACCACGACAAAGAGGTATATCTACTAAATTTAAATATCCCATATTTTCATCTACTTCGCTGAATATCTTCGTATAGTTGTAAATTTGGAATAGTCCACCAATATCTATCTGTCTGGCTACTGTTTCGAATGGGTTAACTGTATTTGCCAAATAATCTTTTCTAAACTGTGCAACATCAATCATTTTTACTGGTTTTTTAAAAAATACAGAAGGTTTAAGCGTCGGCCCCATCGAATTGATCCCGTGGGAAAATACTTTATATAACTGTTCTTTTTTTATTTTTAATTCACTCGCAACTACATCAATTGACAAGAAGTCTTCTTCCATCTCAACACTCCTTAACTTGCACTACAAAAATCATTCAATATTTAATTGTATTTCTGGTTATTGTTCCACAGAATGAAACGGTTACTCCTACAGATAATGTTGAATGTGCAGGCAGTTCAGCTTATGTAATATCTGCTTAAAATTGCAAATTACACCGGACTATGGCATATCTTTCCCATTTAGAAATGGTATCACTTTGCTATACTTACTGATGATAATGATTCTCAGTTTACGTTCCCACTGTTCCATCGCCATCTGTTTCTCCTTGGCGTATGAATAACGGTCTTAAATATGGCCCACACTCTGCTTACGCTTAGTGATGTGATTCTGCAGACGGTCAATCATATCATCTGTTACACCAAACTCTGCCCACTGTGTAGCAGCTGTACGCCGCAGATCATGCGGCGTGAAGTGAGGGATTCTGAACCGGTCTACAACCTTTCTTTCAGGAGTGTGAGGTAGATTATCTTTTATCCCGCATGTAAACGTACGTTCACCATATGGTTTGCCGGGATCAGGTGGCGTAGCTTTTGGATCTGCAGTAAAGACAAGAGGCTCGAATATATATATCCTTTTGCATCTTCAATCAACCACTTTGCCGTTGAAGTCAGGAACACATGTTGGAGTTTGCTTTTGCTTCGCGATGCTTCAGGGGCTGTCTTTATACAGAGGGGATAGCAAGAAGCAAAAGTATGAATAAAGTATGAATGATCTGTAAAAACAAAAAAGGCACATACAATTTATCGTTGTAAGTACCTGATTTATTTGGTACGCCCGACAGGATTCGAACCTGTGACCTACGGCTTAGAAGGCCGTTGCTCTATCCATCTGAGCTACGAGCGCATAACGGTTTACAGCTTATTTCACTTTCATACTTGTTAACCATGTTGGCGAAGACTCCGGTCTGAGATTGCATCAATTCTAAAGGGATATATTTGTAATGTTGCGTTGCCCATAATATGAGTGATACATTGTATACCTCACACGGGCAAGATTTGCGTTTTATCAAACAACTGAAATTTCAACGTCAACAATGTCTTGAGTGCTGATTTATTCTGGGTCTGAGTCAGGCAATTCACGATGGCATTTTTAAACGGTGCGAAACTGGGGTAGTATACCGAGTACAAGTACTCCTTTTTTACATGACGCCACAACCTTTCAATCAGATTGAGATTTGGTGAATAGGTCGGTAAAAAACATGGTTCAATCTGAAGCTGTTCAGCAGTACTCATGACCAAGGCACATTTTTGATAGCGGACATTATCCAAGACGAGCGTGATTGGCACCTCCAGCTTCTGTGCCGGCAAGAGATGCAAAAGATCACAGACTTCGTATGCTGTAATGTAGGTGTCATTGGTGACGCTGATCAGTTCATGAGTGATGGCGTTCAGCGCTCCCAAAACATTGAACCGTTGCCGTCCTGCCGGGGCACGTATGAACAACCGGGTTACCGACCACAAAAAAACCAAGAACGGCGCGAGGACAAAATGAACAGCGTCTACAAAAAAATACCGTACGACCACAGCTTTGGCCTCACCCAGTCGTGGCTGTAGAGTTTCCTCTAGATACTGCGCTTGCTTTTCGGGGTCTGCCTTGGCTGGCATCGTTCCTATTTTGCGACATTTCAGCAAGAGTTTTTTAAAAAAATTCCTCACTTGCGTGGGACTTCGTTTAATACCGGTCAAGGTCTCAATCTTGAACTGCGCCTGTTTGAAAGTTGCAGGGGGATGCTCCTTGAAATGAGCTTCCAGAGAGGTGGCATGGCTGCAAAGTTCGCTTTGAGAACTATTAAACTGGACTGTTTTCAGACTTTCAACGCCACCATCTTGATAAAGTTGAAAATAATCTCGGAGGGTATTGTCACAGACCCCAGCCAGCTTGGCAATCTGCGCATGTGGTAGATCGTGGCTTTTCAACCACAATGCTTCCACCCGGCGCTGTACCAATGTGACAGGATGGCTATACCTCTCGTCGTTGAGAATTGCAATGACTTCAGGTGTGAACTTTAGACGTATGGTCATGGTCAACCTCCTGTGTGCCGTTTGCTCATATATTACCGATAAATAGGACAAAGTCTAAGATAAAAACGCATTTAGGTGCCGTTTAAAGTATTATAAGTCTTCCTACTTCGTGCTTATACCAGACTCCATAAGTAATGTCGAGAAGGCATGTTTATTAATTCTGATATGGCTGTCAGTTGTCAATCAGAAAATAGCACACCTGTCCACTCAATTAAAGCGATTATGCTTTACTAATATTTCCAGAGCATATGCCGGGGCAGAACTTGTGTTGCAACGTTTGATCATTCTGATATACGCGGGTTGTTTACCGCAAGACCTGTCTTCATCGCGGAGCTGCCTCTGTCTACAAGCGGGAATTAGGTACACCTTATCCCATAGGTTGCACGAGGGTTCTCCTCACGTTGTTCTAACCACGCATATGCACTGGATGTTGTTACTGCTTCATGCTTCCTTCTGTGTATTGTTCTTTGAATATTGTATCAAGCTGCTATCGAAGTTTTATTGGCTATGGCCCACATAAAGGCGGCAAGTTATCTGGCTATTGCAACTACAGTTGCATTGTGACTCTTTCCTTTTTCCACCAGCCGCTTGTATCTGGCGCATAGCCGCACCTGACATTTCCAGGCAATATCCATAACATCTTTGCTCACGCCATCTTGCCGTTTAATGAGAGGACGGGTCAATAGTGCCCGGTGTCTGTAAGCTTGAGATCCTTCCACCAGAACTCTGCGGGCATGACCATTGCCGGTTTTAGTTATTTTACCTCGTCGCTTCTTTTCGCCGCTTGAATGTTCTGATGGTACAAGCCCCAAAAACCCCATAAGTTGCTTAGAGTTTTAAAATCTTGTGAGGTCGCCAACTTCCGCTACCATCGTTGTCGCGACTATCAGCGAAACACCAAGAAGAGCTTGAAAGGCAGTTACCACGGGTGCCATACGCCAGGCTGAAACAAGTGTTTCAATCTGTTTGGTAAGCCGGTCAACGCGATTTGTGTCAACGCGATTTGTTGTTTCTTTAATAGCATTAATGTATTCTTGAAACACAACCTGTTGTGAATCAGTTGGCATCTTCTGGTTGGCAAGGCAGCCAAAATGTGCTTTCGTCCGGTTGTCTTTCTCATACCGGTAACCCAGACGTAGCAGCATGCCGCCTATCGGATCTGGTATCTCTGCAAAAAACCTGAAGTTAAGCCAAAAGACGATTTCAAAGAGAAACATCCGAACTATAGAAACTTCATCGTTGATCCAAATCCACCTCAGACCGAGCCACCTGAATTTTAAAAAAAGCCCTCGATCCGAAAGATTACAGGCAGCTCTTGATAGAGTATGAAGCGCAACACGGAAAGCCTCTTTCGATTTGCCATCGGAGGAAATGGTGAAAAGAGTCATCCAGCGCGAGTTCTACCATAATTTCCGCAAATTCAAGCATACTGCAATTTATAGGATAATTCAGGACAAACGCACACAGTTAAAGACTTCGCCACTAAAGGAAGCATTCGGTGAACACTAGAACTTTTGACTGTCAAGTTGAGCATCATATCCTAGCGTAGATAAATAGTGTCTACCAGAAATTTTATGTATTGGTCTGAGGGTGCTTCCAGTGTTAGCTACACTTTCTGTAGTCTTAAACACTTGTCACATCCTCCTCCCATGCCATTGTTACCGACATTGGCATGGTTGAACAGAGAAACGGCCAGGCAAAATACAACAACTGCTACTGTCATCTTATTCATTTATGAATCTCCATTATTATTTTTTCCATCAGAATCGCGTCCTCCGCAGCATCGTAGTAACGGGTGCGAATGCCGACCTGTTTGAAGCCGAATCGTTCATAAAGCTCTATTGCACTACTATTTGAGGCACGCACCTCTAACGCCATAACCTCGGCTCCCGCTTCAAGAGCGCTGGCAATCGCCCGTTCCAGTAACGTCTTTGCGACGCCTCTACCGCGCCTGTCCTTCAGTACGGCAATATTGAGAATCTGCGCTTCTTCGAAGAGTGACATCAAACATATATATCCAATTACAATATTTCCTTCGACCGCTACGAACGGCCAGGAGTGGTGGGCTGTAAGCTCATGCTGAAAATGTTCATATTGCCAGGGTGATGCATAAGTTTCAGCCTCTATTGCCACTACCGCATCCAGATCACCGCCGGTCATCGGACGAACATGATACGAAAAAATTGAATTCATGGCGTGACATAATAAGTAAACATGCTACAGTTGTAAACGCATTAATAAATGTCAAGAGCATTATATATTGACAGTATACATATTCTCTGGGTAGTGCGACAAATTTGTGGGAGCTATCTCCGGGTTAAAACTAGCAAAATTTATGTGAAAGAACGACGAAAACGAGAATACCTACAGTAAAATCTCATCAAACACCCACTAAAATACCAGCATATCACTGTAATCAGAGTCAAAATCCGAGATAAGAACCCAAATGGTAGCAGGGCAGACTCGGTTTGTTCAACAAAAGTTTATGCTGTGGTTCCGCTGACGCTACAAACCGCATAAACTCTTAATTCGTTGTGCCAAGGTATCCCAGACGCCATAGTGATAGCCGTTGGTGATTCTTCTGACATCTCTGACCGGGAGTGCACCGCTGGCGCTGATGAATGCACCCTTGAAGTTGTCTCCCCGGCCAAGGAAGGGGCGAACCTTGTGTTCGCCGGTTTTTGCGGCAAGACCTCCGAGGTTTTATAAACCCCGGAGGTCTTTTTCTATGAATTAGACGCCTCCTAGATGTCTTTCAGCGACGAGGGTGCCGCCTTCGGCGCCGGTTCCATGGCGATGCTTGTTGAAACTTCCGGGACGACCACTGCAGGGTCAAGCCACAAGACGACATAACCACCGACAGCTCCGGCGCCGAATCCTGGAGCAAAGATCAGGGATCGTTTGGTGATCACCCCTTCGTAAACGGCGTCTGCCATGGCGATCGGAATGCTTGCTGCGGATGCGTTGCCGACATCGGCGATGTTGAAATATATATCTTCAGCCTTCACTCCCTGAGGCACTGCGATTCCGATGATCATAGTCTTATTTGCCTGATGTGGTACAATCACGTCGATATCATCAATGAGTGCTTTACCGCCTTTCACACTCTTGAGTCCGGAGAGTTCACTCATCATCTGGTTTAGGTAGCGTTTGACCAGATCCTTGACTTCGGGGCCGTACACGGTGATGTCGTTGTCGTAGTCATGATTTGGCCAAATGATGGAATTAACCTGGCTGAAAGGCCCGCTTGCATAGGACTGAACGACCTCGATATCACGCTCACCGTCTGTCGGCGCGATCACCATAGCGGCGGCACCATCACCAAAGATCATTCTGGACGGACGCGCATTACCGATTTTATCTGAGAACTTTTCAGCACATACCAGCAAAATCGGACGGTTTACCTCACGCATCAGGCGGACAGCCGCGCCTATACCGTAGGGAAAACCGGCACATGCGGCAACAATGTCAGCCGAGTAGTGGGTCTGCATTATGCCCAACTGTCCGGAGAGCCAGGTAGCGGTCGAAGGGATCAATCTGCTTGAGGTGCAGGTGCAAAGGAGTAAGGCACCGATCTCGCCAGGAGTGCGGCCGGAATGCTTCATCGCTGCCCGCGCCGCCTCAAGGGCGATGTTCTCCAGCGGCTCAGCCGTGTAGCGGCGGCGCTCGATGCCGGTTTTCTCCGTGATTTCTTCGGCACTCATCGGAGACCAAGATGGTGGCGAGTTTCGGACTACGTCGTTATTGTCGCAAATGACTTCTCCCTTGCGGATCGCAAGCGCCTCGATCTTCGGCCGGATCGGAGTGTCCGTGGCCAGCACCAGCGGCAGGAGCGGTGTCACAGGCTTACACACTGGATCTGCCTTCGGCGCCAGCGGTGTGCTGATGGTTCCGCTTTTCGCGCGATTAATGAAATCAAGAACATCGCGATTTTTTGG
>CAIMXI010000457.1 GCA_903845365.1 uncultured Geobacteraceae bacterium | reverse complement strand
CAACTGATGGGCTTTACCAGCACCCAGTTACGCGTCATTGCTTTTTTTGATGCCGGCACTGGTCACAACATGAATCCGCAACCTGCTGAACGGGACAATCATACCATCAGTAGCGTTGGCACCGGATTCCGCCTTGGGATTACCGATTCATTCAGTTTTGCTCTCGACTGGGGGTATGCGCTCGATCCTTCAAACCAGACGACTCGCGGCGGGAGTGCCATTCATTTTAAGGGGCAGGTATCGTATTAAAGCAAAACCTTTATTTTACAGGGATAAAAGGGATAAAGGCGGATACCAAAAACTTTATATAAAGGAGATTGATAATGGGACAATATTTATCAGTTGGGATCGTAACCAGATTAAGTGTTTTAAAAAAGGAAATGGAAAAAGGTAAAATTGAACAGGCAGAAGTATTTGAACAGTTGGAAAATACGCTTTATTTCCCTATTGATATTTATGATGTAACCGAAAATGATAATGCAATAATTTTAACATTGAAAAATGATGTCTTTATGAGTGAGTTGCTTTCTTTTCTCAGAAAATTCTATAAAATAATGTATCCAGACAAAGAATATACCACAGAGAGAGATGAGGTCATTGAAAAATTGAGAACCAGCCTTCCTGCTGACTGGATGGATATAGCAGAAAACAAATCGTTTTGTTTTTTTCAAAAAGATAAGTACGGTGCAAGCGATAAGCTATATTTTGAAAAAGATTTTAAACCGAGTGTAAGGGTTCACTATGACGGCATTTCCTTATCAACAGAAGGAAAAATATTCATGGAAGAATATGGTAGGCAGTTTAATTTTGTTAAATATTGTATGAAGGCAGCATTTAAAGAATTTGCCATAGCTGGAGCTTTAAGAGTTTATATAACTGGATAGTGGGTGTAACCAGGATCCGCACCACGCTCCAGCGTTGGAATGATATATTTGTTTTGTTTAGCAACCAAGCAATACAGGAACTAAATGATCTTGAATTCAACTTTGTAGAGCTTCCTAAATTCAATAAGAATGAAGAACAGTTAGAAGGGGTAATTGATAAATGGGTTTACTTTGTCAAAAATGCCGGAAGCCTCAGTATGATCCCGAAAAGTGCAGAGCTAACGCCGGGGCTAAACGAAGCCTATAACCAGGCATCTCTGTTTTCGTGGAGCAAGGAAGAGCTTGATGTTTATGAGTACCGTCGGATGGAAGAGACATCTGATCGTTATAAAATGCAGGAAGAGTATGAGAAGGGAATTGAGAAGGGGATTGAAAAACGTAATATTGAAGTTGCCCGTAATCTAAAGCTCGCAGGTGTCGCGACTGATGTAATTATGCAGGTGACCGGTTTGAGTCGGGAAGAGATAGAAAATGTCTGAACCATGATTTCCACGATTCAGGGTTTGACAAGATTTTGAACGTAGGGGCGCGGTTTGTAACCCGCCCGCTTTTAAAAACATCTGTCTTACGCAACGTCGCAACGAAAGGCAAAAAATTGAAATGTTGTTGCCTGATTTTACAGGATGTTTAGAGAAACAGGAGTCAACCAATGAAGAGACAACTTGTAAGTTTTGATTGGGCATTGAAGAACCTGCTGCGCAACAAGGTCAACTTTGAAATATTGGAGGGTTTTTTTTCAGAACTTCTACAGCAGGATATAAAGATAAAGAATATCCTCGAAAGTGAAGGCAACAAGCAGAGTTCCGACGATAAAACCAACCGTCTGGATATACTGGCAGAAACTGACCGTGGCGAAATAATCCTGGTTGAGGTTCAGGTTGAAGGCCAGTTTGATTACTTCCACCGGATGCTTTACGGCGCAAGCAAACTGATTACAGATTTTATGTATTCCGGTTTTCAATACAAGCAGGTTAGAAAAATTATATCGATCAACATCGTCTACTTTGATTTCGGTCAGGGTGAGGATTACGTATATAAGGGAGTAACCGAATTTAAAGGCATCCATAAACATGATCTTCTGAAACTGTCAGATATTCAGCGGGAGAAACTTCCTGAGATCATTAAGGTTGCCGACATTTACCCTGAATACTACATTTTGAAGGTCAATGATTTTGACAACAACGCCAGAGATTCGCTAGATGAATGGATGTATTTCCTCAAAAACTCAGAAATCAGTGAAGAGTTTACAGCAAAAGGGCTGCAAAAAGCGGCTGAAGAGCTTGACCTTCTGAAACTATCAAGTGAACAGCGAGCTGTTTTTGAGGGTTTTATTAAAGATCGTCGCATTGCGGAGAGCACCATTGAGACCTCATTAACAAAAGGTATTTTAATCGGCAGGGCAGAAGGCTTGGAGCAGGGTATTGAGAAGGGAATTGAGAAGGGGATTGAGAAGGGGATTGAGAAGGGGATTGAGAAGGGCAAGATTGAAGTTGCCCTTGAAATGATAAAGGACGGGGAATCTGATGAAAAGATTTCGCGTTACACCGGGTTGTGTTTATCCGAAATAACGGAGTTGAGAAGCAGATGTATAAAACAGACCACCTGAACCATGATTTCCACGATGCAGGGATCCGTTGATGGCAACAATTGTTTTGTGTTCTCCGAATACAGATTATGGTTGGATGAGTAAATGGTTGATTTCTTCGTAAAAAGGAAATTGTTTATCGGCACTTATGATTGCCGAATTATGAAGTATGGCGGATGCGATTATCAGTCTGTCCTGGGGGTCTTTGTGATGTTCCGGCAAAGAAGCGGCCAGACGGGCGATGGATTCGGTTATCGGGAGGCACATTATTCCTGCCTCAAAAATGGCGCTGGAAAACCAATCATCCAGGCTGATATTCAATTCAATTCTTCCGTGCCGTGCCAGCCATTCAACTTCAAAACAGGAAATGGAAGACACTGCAACAGTCTCATCGCTCTCAATTCTATCAATCAGGTGAGGAGGCAGCTTTTCCGGTGTAGCATTTATCCACCAGAGCCAGATATGAGTATCCAGCAAGAGCATCAGGTGACACCCCAGTCGATTAACGGAGCAGACGACATAATATCTCCGACTTCGCGAATTTTACCTTTCAGATGGGCTGGAACTTTCCTGCGAGGTTTGGATTTAGTACCACCCTCGAGAAGAAGCATGATTACTTCTACCGATTGTCCCGGTGGTAATAGTGGCATTTGCATCAGGTGACCGGATGAATCAACTTGAGTAACAATTCGCTGTGCTTGCATAGACATGCTAACCTCGTAGTTGTTGTGAAAAAATATTGTGCAGACTATATCATTCAAAATTCAAAATTCAAAATCCAAAATTGCCGTTAACGCGGAGGAAATATGAAATCTCTGACAATATGGCTGGTAGCACAATTTTTCCGTAGGGTGGGCAACGCTTCACCTTGCCCGCCGATTGTCATGCAGGCAACTGGTTTGAGTCGGGAAGAGATAGAAAATGTTTGAACCAAAATGCTATAAACCATGATTATTACTCGTTATCACACGGAGCGTGGGGACGAGGAAACAGGGATAAAATCTGACTGAAAGAGGATTAAGAAGGATTTCAAAGCTTTTGAATTTGGCCTGATCCGCTTTTATCCGTTAAATCCGTTTTTTCCGCGTTCTATTAAGGTTGTTTGTTTCCGGCTCGTCCGGGTTAGTATTAACGTAGCACAATGGAAGGGGGCACTATTATGAATAAGGCCTATCGTTTGATTTGGAACAGAGCGAAGGAAGTGTGGATCGTCGCAGCCGAAACTGTCAAAGCGAAAGGTGGCCATCCTCCGCTAACCATTGCTGCTCTGCTTACTGCTGCCTCTCTGCTGCTAGCGCCGGTTCCAGCCCGATCCCTCCCGACTGCGCCGCAGGTTATCAACGGCACGGCAAATATAAACACCAGCGGCAGCGCGATGACGATTACCAACTCCGCCAACGCCATCATAAACTGGCAGGGGTTCTCCATCGGACAAAACGAGAGCGCTCGCTTTATCCAACCCTCAGCTCTGAGCGCGGTACTCAATCGCGTCACCGGCGGAGACCCGTCCAAAATCCTCGGCGCACTGCAATCCAACGGCAAAGTTCTGCTGATTAATCAGAACGGCATCCTGTTTGGCCCCAACTCCCGCATTGAAGTCAACGGCCTTGTCGCCTCCACCCTCGACATAACTAATCAGGATTTTCTCGCCGGACGGATGAAATTCAATGCCGGCCCTGTTGCCGGAAAGGTAGAGAATCAGGGGACGATTACGACTCCCGGCGGTGGCCTCGTCTATCTGATCGCCGCAGATGTCACCAACAGCGGTGTCATCACCGCACCCAATGGCGATATCATGCTTGCGGCGGGTAAAGAGGTGCTTCTGGTAGATAGCAGTTCACCCGAAATCGCCATCGTTGTCAGCGCCCCGGAGCATCAGGCGATCAATCTTGGTACTCTTGTGGCTGATGCGGGCAGGGTTGGGGTTTATGGCGGGATTGTGAAGCAAAAGGGGATTATCAGCGCAAACAGCGCGGTTATGGAAGGTGGAAAAATATTCCTGAAGGCCACCAAGTCGATTGAGCTTGCCGACAGCAGCGTAATCAGCGCCAATGGTACTAAAGGTGGACAGGTCATCGTCAAGACGGAAGAAGATGGCAAAATCAGCGGTACTTTGACTGCACGGGGAACTATTTCCGCCCAGGGTGATGGGAACAAAGATAGTGGCGGATTTATTGAGACTTCGGCGGCTAAGGTTGACCTGAATGGAATCAAAGTCAATACTAATGGCGGAAACTGGCTTATTGACCCGATAGATTTTACCATCTCTGCAGGCACCGGTTTTCAAACACCTTCTGGTATCGGTGCTGACACCCTCTCTACTTCTTTGGCGAGCGGCACGGTATCAATTACAACTGACGTTTCTGCTGGTGGGAATGGTGATATATTTGTAAACAGCCCGGTCACATGGTCATCTAATTATGGTCTTGGCCTGACTGCTGCAAATTCTATTTTCATTAATGGAGCTGTAAGTGGTTTAAACGGCACGCTTACTCTCGCTGCTGGTGGTGCGATAACCCAAAGCAGCCCGATAACCGCCTCCAGCCTCACTGCCAATGCATACAGCGGCATCATCCTGGGCAGCAACAACAGTGTTGCAAGCCTCAGTGCGACCAACAGTATGTCCAACGGAATCAGCTTCACCAACAGCACCGCACTCAGCTTGGGTACCATAAGTAATAGTGGCCGCAATGTCACCCTGGAAGTGGCGGGCGCGCTTAGTCAGACTGGCATTATCACTGCTGGAACACTCCTGACCGTTAGTAGCGGCGGCACGACACTGAACTCTGTCAACGCAGTATCCAACTTCAGCGCAATCAACAGCGTTCGCGGCAATATTGCTCTGACTAACACTGCGGCTCCGCTGACAATCACAAGTATCAACCAATCTGTTGGCGGCAGTGTCTCAGTAAACAATACCGGCACAATCGCGGTCACCGGAACGATAACGGCTGCGGGTAGTGGTGCAGTCAACCTGACAGCCCTTGGCACATCAGCTTCGATCACTGAGAGCGGTGCCGGTCGCGTCAACACGACCGGCCTCTTGACAACGAGCTCGGTGTCAGGGCAGACGCTTAGCGGCTCCAACACCGTCACCAGCTTCAACGCCACCAACTCCGGCAGCGGCGATATTTCCCTCACCAATACCGCAGCAACATTGACGATCACGGGCATCAGCAATCCCGCAGGTGGAAATGCCACCATCAAAAACAGTGGTGATATTGTTCTGGCAAGCGCATCATCCATTGCCAGCTCTTCCGGCAACCCTTTGAATGTCACTCTTAGCTCCGATTCCGATGCTTCAGGTAACGGCGCAATTCTGTTAAACGACGCTTCCTCCATATTCAGCTACGGAGGGGACATACTCTTGGGCGGAGGAACGGGACAGGCAACGGGCAATGCGGCGGGTAACACAACTGGAAATATCCACGGTATTCATATCAAGGGAGCCTCGCTCGATAGCGGTTCGGGCAACATTACAATGCGTGGGCAAGGAGGAACTGCTGACGGCAGTATGGGGGTTCGGATCCTTCCGACGGCTGGTACCTCGTTGATAACTTCAACTGGTGGTACAATTTCCATCACCGGAGTTGGTGGTGATACTCACGCTTACACGGTTGATGGCGTAGGTGTGTGGATAGGTAATTGGGGCGGCTATAGTGCAAATGTTAGTAATACAGGTGCTGGCATCATTACTATCAATGGAACCGGCGGTACTGGTACGGCTACCAATAACACAGGGGTGTGGATTGAAGGTGGTGGTGGAACGACAATAACGGCTGTAGATGGTGCTATCAGTATAACCGGCGTGGCTGGAGGTAATGCAACTTCTCAAGGTATCCAATTGTCATCTGGACCTAATATTACCAGCACAGGTTCAGGTGCTATAAATCTTATTGGAACAGGTAGTGGTGGTATGCCTGGTATTTTATCAGGCGAAGATGCCACAACTAACATCGGTGGTGCTTCGGCGACTGGTGACATTCTTTTACGCAGTTTGGGTGGTACTCGCATAGCACTGAATTGGGGTGGTAATACCGTAATCAATACAGCGGGAAATGTCACTCTTGAAACCGTTGGCGGCGGATCAATCACACAGACAGTTGGTTCGATTACAGCGGCAGGTTTACGAATACTGGGCGATACCTCTGCAACTGCCAGTCTGACTTCATCTGCCAACAATGTGACGACCTTGTCTGGGAACATTTCATCTTTAAGCTTCACCAACGCATCTGCACTACTTACGATCACCGATATCAGCCAATCAGGCAGCGGAAGCGTGTCTGTCACTAACAGTGGCGGCATAACTGCATCCGGCAACATAACCCTGGCAGGCGGAACGGCAACTTTGACCGCCGATGCAAACAACACCGGCACAGGTACTCTCGCAATCGGCAGCGGAAAATCAGTGGCGACTAATGGCGGAAATATCATCATCAAGGCAGCGGATATAGACTTACAGGGTACACTTAACGCCGGTGCAGGCAACGTTAGCATCACCGCAAGCATTAACAACTCTGTCGGTCTTGGTCTGACAACCAAGGATATGACGATCTCAGGCGGAGAACTCCAGAAAATTACAGCTTCAAACCTTTTAGTTAACTCTGGCAGTCATGGTATTTTTGTTGATGGTATCTCCGAGGCAAACAGTTCCGGTATCGGTACTGTAAAGCTTAATGCGGCTGGAAGTAATGCCGGTATTGGATTCGCGAATAACCCATCTGCCTTCAAAGCGCTTGAGGTTCGTGCGGACGCCGGGATATCTATCGTTACTGATATAACTACCACAGTCGGCGGAATATACCTTAATTCAGACCAGAACAGGATTGGCGAATACTATGATCAAATTGTCTTGAAAGGTGGTGTGCATCTGCAATCCGCCGGCCTGCTTACGATAGACAGCGGCCTGGATATCGGATCATCGTACGCCGGTGTGTTATCAGGGTCTGCCTGGCTATCCGGAAATGGCATCACGATCACAAATAACGGTTGGGTATCGCATGAAGGCTCCGGCTACACTGCGACATTTAACGCTGGCAGCGGGGCGTTGCAGATTGGCGGCGCTGTATCTTCAAATGGCAATAATTTGCATCTGACTGCCGGCAGTAACATTATTTTCAATACCGCAAGTAACACGAGCATCACTGCTAATGGCGGCAACATCGTCCTTACTTCGGGAGGCGGTATCAGCGGCTACAATACAGCAGCAGGTATTGGCGCCAATCTTGTCACCACTTTAGGCGGTGCAATCTCTGCGACTGCAACCAATGGCGATGTTGCGCTCAAGTCTCTGACTACCTCGATGACTGGAGTTGCAAATACAAACTCAGGCAACGTCGATATCACGGCGACGTATGGCGGAGTCAGCTTTGCGAACATAGCGACCAATCTTACAAGGTATAACACCTCATCCACCGGTGCAGCAGGTTCCGTGACCATCACGGCTAGCGGCAACATCGAAAGCACGGCCAGTCCCGGAACCGCGCCCATCAACACGTCCACAATGGCGAATTTCGGCGCCAGTGCAGGGAAAGCCGGGAATGTAAGCCTTAACGCTGGCGGCGACATCCTCCTGCGCAATGACGGCGCAACCGGGACCAGCATTGCTGCAGGGACCATCGCATTTACTCACGCTAATACCACCGCCGGCAATGGCGGTGACATCCAGTTGACGGCCGGCGGACAAATCCTTGCCGGCGGGCTCTCCAGCGTTTCTTACAAGAACGGTGCGGTTGGCTCCACTGGACATGGAGGGCTGGTTTCCCTCAATGCAGGCACTAGCATTCAAGTCGGCAGCATCGACGCCGGTACCGTCGCAGCAACTAGCTCAGGCGCCGGGTCGGTTAGCACCGGAGCTGGCGGTAACGTGATCTTGACCGCGACCACAGGCGATATCCAGCTTGACGGCAACATTACCACAGCCTCCAGGGTGCCGGCAAACGTGACTCATGAGGGCACTATCACGATCGCTACTGTCGGCAAAGGGGGTGATATCACGCTCACGGCTGGCGGAAACATTGTCGGCGCTGCCAGAACGCTCGATGCCAGCAGTTGGTTCAATCAGGATACGGCTTGGATCACCTCCGGCACCGCCGCTGGCGGCGGCAATATCTCGCTGCGTGCAGTTAGTTCGGGGTCTGGAACAGGCACTTTAACCATTAACGCGATATCCACGAATGGTAATACCAATATCTATTATAACCCGACCAATTATCTCGCAGCCACATATACTGCTGATAAGGCTGCCTACCAGTCTAAAGTTTCAGGCGGTACTCTAACAACCTGGATGTTGATTAACGATGTGGGTCAGCAATCCGCTGGAACGCTCGGCCTGCAGGCCATGAGCACCAACCTTGCCGGTAATTATGCCCTTGGAAAAGACATCGACGCGAGTTCCACTACTACATGGAACAGTGGATTTATGCCCGTTGGCAGTTCTGGTTCACCATTTACGGGAAAGCTTGACGGCCTTGGCCATGCCATCAGCGGTCTGTACATAAACCGCCCAACAACCGACGATGTCGGACTATTTGGCTACACCGGAACTGGTGCAACCATAAGCAATCTTCGACTTTCCGGGACGAACATTACCGGCGGTGACCAAACTGGCGCTCTGGTGGGACAAGGTTATGGTACTTTCAGCAAGGTTAGTGTTAGCGGCACTATAGCTGGCGGACTCGATACTGGTTATGTCGGTGGATTGATAGGCCTAAACTATGGCACAGTCGCGTACAGCAGCGCAGGCGGATCGGTCACTAACAAAAGCGGCCCCGGTGGTAGCATAGGCGGATTGGTAGGCGGAAATTTTGGTACTGTTTCATATAGTTACGCAACCTCAAATGTGAGTGGGGGTGGAGCTGTTGGCGGTCTTGTTGGTAACAACAATTACCAAATTGACAACACGTATGCCACTGGAACTGTTACAGGCGGTGACATGGTAGGTGGATTGGTCGGAGTAAGCTATGGAAGTATCAGCAACAGCTATGCAACCGGCGCTGTCAGCGGCACTTTAAATTTTGGTGGCCTACTGGGAGGCGGTACTGCTTCGAATAGCTTCTGGGACAAGGACACAACTGGTCAGACGAGTAGCGCGGGTGGCACTGGCCTGACCACAAGCCAGATGATGAATGCTCTCAATTTCACATCAGCAACTTCAGACAATGGTAATGAGAATCCGGGCTGGAGCCCTTCAATCTGGGGCTTTATAGACGGCATAGCCTACCCTTACCCCAAATGGCAGTTCAGCAGCGCTCCGCAGATAATATCCGGCACGGTTGATGTTACTGGCGGCGGCCGGATCATTCAGACGGCGGTTGATGGAAACCTGCTTGCCCGGACTTCCACCGGCGCAAACGGTTTCTTCTATCAGTCTGTTGACTCTAATTCAGCTCCCGATAACAGTAAACTGCTCGCATACATTGACGGGAATGCTGTTAAGGCTTCTGCTGTAACACTCTCCGGCGGCAGCCATATTACCGGCCTTTCTCTCATCTCAAACACCCTGAACGTCACCAAAATCGGAGACATCTCTAACAGCACGTTCAGCTCAGCAAAAGGGCGCCAGACATCTTCGTACATCCTCTACACAGTTTCAGACTCAGGGCTTGAGTTAAATGAGGGGAATAACCTTCGTGTGACTAACACCGGTAGTATCACTATATCTAACCCAATAACCACTTCAGGCGCTGGAGTGACGCTTACCGCCAATGGAGCGACCAGCGACATCATTTTCAATGCTGCATCAAGCGATGTTGCTATCACCGCTAACCAGGGGAGCATCACCCTTACTGCGGGCGGAGCGATCAACGGTTACAGTACTGTAACAAGTTTTGGAGGCAATCTAATCTCAAAGTTGGGAGGTGCGATCACAGCAACCGCCAATGCAGGCAATGTTTCGCTCAAGGCTCTGAAAACTGGTGGCAGCATTCTGACTGATTTTGGCGGCGTCGAAAGCGATTCCGGAAACATCACACTCAGCGCCCCTGCTGGTGGCATCACTATTGCTGGCAGTGTATCAACCGCACTGGCTCATATAAGTGGCACAATCTCAGATACCGTGACCGGAAATATTGCATTATCAGCTCGGGATAACATCGCGGTCGGCGGCGGGATCGGCACTGGGCAATATATAGATGGGGGACCTATCGCAGACTTCAAATCGATTGCAGGGAGTGGAACGATCGATGTGCGTTCGAGAACCGGCAGCCTGCTACTGCACGACGTCAGCTCTGCTGTCGGTGCGTGTCAAACTGGCACTCATTCAGGCGATGCAGGCGCGATAAATTTGAGCGCCGGGACTTCGATTCAGGTGCTTGGCGCTCTTTACAGCTACGTATCAAACAACGATGATAACACTGTGATCGGGCGGGGCGGTGACATCACAGTAGACGCAGGCACAAGCATTGATGTTACAGGTGCGGTCAATGCCAGCAGCAAGACAGCAGTGTGGATTTATGGGAGTGGCTCGAACTCGACCGGCGGCGGTGGCACGGTTTCAATGAACGCACACAATGGAGGGTTGATTCTGGGCGCTGGTGTAGACACTTCTTCAGGAGTAGTTAACATTACGACAGAAGGCCCGAATTGGGGTGGATACTACGGTCCCAATGCTGCCTCAATTGGCTCAGCCGGCAACATCTCGCTAGCCGCCAGCGGCTCTGTTTCCGTAACCGGCAATATTTCAGCAATTCTGCTGAATGCTGATGCTGCCACCGTATCAGGTAGCAACGGTGATCTGACGATTACAAATACGAGCGGTGTACTTACAACTGCTGGCGCGTTATCTGGAAAAAATATCAATCTGACGACAGCAGGCAATTTTTCCCCTGGGGGGAATATCAGCGCCACCAACAATCTGACAATCGACCTGAACGGTTATTCTGCTAAATTTACCAGGGCTGATGGCATAACAGTTGGCGGAACCACAAGCACCCTAATTTATGCAGACAAAATGGATCTCTCCGGAGCAAACGGAACTTTGGGCATTGTCGGCTCAATCGTAACACTGGAACCATGTAATCAAGGTCAACGGGATATTATCCTCGGTGCTGGTTCTACCGACAACACAGGCGCTCTCGAGCTTTCATCCGCAGAACTCAACAAAATAACCGCTTCAAACCTTCGGATCGGGAGTAATTCGAGTGGAAGTGGAGCTTTATCCGTTGCCGCAGACATCGCTCCTGCCAATGTTACTAGCTTGACTCTGGGTAGTGGAAGTACGGTGACTCAGACCGGGAAAATTGCCGTACAGAATCTGGCTGTCAAGGCGTTGGGTAATGTCGATCTTTCGACCGTAACAAACAGCGTAACAAATATTGCTGCTGAGATTGGTAATACCTCCAATCTTAACCGCACTTTCAAATTCAAAACTGACAGTGCCATGAACATTGGTTCAGTAGGCAGCATCAACGGTATTTCGGCCACCGGTAACGTAACCTTGAATACGACCGGCACAGTTACTCAGACTAATCCGATCATCGCAGCAGGCCTTGAACTGCTTGGCACAGGAGCTACCTATCTGCTCAACAATGTAGGTAACAGCGTTGCGACCCTGGCTGGCAATACGAGTAGTGTATACCTCAAGAACAATGCTGCTCTGACAATAGGCACAGTCAACACGACTGGACTGACAACCGACAATGACGTAACACTTGATATGGGTAGCTACGAATTGTTCGTCGCTGGCGGATTGAACGTTGGCGGTTTGAAAACTATTACATCTTCCGGCGGCTTCTCGCAGATTTGCAGCCCCGGAAATATCTGCTGGATCGGTGGAAATGACAATCTCTGGAATACTGCCGCCAACTGGCTGGGCGGATCTGTTCCGGGAGCGACCTCGAATGTCCGCATAGGTTCTATTGGAAATAATCCTGTTACATTGAACAGTACGGCGTCTATAGCTTCTCTTCTCGCTAACGAGGATTTAATTATCCCGGCCAATGTCCTGACTTTGGGTGAAAGTTCCACCTTCAACCGTACACTTACTCTATCCGGTGGGACGCTGATTGGTTTGGCCACTACCAAGGTTAATACCCTTGCTCTCAATTCCGGCTCACTTGCTGGAACAGGCAACTTAACAGTCACCCACGGTGTTAGCGGAAATCTTGGTCTGCTTGGAACCGGTTTTTATGATCTTTCAATTTCAACTCCTAATGGTTTAACGATTAATTCTCCGTTGACAGCATCGCATAACATCACACTCACCGGTGGCTTGAACCGCTCTGACTCAATATCTAACCCCGTCGGCATTCTTCTGGACGGGGCAACGATCACTGCCGGCGGCAATATTTCCCTGACAGGCAAAGGCATGGCTGGAACCAATTCTGCCGATGGTATTCATGTCACAAATGGCGGTCAGATCAGGACGACCGGAGCCGGAACCATAACTCTGATCGGAACCGGCGGTGCGGGGACTAATTACAACAATGGTGTTCATCTGAGTACAAATTCAGTCTTATCTGCCGAAAATGGCCTAATCAAAGTTATAGGCCAAGGAGCCGGGACCGGCACTGAAAATCAGGGCATTCATATTCGTGACGGGGCGATCATTACCTCTACAGGTACCAGTGCTGTCGTTGGCGGGATTAATCTGAACGGCACGGGAAGCGGGACGGGAGGAGATTCTAATCGCGGTATTCGCGTGACCGGCATGGGTGGCGCTACCAGTATCTCATCCGCAAAAGGTAACATCTCGATTTCCGGTTACGGCGGATACGGTGGTGATGGTGTCCAGATTGTCAACGGGGCGCTGGTGCAATCCGGTACCGGAAATATCAATATTGAAGGCACCGGCTGTATGTCTGGTTCTGCATCTGGTTCCTGCTACGGCACGTTGGTAAGCAATTTTGGTACTCAGATCAAGTCCGGCGGCAACATCAGCATCACTGGCACTTCGCAGAATAATGCAGGAGATTCCAACTACGGTCTGCATATTGAAAGTGATGCAACTGTGCGGACTTTCGGTACAGGCACAATAGCCCTGATCGGTTACGGCGGCAACGGCAACGGTGACAGGAACCACGGTGTTCACCTGGATGGCGCCTCAATCGCTACCAGTGGTGGGCCAATTGACATTACAGGTTACGGAGGTGGCAGCGCCGAATCGTCTTACAATTATGGTATTTACACATATGACGCCAGGCTTGAAAGCAAAGGCGGCCTGGTGAAGCTGACCGGCACTGGCGGCAATGGCACAGACTGGAACGTTGGCGTTTATCTGGATGGTTATGGTTCAGATTGGAGCTACGAGAATACCCGGATAACAACCAGCGGCGGGGCGATTGAAATCAACGGCTACGGTGGAGTAAGCGCATCAGGTTCAGACAATCATGGTATTTACTCGTATTTCACCTCCCTTGATTCCAGTAACAATGCCGGTGCTGCGGGTGGAGCAGTGACACTGAATGGTTGGGGTGGCAGCGGTGTTGACAAGAATGTCGGTGTATATCTGTCTAATCGGGATCAACTTTACGATAACTATTATCCTGGCGATCACAATACAATCATAACCGGTGGCGGGACACTTGACATAATCGGTCATGGTGGCGGCAGCGGTGGCGGAACTAATAACCACGGAATTTTCATGGATGGCGCTACCATCGATACCGGCACAGTTGATGGCAGTATCGCCGGTGGAATTGTTACTTTGAACGGTTGGGGCGGGACTGGAACCGATAATAATCGCGGCGTATATCTTAGTGGTGATGATGGTGCTGGAGGAGGAGGAGGAGGAGCATATGCCACAAGTATTAACACCGGCGGCGGTACGCTTGACATAAACGGTTATGGTGGCGGGAGCGGATCTTACAACTATGGTATTTATACCTATAAAACCACCCTGGACAGCAGCAGACTGGGACATACCACGGGCGGGAATATAACACTGCATGGTACAGGCGGGAATGGCAGCGACTCAAACTTCGGCGTAAACTTGAACGGCTACACATCTGTTGCCACTGGTGGTGGCGCGCTTAATGTCACCGGCATCGGCAAGGGGACAGGAGATAGCGACCACGGTATTTACGTTGAATCTGCAACCATTGATACCAGTAAAAGTGACGGCACTGGCGGTGGTAATCTGACTCTTATTGGAAATAATGAATTAGACGGCAGCGATCTGGTTCCAACCGTTCCGACTGGTACTGGCCGGGGCGTCAGTCTGTTGATCGCAGACATCTTTACCGGCGGCGGGAAACTGACAATTAATGGCAACGGTGGTGCTGGTGGCGGGGAAGGTATTTATATCAATCAGTCCCTCATCATAAATACCAGCAAGGGGGACGGCACCGGCGGTGGAGAGGTTGAATTGATTGGCACTGGCATTGGCGGCAGTGGTGCTGGCATTTACGGCATCGGCGTCTCTCTTTCCGAAAGCTCGATAACCACCGGCGGCGGGGCGCTTTCGATCACTGGAAATGGCGGTGGTACGGCAGCAACCAGCAATAATTGGGGGATTTACACCTACAACTCCACCCTCGACACAAGCAAACCTGACGGCAGTACCGGCGGAGCCATCATTCTCAATGGTATTGGCGGCAGTGGCGTCGATACCAATATTGGTGTTTTTCTGAATGGCTATACATCCATCGTCACCGGTGGCGGGGCACTTGAAGTGACCGGCATTGGGCACAGCACTGGCACTGGCACTGACAACGATAACTATGGCATCAAGACGTATTACACCACACTCGACAGCGGTGCGGGGGCAATGACGCTGAGCGGCACCGGCGCTGTTACTGCCGAAGGGTTGTATTTCGATAGAGGCACACTTATCGGTGGGCTGAGTATTGCTTGTAGTGACGGATGTTCACCTTCGTCAGCGCCACAGGCAGGTAATATTTCATTAATTGCCGGCGGTAGTGGGGCAAGCAGCATTGCGATTGATATGAACGCATTCATCCAGGGCACCGGCACGCTTAATCTGAGGCCGCTCAATACTTCAGACACCATAACCATCGGAGACGGAGCAGCGGGTGGCTTAAGCCTGAGTTCCAGCGCCCTTTCTAAAATCAAGCTGGAAACCGGTTCAAATGGCGTAGTGAACAATAACGGTTTCAAGAACGTAGTAGTCGGTAATGCCGACGGCACCGGTTTAATTGCGGTGACAGGTGATGGTTGGAATGTATCGGGGGCCAACCTGACATTGCAGAACGCAAGCGGGGGTATGGCAATTGATGGCCAACTTAAGACCACCGGCAATCTTACGCTAAAGGCGGGCAGCGGTAACGTTGTGCAATCGGTTGTACAAAATATCCATACAACTACAGGCGACACTACGGGTTTTACCAATACAATTACTGTGTTTGACGCAACCGGAATTACAGTTGGAATGAAAGTAAGTGGTACTGGTATACCATCAGGAACTACCGTAGTAGCAGTTTCAAACTCAACAATCACTCTTTCGGATTATACAATGATAGATGGGACTACTGTTTCTGCCCTGTCCATTTACTACCCTGATCCGATCATATCTGCAAAAGGTCTTGAATTACTTGGCTCAAGCGGCAATTACAATCTCGCCAACGCAAATAACGGTGTCACCACCCTGGCCGGGAACACCGGCAACGTGAGCTTTGCCAGTAGCGACGGTTTTGATGTGGGAACGGTCAACCGCACCATCGGGCTGACTGCGAGCGAGAACGTCACGTTGAAAACTGGCGGTTCAGCCACTGTCACGCAAACAGCGCCCATCATTGCAGATAAGTTGGAACTATTGGGTACTTATGACCATGACTTCGGTACTACCTACACGCTTACCAATCAGGGCAATCGTGTCAACGTCCTTGCTGGTGACACAGGCTCCGTAGATGGATATACCGGCAGTGTGAGTTTCAGAAATAGCGGCGACTTCAAGATTGGTACTGTTAACACGCTTGGATTGACCTCCGGCACCGTCCTGTTAAGCACTATTGGAACTGTTACCCAGGATGCGGACGCACCTATCAAAGCGGACAATTTGGCACTGTTGGGGGCGGGAGCTATTTACAAGCTTGACAATGCAAGCAACAGCATCTCAACCCTGGCTGGCTATACCAGCAGCGTGTATCTAGTTAACTCCGGAGACCTTAACATTGGCACTATCAAAAGTATAATAGGTCTGTATACCGACAACGATGTAACTCTGGATCTGGGTACAAATCTGTTGACGACGGATAACACACTAAGCGTAGACGGGCTGAAAACAATTACGGTGTCAGACGGTTCAAACGGATCTACTACCACTAAAGACTGCCGTGCTGGATACATTTGCTGGACTGGTGCCACCGATAGCTCTTGGAATACAGGAAACAACTGGCGGGGCGGATCTGTTCCTGTAGCTAACTCGAACGTCCGCATCGGAGCTTTTAGTAGCATTAGTAGCGATCCTGTCACACTGGATACTAACACTCCAGTGTCTTTGACCTCCATTATAGCCAACAAAAATTTTACTATACCTTCAAGTAATTCGCTGTCCGTTACGGCAAATTCCGCCTTCAACCGCACACTCACTCTCACCGGTGGCACCCTGGATATAGTAGCGACCACAACAAAGGTAAATACCCTGACGCTAGGTGCCGATTCGTTGGTTACTGGCACCGGCAACTTCGCCGTCACCCGCGACTTCAACTTCGGTGTCGGTGGTAGCCTTACTGCATTGGGGAGCGATTTCGCAACTCTGTCGCTTACCACGCCAGCCAGTATGACAGTAAATACGCCACTTCAGACCACTACCAGCATCAGCTTGACCTCGACTACAGGCGATATAGTTTTCGGCACAAGCGGCAAACTTACTACTTCCATTGCAGCGCTCAATGCCGCTGGCCTGGTGGCAAATGGAACAACAGGAGTTCTCAGGGTAGATGCGGACGTGCTCTCGATTAAGGCCGGAAAAGGCGTCGGTACTTTGGCAAACCCGCTGATTACAAGTGTGGACAGCCTCAATGTTTGGAACACCACTTCCGGAGACATCGCCATAACAAACAGCGGCAAAGCGCTGACCATTGAAAACATTGAGCTGAATACCGGTTACGGAATTTTGAACAGTGCGCCCGTAGTCGATGGCACCGGCGGCAAGGTAGCGATAAGTAACAACGACCATATTTACTTGAACGGAAAATATGGCGATGGTGCCAGTATTGATCCGATTGCCGGGATTTATGCCGATGGCGATATCAGACTCACTGCTACTGGCAAGACCTCAGACATAGTCGCTGGGGGAGGTATTACGGCTATTGAATCTGCATTTGGATCCGTCAGCCTGAACGCCGGAAATAATGTTGTGTTGGGTTCGAACCAATTCCCTGCTAACGCAAATAATAGTGAGATATATGGTGATATTTTTACCCACGGCGATGGTGCCATCGGCATTATAGCTGGGAACGATGTTACCCTCAACGCCTTCAGTTGGGTTGACTCGGATGCCGGAAACATCCTGGTCGATGCTGGAAGGGATGTTTCGATTTCACGCGATAGCAGGATCAAAACGGGAAGCAACCCCGGTCTGGCTTCCGGCACTATCGACATAATTGCGCAAACCGGCCAAATCAAAGTGGATCCGACTAGGACGGAAGATCTCGGCGGGGCTGTTACGTTGACATATATCAATGGCATTTTGACCAACGGCAGCGCCATCACCTTGTCCGCCAACAAGATGGATCTGCAAGGCCCAATAAATAGCGCCTTCCTGGATACAGTGTTATTCCCCGATAGTACCCCACGTGATCCGGCAACTGTCACTTTGCAGCCTTTCAGCCCCGGCACAGAAATTAAGGTTGGAGTCGATGCGGTGGATGGCACAGGTATTCTGGGATTGGATGAGTCTGAACTTAGCAAAGTAACCGCCAGCCACCTGATCGCTGGCAGCGCCACAGGAACAGGGCTGATTACCATTACAAATGCCCTAAACGTCGGTAATAAAGATCTGACGCTTCGCAACTCCGGAGCGGGCAGCAAGGGCATGGAAATCAATGGCTTACTTGAAACCTACAAAAATCTGACCCTCAACACCACCGGGCCGGTAACGCAGTCGGCGCCGATTATCGCCGAAGGGCTTGAACTCCTGGGTGCAGGGGCTTCGTATACGCTCGAATACGGCAATAGTGTCGGTACCTTGGCTGGCAATACCGGCAGCGTGAAATTCGTCAACAATGGTGATCTTACCATCGGCAAGGTTAATACTTCGGTCGGACTCTACGTCACCACCGGTTCTACGAGGCTATACGCAGCGGATTCATACAGCTGTGAGGGTTTTTGCGGGTATGTGGGGTATTTAACCGTAGCGAATGATATTCGCAAAGCCGGTTCAAGTGAAGCCACCTTGTCGCTCATAGCGGACAAATCGATAGCAGTAAATCCAGATACCATTATTGGTCTCGGTAACGGCGCCAGCGGCAAGTTCGACGTCATCCTTAACGCCAATGCGATTGGTGGCACTGGAACAGGAGAAGACACACTCATCGACAGCGGCAACATCCTGCTCAACGCCGGCACCCGCATCCGCACCAATGGCGGCAAACTGGTCATGGGGGGTCGTATTTGCGACATTAACGGCTGCAGCGGTGCTGCGACCGGTTATTCCGATGGCTACATAGACGGTTCCTATGACTACAGCCAGCGGGTAGGCATATTCCTCGGCGATCCGAGTTACAACGCCACATCCTTAGTCAGGCTTGACACATCTACCTCTGTCGAAGGCAGCACTGGCGGTAGTATCCTGATGAATGGACAGGGGCTTAGCGGCACTGATTACGCGAATGGCATCTATAGCGCATTTACCAAGATAACTACTGGCGGCGGCAATGTTACCTTGAACGGCACTGGTGGCAGTAGCAACTACGATGATAACACAGGCGTTTACCTGGATTTAGGTACTTCAATCATCACTTGGGGGGGGGCGCTTGACATCACCGGCACTGGTGGTGGAGGAGACTACTCTCACGGAATTTACACGTACAACACCACCCTTGATACCAGCAAAAACAATGTTACTTCCGGTGGCTCCGTAACTCTGATTGGTAATGGTAGTATCGATGGTTATGATTACAACTCTGGTGTCAAACTTGATTACGGTACCCGGATCACGACCGGTGGCGGTGCAATCGAAATCACCGGAAATGGTGGTGGGACGGATTATGAAAACTATGGGATTTACACGTATCACGCCACTCTGGACAGCAGCAGGAGTGATGGTGCTGGCGGCGGTGCGATCTCTCTTACCGGCTATGGTGGCGGGGTCGGTGGATCTGACGACAATATCGGTGTCTTTCTGGATGAGTACACCAAGATCACAACAGGCGGCAAGACTAGTGAGATAAACGGTTCGATTGACATCACCGGTTATGGCGGCGGGGCGTATGATTCTATCAGCGGTGAAGGTGGGAATGGAGTCAATAACCACGGTATCCATATCCTTGACTCGTTCCTTGACACCCGCTCACTTAACGGCACTGGCGGCAAAGTTACTCTGACCGGTACGGCTGGAGAAGGCGACGAATACAACTACGGTGTCTATCTGGAGAGTGACAACAAGTACGCCCGGATCACCACCGGCGGCGGAGAGATTGAAATCACCGGCACCGGCAAAGGGAGCTACGATAACTATGGCGTTCGTCTTTACGACTCTTTCCTTGACACCCGCTCTTTAAACGGCACAATCGGTGGTGACGTGAAGCTGACCGGTACTGGTGGGGACGGCAGTGAAAGTAATTATGGCATCTACCTGGATGGTTACAACGGCGACTGGTACACCAGGATCACGACCGGTGGCGGTGCAATTAACATAACCGGCTTTGGCGGTGGGGACGGCACAGGGTCCTATAACCATGGTATTTACGCTTACGGCGCCATACTGGATACCAGAAATGGTGTTGGCGGCGGGAATGTGACTCTGACAGGCACCGGTGGGAGCGGTATTGATCTCAACCCCGGTGTTCATCTGGATGACACAGCAATCACCACTGGAGGCGGGACGCTTACCATAACCGGTACTGGCGTTGGCACTGGAACCGAAAACTACGGCATTTATATTTATCGTACCACCATCGACACTAGCAAGTCCGACGCCAGCGCAAAAGGTGGGACAGTCACTCTGAGCGGCACGGGGGGTAATGGCACTGACAATAATCACGGCGTCCAAGTGGGTGCTGAAGGAGCCATGACGACCATCATCACCGGCGGTGGCGATCTTTCAATTACCGGCTATGGTGGCTTGACGGAATTGGGACTCGATAACTATGGCATTCACACTTTTGGCGCCCTCCTCGACACGAGTAAACTTGACGGCAGCATTGGCGGGAATATTACCCTGACCGGAACAGGCGGCACCGGCACAGACAACAATCACGGCGTCTATCTTGGTGGTTATGGAACCTACTACGTTGATTCCCCATACCCTACCAATATCACAACTGGCGGTGGCGATCTTACCGTCACTGGCAGCAGCCGGGGAACAGGATGGAACAATCGTGGAATTAACTTTGATCCAGTTAACATCGATACACGATGGGGCATTAACTTTAATCCAGTTAATATCGGTATTCGGTCGGGCATTAACGTGGATGGCAGTTTCACTTCGAACGGCCCTGGCGGCGCGGTTACCCTGACCGGAACAGGCGGCAACGGGACGACCGACAACTCTGGCGTTTACATTGATTCAAATGAGTTAAATAACACCATCAAAACCGGCGGTGGTGCGCTGTCCATTACCGGCTACGGAGGCCAGGGATCGAGATCCTTTAACTCTGGCATATTCATAAGAGGAACCACTATTGACACCCGTAAGGGTGACTACACAGACGGCACTTTTAATCCGACTGGCACTGGCGGTGCGATCACTTCGAACGGCCCTGGCGGCGCGGTTACCCTGACCGGAACAGGCGGCACCGGCCAGGATTGGAATGTCGGTGTAGATTTGGAATACTCCTCAATTATTACTGGTGGTGGGACGATTGACATCACCGGAATAGGCAATGGAACCGTAAGTTCCAACTACGGCATATATACGTACCACTCCGCACTCGACAGCGGTTCGGGCAAAATTACTCTGAAAGGGACCGGGGCAACCGATAGTGCCGGTTCCGAGGGACTGTACTTCGACAGCGGCACCGTAATTGGGGGACAGAGAAGCGGTGATAGCGGCGTTACTACTCCACAAACCGGCGACATAACACTAATCGCCGGTGGTAGCGGCACAAGTAGCATAGCGATCGTTGACGACGCTGCAACTTGTTATGGAGGTAGTTGCTATAATACTAATTTCCCAATTATCCAGAGCACCGGTACGCTTAACCTGCGGCCACTTGAACCTGTTGGTGTTGGTGTTGGGACGGTCACCATCGGAGGAACAGGAGTAGAGGGCGGTTTAAGTCTGGATAGTACGGCGCTTGGCGCGATCCAGTCCGGTTTCAGCAATATCGTTATCGGCGATGCATCAGGCACCGGTCAGATTACGATAGGTTCTTCCGGCTGGACTGTGCCTGGTAGCGCTAATCTGACACTGCAAAATGCGGGCAGTGGCAACAGTGGCATTTCTATTGACGGCAATCTGACCGTAGCTGGCAACCTTACCCTTAACTCCGGTGGTGATATTAACGCAACCGGCAGTGTGAGCGCCGGTGTCTTTACTCTCTCCGGAGGTAAATGGAACCAGGTAGTCGCCGAGGCACCCGACCTGCCCAACTTCACCGTAACAGATTTTAGAATTGCCGGCGGAACCTTCATCAGAGCTACAGGTGGCGATGGCAGTACAGACAGTCCGTACCAACTGGCTGACATCTATGGCGTTCAGGGCATGGGCAGCACTGGAATGCTAGGGAATAACTATGCGCTTGCCAACAACATTGATGCTGCCGCAACATCTGCGTGGAATTCAGGGTTGGGTTTTGCGCCGATCGGTGATTCCGGCACCAATTTTAGTGGCACTTTCAACGGAGCGAACCACACCATCAGCGGTCTTACCATTAACAAAACTGACAGTAGAAGTGTCGGCATGTTTGGAGTGTCCAGCGGGACGGTAAATAACGTAGGACTTATTGGCGGCAGCGTGACCGTTACGGGTACGGAACATATCGCCGGAAGCCTTGTCGGGACTAACAGCGGTACAGTAACCAACAGCTACTCCACCGGCAGCGTGTCGGGTGTTGAAGACGTTGGTGGTCTGGTCGGATATAACGAGAGCGGCACGATCAGTAACAGCTATTTCAGCGGCACTGTTTCGGGAACGAATCATGTAGGCGGGTTGGTTGGATGGAACGGTGATCAGGTGACAGATCCACTAAATCCAAAATCCGGCTACATCATCAACAGCTACTCAATTGGCACTGTAAACTCAACTGGCACAGCCGGTGGACTGGTGGGAACAAACGATTACGGAACGGTCAGCAACAGTTTCTGGAATAGTGATAACATAACTTTCGGTTTTGGCAGCGTAACATCCGGTGCTTTGACCACCGGCTCAAAAGGGCTGACAACAGCTGAAACCAAGCAGATGTCCAGCTTCACAGACTGGGGGGAGGATATATCACAGACGGGCGGTAGTGGCGCTGTATGGCGTATTTATGAGGGGAATACAACGCCCTTACTCACGAGTTTCCTCACACCTTACATACTTACCGACGCTGCTGATGTCTCCTTTACATATAGCGGCGTCACACAAGATGGCGTCACATCCTCTATTGTTGACAATAAGGTGCTAGGATCAACTGCTTCCGGCAAAAATGCCGGTTTTTATAACGGCTATTACTCTGACCAGCAAGGCTACGATATTGCAGGCGGAAATCTGATTATCGAGAAGAAAGGGGTTACCCTTTCCGGTACCAAAACATACGATGGCACAACCGATCTGACTGGCAAAGTGACACTGGACGGTCTGGTAGGGAGTGAGACACTGACGTACAGTGGTGCGACAGCAAGCGACGCCCATGTGTCGACGGGGAACAAATACATCAGTGCTATAACCCTGTCGAACGGTACTGACGTCAACGGTGGCTTGGCCGACAACTACGCCTTACCGTCACTTTCGGTTTATTCCGCTGGGGAGAATGAGGTCACGATCACGCCGAAGACATTGACTGCGACGATATCCGACAACGGTGGTAAGAGCTACGACGGTTTGCTGGCTGCCTCCACCGCCACGGTTGCCCCGACCGGTTTTGTTGGCAACGACATGGCGAGTGGCGTAACGGGCTTAAACCTGACCTATACAGACGCCCACGCCGGTAGCGGAACCAAAACCATAACCGCCTCTGGCACCGGTACCTTGAGCGGCTTCAGCGGCACGATCAAGGGAACCGGTAGCGGCGATTCCGCTGGCAACGAGGTAGCTGGTAATGCAGGCGACTACACTGTTGGCGCACCCGCCTCCCTCACCTCCGGCACGATCACCCCGAAGGCTTTGACGGCGACGGTATCCGACGGTGGTAAAACCTACGACGGCCTGCTTGCGGCGAGCAACGCCACGGTCGGCGCTCCTAGCGGCTTTGTGGGCAACGACACGGCGAGCGGCGTAACGGGCTTCACACTTGCCTATACCGATGCTCACGCCGGCAGCGGGAACAAGATCATCAATGCCACTGGCACCGGTTTGCTGAGCGGCTTCAACGGTGCGATCAATGGCAGCGGTGATGGCGCTTCCGCTGGTAACGAAGTTGCCGGTCTTGCTAGTGACTATTCGGT
>CAIMXI010000456.1 GCA_903845365.1 uncultured Geobacteraceae bacterium | reverse complement strand
ACCTACAACCAGGATCACTCTAGTTTGCTTCTTTTGATGTGCGAAGAGTTACCAGAACTATCTACTCTTTACACCACCTAGGATTTTCTCTAGGGATTGTTGACACTAAGCAGCGAGGCGAGCCTCAAAAGCGTAGTTGTCTGCTGTTGCATTTGTTAAGTTGGCAATTAATAATTCGCAGATTTTTTAACGCGGGCCATCTGCGTCCCTCGGCTCGCTTCCAATTCCTTTAATCCCCTGTCGAAACCTTTACGCCCCCATAACCTAAATGAGTGCATACCCACCGGTGACTACCAACTAATCCAGTCTAAACGTTGTGAGGAAAATTTGCAATTCTAATTTTGCTGGTAAAAGAGTTGAGAGGAAATTAGAGAATATTTTCTCCCCTTTGTGATCGGTGCGGAATAATCAGAAGCCAAACAGTAGATAATGAGGGCGGAGCGTAGGCATAATGTTTAGGCCTCACCTGCATCTGTAGCTGTCATCTCTTCATTCACGGCGGCTTGCCCTTCTTCCAATCGGTCGGTGACTCTCTTCAGTATATTCATTACCCACACAAAATCAAGCACATGTTTATAGACTTTGTGTAGGTATCCATCTCTTACACGGAACATCTGCTGGTGACTCAGTCCCTCTGTCGTGTTGTCGAATACGTAGAGACGGTCAACCATCGGCGATGCCTCAACACACATATTGATCGCCCCATAGTGCCGTTTGATGATATCCCGTATCAGGACTTCATGCCCGGTCTTTGTCATCATTCGCCGACATATTCTGGCTGCATTTATGTCAGGAGAGGCTGTCCCGATAAAATACAACCGAATGAAGAACCCGGCCTTCTTTGCTTCGGCAACAAAGTTAAGCTTTCGTTAGCTGGAGAAAGCTGTTTCCAGAACCATACTCCTGCCATCCCGGAGGTTCTGTTCACAACGTTCGGTTGCCTGTTTCTGTGCTTCTACAAAATTTTCTTTGGCATCCCACCCGCCTGGCATTACTTTGGCCAGATCATCGGGGTTGATATACTCGCAGCCAAGAGTCCAAGGGTTTGCTAGAAGGTTCTTTGTTATGGTTGTTTTACCGCAACCATTGGCCCCGGCAATAAGAATAAGAACTGGCTTAAGATTGGGCACTTACTTTCCCCTTCACGGCGACCTTCTTCTTCACAGCCTTCAAGTCTTCACGGATCGTCTTGGCTACTCCTGTGAGCGTAACCCTCATAATTCTGTCAGTGCCTGTGCTGGGACTTATAATAACCTTGACGTGTTTCTTTACGCCGGCCTTTTCCAGTATATCCAGCATACTGCCGGATGCAGTCCTCACTTTCACAGCGGATCTAGCCGACAAATCCTCTACAGGGATCATAAAACTTGCCGCTGCTTTTTGTGTGGCTGTCTCAGCTTTTTTAGAACTGGCCTTGATCTTAACACCGGGCTTGCATGCAACAACAACCTTTCTCATCTCATCCTCCTCTGCATTTCCAACTCAACCGTCAGCGACCACTAAGACATCAAGCGTTCACTCCAGTACTCGAAATTAATACATTGTATCTTCCTTGACCGGATTCGGCAAGAATTGATCGCACTATGAGTCTGGGTTAGTGGTTGTTTTACCTACCCCACAGCAGAACCAACTCACTGCCTTTTCTGCCTTTTCGCCTATTCAAAGCTGCCGATGCAACCGACAAAGCCTCGATTCCAGAAACTTCAGCAAGAACCGCCTCCTCCGCCGGTTTTGAACCAACATTTTGAACTGCGTTTAAATATCAGTTCAATGCAGTCTTTTATTCCATCGCTTATTGAGGAACTTCAAGCTTCCGAGATTCTTGGTGTTCACGGATTTCTTCGATAATCTGCAGCGTTGCCAGCCATGCAGACTTGAAAAACTCTGTAAGCAGTTCAAGCTTTTCAGGAGATGTAATCAGACGTTCCGAAGTTGGCAGCGGGGTTTCAAATGAGTAGCCCGCACACAACGTCAGATATTCTATGCGTTTCTCAGCCGGGATTATCAGGGGAGGTTGACCCACCCGAAGCAAAGGAATGTTCGCGAGTAGTCTGGCCATACGCCCGTTTCCGTCAGCAAACGGATGTATATTTACGAAAGTGGTATGTAGCTCAGAGTACACTTCAACTGCGGTGTCTTCAGTAATTACACCGGAACAGAGTTGATTAAAGCGCTCCAGCCATGATTCCATCAACTTTGGAATTTGAGATTGATTCGGATAAACATGGTATTTGACTTTT
>CAIMXI010000455.1 GCA_903845365.1 uncultured Geobacteraceae bacterium | reverse complement strand
CGCTGTCGTCGGAGCCGTGGCACAAGTTGCAAGGTTCGGCAGCACCGCAGTACAACCTGAAGCTGTTGGTGTCGTTGTACAGGCTGACAATGTCGGTAACACCGCTGTACATCCGGGAGCGGTTGGCGTGGTTATGCAGGTTGCAAGGTTTGGCAACACCGCAGTACAGCCTGGAGCCGTTGGTGTCGTTGTACAGGCTGACAATGTCGGTAGCACAGCAGTACAACCTGGAGCGGTCGGCGTGGTTGTGCAGGTTGCAAGCGAAGGCAATACAACCGTACAGCCTTCTGTAGTTGGGGCAGACGTGCAAACTGCAATGCTCGGAAGTACAGAGCTGCATCCTGTTAATGCAGCGTTTGCAATACAATCGACCAATATTGGTAGATTAAGATTTGGAAACCTGGTAACCATGCCGGTGATCGTACCGTTCTCGATAATGCTGTTACCGGCCCGCAGGGCAACTGCCTTGTTTGTGGCTGAAATCACATTACCGCTAATAGTCAGGTTGTCTGTGGTGACTCCGGCACCGCTTGCGCCTGCCTCAAGCCATATCTGGTTAAGAGCCGACACCCCGCCGCTTCCTCCACTTCCGCCGATGGTGAGCGGACTTTTGGCAACAATGGTAATATTTCCACCGGTGGTATTTGACGGATTGCCGTTTGATATCCATCCGGCAGTGGTAAAGGCACCAGTGTTGTGGATATTGATATCGCCGGACGTTCCATTATTAGTAGCCGACAAGGAACTAACCTGAGTCTTAAGCGGTGTCCCGGTAGTGCCGAAGCCGGTTCCGATGCCGGTTTGAGATGTAATGTTCAGGATTGGCGTCACAATCGCAGGATCCGTTGCCACGCCGTCAGTAATCCCGCCAACCGCAAGATTTATGGTAACGGCTGTCGGTGATGACAGGCCGGTGACTGAATACGCCGAAGCTACTAAGGTTCCGATTGCCAGACTCTTACTGTTATTGACATTGATTCCCATTGCCGAGGTGCTGCCTGCTATGGCGTCGATCATGTTTGTATCTGATGATAAAGTAACTGCGCCGCCTGCCTTGAAACCGAGGGAACTGGCATTAAGTCCCCCACTTTCCTGGATGATACTGTTAGCGCTCAAAAACGCTATCGTAGTGCCGACGACACTTGCGTTGAGGTAGATAGAACCGGCTGGCGCAGAGACATTGCCGGTAGTAGCATTGACATTGCCGATGGAAATATTGCCAGCCGCAGCTACCAGTTCGAGTGCACCTACTTTAGTTGCTGAAAATGTGAGGTCGCCTGTGGTCTGGGTGATGTTCATAGCTCCGGTGCGATCGACAGTGCCGCTGCTATGGGTGTAATTATTGGCTACGGTAAACAGCCCGCTGCCTCCGAGTGTGCCGCCTGAAAGAGTGAAATTTTTTACTGTTGAAGTGCCATTCAGCAATAGAGAACCGCCAGATACATTCACCTGCCCGGTCGTCCCCCCGTTCAGTGACCCGGCGAGAGTTGCGACACCGGTGCCCGACACAGCAAGCGAGCCTCCCAGTGTGGTCGTCCCCAATACAGTCAATGAACCACCCGATACATTGAGGGAGTTGTTGCTGTTGATAGTCAGAGCTGCAACCGAGTCAGCTCCGGTTGTGTGGGTAACAGCATATCCAGAGCTGATCATAACCGATTGGGTTGAGACCGGCACTGTGCCAAGTGACCAGTTCGAAGGCGACTCCCATGTCAGGGGGTTTATAGGGTCAGCGTTGCTGAAGGAATTGCTGACAACACTGTAGATAAGCCTTGTTGCTTCATCAGATGCCAGATTATAGCCTGCAACGAAACCAAATGGAGGTGAAATCGTTGCAAAGGCGCCGGATGCGGTGCCACCCATGGTGAGGAATGGAATAAAATCTCCCTCTGCCGGAGTGTATCCGACAAGGAGAGATGCATTCATTGCTCCGCCCATTGTGAAGTTGCCGGTCACTGCCAGCTTGTCATATTGGTTTGCCGTGGCTCCGCCCAATTCAATATTCAGATTGGATCCGGTGTCGAGTAACAAATCTCCTGTAATGCTTAGCGTACCGGCTGTAGCATATCCGCCCGGTTTGATGGTGCCTTGGTTGATCAGCTTAGCTGCACTTGTACCAACTACAATAGTGCCGCAGCCTGACAAGATACCGGTGTTGGTGAAACCGGCTGTTCGGGTAAAAATCCCGCCGCTTCCGACGTCTATGGTACCGGATTGAGTGAAGGTTCCTGGACCGGCATTCGTAATTGTTGTACCACTTCCCACCAGGAGGCTGCCGGTGTTGCTAAAGGATGTGAGAGGGGAAATGGTGATGTTGCCAAGTGTTGTTTGAACCATGCCTGCATTGTTGAAGGTGGTCGGGTCGATACTCCAGGAATTATTTGAGGTGTTTGCAAGGATGGTACCGTTGTTGGTTATTGTGGTTCCGACGAAACTCTTGGTCAGCGAACCGTAGCCGCTCAGGTTCAGCCCGGTGCCGAGCGTCAGGGTCTGGGCAGCATTAGCCCCAGCGTAAAGGCTCCCGTTGGAAATAGCCCAGGTAGCGTTGCCAGGCGTACTGACCGACTGCAGACCGTTTGTCATAAAGCGGACAGTCGGAAAACTACCTGTGGTGTTCAGCGTTATGCCGTCGACAAGAGTCAGGTTGTTGTAGATATCAAGGTCGCCGCTTTTTGTCAGGTTTGTGCCGATGGTCATGTTGTCGAGGCTTGATGTACCTGACATAGCCGTGGTATCACCGCTGATCAGGGTGCCGTTCTTCAAAGTACCGTTTACCGTCAGGCCGTTATTAAACGTCACTTTTCCATAGTTGGTGTTAACGGTTTTGCCGCTGGCAACTGTACTCGTGCCTCCCCCGGCAGACAGATTGGGGTTCAAGGTAAGATTCAGCTTGCCAGAGCTGGAAGTGATAGTTTGATTGACATCCATATTGCGACCTGCATTCAGGGTAAGCGCTGAATCAGTACCCGACTTGGTAATTGTTCCACCCAATGTAATGTCGCCGGTTGATCCAGTCGCGGTAAATGTTGTCGCGCCTCCTGCCAGCACTATTGGGCCCGTTGTAGTGATTCCTCCTGAATTGGTAAGCGCAACGGAGTCGCTACCTGATTGTATTAGGCCGGTTATCGTCAGCGAATCCGCCGTGTTGACAAAATGAATATTGCCGCTTGTTGTGTTGGTTGCGTTGAAGGTGCCGACTGTGTTCGCACCGCTAAGCGTCTGCCCGCTCACCGAGCTTGTTGTCAGCGTACCGGTTGTGTTGATAAGCCCCACTCCGCTCTGGGTGATCGAACCGGATGCGCCCATGGCAGTTAGGTTGACCGCACCATTGCCCGCTGCCACTATAGTTCCGGTTATAGCGATTAACCCGGTGTTGCTCACAGTGACGCTGCCACCGCCGGACTGGTTTACCCCGGTTATAGTCAAAGACGTAGCACTGTTGGTCAGAGCGATGTTCCCGCTGGTGTTCGTGGCGTTGAAGCTCGTCACTGCATTGCCGCTGCCGGTAAGACTGATGCCACCATTTGATTTGATGGTCAGGAATCCGGAAACCACGCCCGTAGTTCCGACTGCATCGCTGATTGTGCCTACCGCGCCTGTGCCGCCGTCAGCAGTCAGGCTCAGAGCGCTTGCCCCTGCTCCAGAGGTCAGGACATTGTTGATAACTATGCCACCGGTCTTGTTGATGAGTGTGGTACCTACAACTGTCGCGTTGGTCGTTGCCACCGGCGCGCTGACAGTTATGGCACCAGTGTTGTTAGCGCTGCCGATCGTTAGGCCACCTGTAGTGGTGATCGCCAGGAGTTCCGTTGCTGAGAGTTCCAGTGTGTTGGCCGTTGTATCTACACCACTACCCAGGTTGATTGCATTGGTCAGAGTCTTGTTGCTCAGGGTTACCTCGCAGCTGCCACCAGTGATTGTGCCAGATAAAGCCATCTTGTCTGCCGTCAGGTTGATGGTTTTGGCACTACCGTTGTTGATGATTTTAGCGTCTGCAGTACCTTTGTTCAGAATCAAACTTGTGGCATTGATTGACAGGTCTCCTCCACTGGTTATAGAAGCTATGGCACCGCTCTTTCCTGTTGTCCCACCGGTTAGGGTAACATTTCCTGCAACATTATCAGTTGACGTAACTGTAAGATTGCCACTGGTAGAAATACTCGCAAGACTGCCAACCACACTATAACTACCGCCTGTAATAGTGATTGATGTCCCAGTAATGCTGGTAACACCAGTTCCGTTATTGGTGACCGTGGCCGCACGTGCTGTGGAAAGTGCTGTGCCGCCGCTGCCGGCCGTGATAGAGACAGGTCCATTATTAGCCAATAGTGTTAATATCCCGTTGCCGCCACCGACATTAATCCCTGAAGATAATGGAGCGCCAGCCAAAGTGGCTGCAATGGAAATGCTTCCTGCAGCCTCCGCAAGAATATTTCCCTTTGTACTGATCAATTTGCTATCGATAATAATATTACCGGTAGTGCCTGTGGAATGCGGGGTAGCGGAATTGCCATCCCATCCGGAGACAAGTGTCAGGTTACCAGTCGCACCGCTTGAAGTTATGTTGGCATTGACATTGACATGTCTATGGGCTGCAAGAGTCAATGTGGTGTTCGCGCTCCAGTTCAGAGCACTATTTACAGAGATATCTCCATTGCCGAGAGTGGAGGAATCAGTGGCGATGAAGACAGATCCACTACCCAAAGCGGTAGAAAGTGTGGTAGCACCGATACCGGAAGAGGTTTGAACACCAGTGCCAGCGGCGATGGTAAAGTCAATCGGGTCAATCAGCCAGTTACCACCATTTGTCAGAACATTAATTCCGTTCAAGTCAACTTTGGCCGCTGATGTTTCAACAAAACCGCCGCTCCCTTTCGTTCCATCACCTTGAGCGGATATGGTTCCCCATGCAGTCAAGGTACCGCTGAGTTTTACGTCTTCTTCGGTTTTGACGGAAATCTGCCCACCCTTTGTACCATCTGCGCTGATTACGCTGCTGTCAGCAAGTTCAATCGATTTGGTTGCCTTCAGGAAGATCTTGCCGCCTTCCATAACCGCACTGTTTGCGCTGATAATCCCCTTCTGCTTCACAATCCCGCCGTACACCCCGATCCTGCCGGCATCGGCCACAAGTGTGCCCAGGTTGATCGCCTGATGCTCCGGAGCGCTTACGACGATAGCAATCTCAGGTGAACGGCTGTCAACAAGCATCACCTCTTTACCGGCTGCAAGCATGATATCGCCATTGGGTGCAGTGATGACCCCGCTGTTGGTGATATCCTGGGCGATCAGATAGACGAGGCCGCCGCCGGGAGTCGTAATTTTCCCCTGATTTTCAATCTTTCCGGCAACAGGGCCAGCGCTAAATTTCATCCGGCCGGCGAGAAAATCCTGATTCGTTATATCGAGGGTGGAGGCGACAAGACCGTTGACTTCAATGCGGGAGTTGGGGGCAAACAGGATGCCGTTCTGATTTATCAGCAGAACTTTACCATTGGATTGCAGTGCGCCGAGTATTTTTGATGGGTCGCCGCCGGTTACGCGGTTGAGTACTGCGCTTAAGGCTGAGGGTTGGATAAAGCGGGCGCTCTCGTTTTGCCCGATTGAGAACCCCTGCCAGTTGATGATGGCGTTGGCGGAGTTGGTAATCGTCATGGCGCTGCCGCTGGTACTGATATTTGCTGTGCCGTTAATAACCTGCGGGGCTGTCGGGAGGGCATGGGCGGGAACCGGAGCCAGCAGTAGTGAGGTAGCGGTAACCATAGCGGCAATGGTCAGCGGTGGGGGACCGCCTTTCCCTTTAACGGTTTCGGCTGCGACAATCCACACTTCCTTCGCTCTGCTCCAAATCAAACGATAGGCCTTATTCATAACAGTGCCCCCCTGCAACGTTAATACGATACCTGCCCCTTAAAATGAATGGCACTTCCGCCGCGAGTCGTCTGGTTTGAAGGATCCAGCGCAAACCCCCAGTCGAGAGCAAAACTGAATGACTCGGCAATCCCAAGGCGGAATCCGGTGCCAACGCTACTGATGGTATGATTGTCCCGTTCAGCAGGTTGCGGATTCATGTTGTGACCAGTGCCGGCATCAAAAAAAGCAATGACGCGTAACTGGGTGCTGGTAAAGCCCATCAGTTG
>CAIMXI010000454.1 GCA_903845365.1 uncultured Geobacteraceae bacterium | reverse complement strand
GCGAATGTACGTTTACCTGACACACTGCCGAGCAAGGGGATAATTGTAACCACTAAGAAAAAGCTGACAGATAGCCGATAATATGTTGATAATAAAGGATAATATAGGCAGAATCTCGATTTTATTAAAAGGGAACATCCGTTTCAATCTCCACCGGCAGCTCAACTTTTGGCAATGTCATAGCCGGGCAGTCACTTCGATATGAGCAATACGAGCAGAGGTGTGAAGTTGACGGTTCCGCTTCAGCCTTATCAGCCAGACAATCCAGCAGGTGTAATGCTCGGTTTTGTAAATAGTTGAACAGCGATTTATTGTGCCTGAACCCATTGAATTGATGGACGGCACCGGCGTTCAGGTCGATTGCCAGTATGGAACCTCCCAACTTTCCTTTCGGATACTTGATGCGCAACAGGCCAAGTTGGAATGTCAACTGGTCTATCCATTGCGGATACGGCTCATCAGGGATGCCGTTGACCGACTTGACCTCTATGACATGAAGTTGTGGCGTACCGTCAAAGTCAGCGTAGAACAGAAAGTCTACATGCGCCTTCAATGGATATTCCGGATGCTTCACTTCCACTTGCGTGTCATAAAGATGCTCGACACCGGCAGCATCGAAAATGTTTTCAATCAGGGTCTCGGCAACATGCCCCCTGCTGAACTTCATCATGGTACAGAAATCCGGCGGAATTGCGTCAGGATGTCTCTTTTGCAGATACACTTTTCGTGCGCATGCCCCGACGTCACTTGAGCCAATGTACTTTGAGCGGTCTCCCAGTTCTGCGCTTTTGCTGTTGTTCAATGCGGATACTGCTGTTTCAAAGAATGATATAAGATTCATGGTGAATTCCTTTCTGATAAAGTTGTGGTTTGATAAAGTTGTGGTTTATGCGTCGTTCCTGAATTTGAATAACCAGCGTTTCTGATCTGAAGACCACCTGAAGCCTGAAGCTTTCAGAAGTTCCTTTTCGTTGAATGAGCTGGCAGAGATGGTTCCTTCTATACCGTTGCTGTGAATGTCATAGGCAATATGCTTCGCTTCAAGAAGGTCAATAACCTGAAGAGCTACATCATCAGTGATCCCCTCTGCCACTGATGGCAGATCAGGCCAGTCATCATCAAAAGTTTGTGGTGGTGGTGGCGGAGGTGCTAGCGGTACAGACGGTGTTTTCGGTTTCTTGACCAACTCGGCTTCAGCCTTTTGTGGCTTGACAATTGAGAGATGTGATTTGTCAGGTTCTATCCTGGTGCAGTCGGCTTCAATGGTCGGAGTGATAATATCGCCGTTCGCCATTTCAAACCCTGCCCCCGACTCTTCTGGGCAGTACACGCCATGAATGTTGAAGGCTTTGCGCAATGCCTGCGACTCAGCAACTTTTTTCAACATGGTTTCAGGCATCTCAGCCCAAAACCTGGTCGGTTTACCTTCGGATGTCTTCTGGCAGTATTCGTTATATGCCACCTGCACGCTAAATGGTTTCGGGCTATCCTTACGCCAAACCGAGCATTCTGCGACAAGCTGCTGTTTGAGCCGCCACTGACCATCCTCCAGAAGTGGCGTTTCCCGAATGGTTGCTGCGGTCTCGATACCGGCAAACATGTTGGTGCGGTGCGCTATGGACAGAAAGCCATCACGCCCGACCATCGGCTCAACTTTGCTGAACCATTTGTCGCCGATTTTCTGACGACGGCTAACGAAGAAGATCTCTTTGGTGATTGGATTCAGATTCAGCTCTCGTGCTACCGAGAAACAGTAAGCCTGTTCTGCTTTACTGGCTCCTGATGGAAAAAACTGACTTTCGATAACTGCCATCTGTTCCTTGTCAAAGTCGATTTTTGCTAATGCTGTGCTCATGATTCGTTCTCCTTTTGTTGTAGTAATTGGGGTCACATCAATGCGACAACTTTTTACTGGTTGAAACTGGCGGCGGTGGCGGCATCACCTCCTTTAAATGCAAAGACCCAAATCAATAATTGAATGGGTCTTTGTGTTGGAACATCTGTTTCGTACTGCTTGCTGATACGTTTTAAGTCATGGCTGAATCCTCCTTTTGGTGCGGGCAAACCTCACCGATGAATTTGCACCCGATGCAAAAACTACTGCCTGCGATATAAAAGTTGCGTAAGGGGTGTCGGAAAAATACTACGGGGAATTACTGTTTGGGGTCTATACGTCCAGTCGGTTCAATAAGAGGCATTCCCGGTCATCGTTGTCGCCGAGAATAAATTTGCGGTCATCAGGTTTCTTTGCTTTCTTCATATCCTTGTCAATCCAATCACAGCGGATTTTCAAGTTCGGTTCCTGTTGACCATTGGAGTCGATAAACTGTACTGACTCATTGACAACCAACTTTTTGGCACGGGGATATGGATCATAACAGTACAGCCAGCCATCTTCACATTTGAAGGCGAGGATGTAATGCAATGATTGATCTCCCGCATACACACTTAATAAGGCGGCGCCATCATCATTGAGACAACGAAGGATTTTGCTTCTCTGCCGTAGGTGGACCTGCTCACCAGTTATGAATTTCGACTCAACCGCAAACTTTGAAAAACTCTTTTCCTTATAGTTGCTGAGCCAGAAGCCCAAATCCCTGACTGCCTGGCCTGATGTGCCTCGGGAAGCTTCAACATCAAGGCATTCCCGATAAATTCGCTGAATCACGAACGGTGGTATTTCTCTCCTGTCAAATAGATACGTCAGTGCGTTCATAAATGTTGTGGGTACGCAGTCATAATTTGAAGCCTGTTGTCTGAATGCCACTTTCATAAATCCTCTCCAAATTGGTTTAAGTTGTGAGCTTTATTCAATAGGTTGATAACCTTTCGGGGCTTGATTCATGTGTCAGGTGCAGTAAAGCCATACCTTTTACCTCCGCAGTTGCCGTTTCCCTTCATTCTGCCGGCAAGCTCTTCCTTTGCGATATCCATTAAAGTTTTGGAGTCAATAGTTGTGACTCCCCAGTAAGACAGAAGACGTACTGACCGTTCAATGACCAACCGGATTTCACCACCTGACAAGCCAATATCAGCCAGTTTTTCGATATCGACATCATCGCCTAGTCGAGCCATTGGTAAATGACTTTTCCAGATCTCGGTACGAAGCACTTTATCTGGCGGCGGCAATTCGAGCTTGTACGTGAACCGCCTGCTGAAAGCATCATCAAGAAGGTCCCGGCGATTGGTGGTCGCCACCATGACCCCGGAAAAGCGCTCCAGCCCTTCCAGAAAGAGATTCTGCATATTGTTATTCATTCGATCTACCCCACCCTGCCCGGAACCTCGTGAACCAAGCAACTGGTCGGCCTCATTCAGCAACAGCACCGGTGACTTGCCGAACTCTTTCTGTAAGCTGGTATAATCATCGAAAATACGCCGCACGTTTTGTTCGCTCTCCCCCACCCAGCAGCTGAGAATCTTTGATGCGTTAACTTTTAACAGCGGTTGTTTCAGCTCACTTGCTAGGTATTGAGCGGTCAGGGTCTTGCCGGTGCCAGGTGGACCATACAGCAAGACGGTACTGCCGGTCGGTGAGCCCCACGTAGCTGGTAATGATGTATGCCAGATTTTTCTTACTTTCTTCCCCTCCTTTGATTCGCTGAATATCAATGACCGGATCGCTTCGATTGTGGGTTGTGGTAGCAGCACAGCTTCCTTTTTAAGTTTTGGCACTTCGTAATCAAAGAGCGTGGTTTTCTGAATCCGTTTTTTCAGTTCACACAACTTTGTTGTACCAGTTCGCTTGCCCGTCAGCGCCTTGATCCCGAGAGTAGTCAGTCGGATAATATCCCCGAATTCACCACGAGCACCCTCTATCAGTCGCTGACGCTTCAAACGGCTTCTGGTACCGAACAGGTGCTCTCTCATCAGCTTTCGACAAACTCGCCCTTCTGAAAAAAGTCGTGATACATCGAACGGATCACTAAACTCATAATTCAAATCATTATCCCGCATACCCAATAACCCTATCATTGTCAGATACTGAAATATGCTCAGACTGTACTTTGATTTTACTTCAGCAGCTGGCAGCCGACAGGTAGAGACTTCCACCCTCACTCCTATTTTTCTGTGCCAGCCAGACAGTTCAGAAGTTGTCAAGTCAGCTTTCGGATCGCCTATCTGATACGTACTGTTTTCTGCAATAATTTCTCGCAGATACTCAAAAACCGCATCCAGATATTCATCATTTGAAGCAAATGAAACGTTGTAGTCTGAAACACCCATCTCTTTATGGAATTTGTCCCCCAGCTCTATTTTTGACTGTAGCCAGCAGAATGGGGGCTGATCTGTAAATCCTGCATGGTTCCTATCGTAAAACCGAATCCAGCCACGTTCGCTCAATTCGCCAAGCCCCTTCAAAAATGTAATGGTTTTTTCAGGGTCACACACAAGCTTATCTATGATTTCATGGCCTTCGACGTATATTTCGTTGGCAACTTTTGCTTTGATTATATACGCCAGACAGGAAATGGCTGCGAACGAGTGTTTTTTCAGACAGGGCGGTTTACCTTTTACCGCTTCAAAGACCCCCTCCAGCAAGGCTTCCTCGTCTTCGTAAGTCAATGTATAGCTTTGCTGTTGCTGCTGTTGCTGTTGCTGCTTGCCCTTTTTATTCTTTTTGGCCCTCCGAAATTCTTTCAGATCCTCTTCATGTTCATTTTTGGCTTGCTCATGCTGTGATGCGATACAGATGAGATACTGTATTAGTTGCATAATGACTCTCCTTTCGTTGGTACGTACAATATGTCCTTGACGCCCACCAGAACTGACCCTTTTCTGTTCATCAAGACTGACCCTCTGTATGCGCGGTCTATGGGTAGAGATTTTAATAGAGAAGGGCTTAACGATGTAGTCTGTGTGTAATAATGAGGACGATTTGGCGAGGG
>CAIMXI010000453.1 GCA_903845365.1 uncultured Geobacteraceae bacterium | reverse complement strand
TTTTTGCTGTAGCCTTTTTGTTTATGTTTTTTACATAGGGTACATATAGGGTACACCGTAAAAACGGAAAGCCACATAAAACTGCAAATAAAATAGAATGGGATGGTAACCTTCTTGTTTAGGAATAATAATGATTTTGAATAGCTCGGATCTCGAAAGATTTGTTTGCGGCCTTATCGCAAACAAAACTTGAGAGACCGAACCGTAAGGAAGCCTTTCGCCAGTTATAAACTTGAACAACTGGATCATTTCATCAATGCTGGGTTTAACACAGCAACAATATCCACCAAACCACCATGTTACACCACGGAACAGAACTTGCCGTTCAAACTACTGGAGCCGCCGGTTGCTGCTTACATTTTAAAACTGATCTAGGTTATCGGTTAATTTACAAATTATAACAGACACCTTTCCACGAACGATGTGTACTCCGTATCAGAAACGATGAGATGATCAAGCAACTTCACACCTAAAATTTCCGATGCCTCTTTCAATCTGCGGGTGATTTGGATGTCCTCGCTTGACGGGTCGGTACAGCCGCTAGGATGATTGTGCAAAATCGCAATCGCCGCACAACTTACCATCAAGGCCGATTTGAAAATTTCACGAGGATGACAGAGACTTTGGTTCAGAGTGCCAATTGAACATATATCTACTGCTGAAATTCTATTTTTTCCGTCCATCAAGAGAACGATCATGTATTCCTTCGTTTCTCGGCCCAACCATCTGAACATCTCCCATATCTGAGCAGGGCTGGTTAATCTGGCTTTGGGGTCAATATAACTGGAAACATTTTCCTTTACCGTCAGGGTCTCGAATACTGGTCTGATGGTTTTGAACTTTATGCTGCGGGTTTTCTCTGGTACTTCCTCTGTTCCGAATAAAGTATCGATTGTCATCGTAATATCTCCTTTGAAATAGAAAAGGCAGGCTTTAGTGGCCTGCCGGTAAGTGGTTAAATACAATCGTCCGTGACATCCGTGACATCTGTGACATCTGTGACACCTGTGACATTGATTTAAAGATAGGGCATCAATCGTTTGATCAGCGTTTCCGGCTTCATTTGTAACCAGCGGCTACCAAGGCAATCCTTAATCCGATATTCTTCCAGAAACACGCTGCCGATAATGTCACCGTCAAGACAGTCAACTTCATCTAAGCCCACATATCCCAAATTACGGTTGGTAATCAGGATCAATAGACTGTTGCCGTTACGGTATATCTGAATAGTATCTGAGTACCCGGCAGATAGTGGGATCATCAGGTTGATGTATTCCAGGATAAGCCCTGGGTTATGGAGATTGTGCTGGTGAGTTTCCTCCCAAGTCATTTTACGAATAGATGGAAATATACGTTTCATTGGCACTCCTCCCGTAAACAACACCTGCAAATTGCCTTACCGTTGATGTATTCAGTGTCGCACTCTAAAAGCACGTCATAGCAGGCTTCGCAGAGGATTAGGGTGGTTTCGGTTTCGTACTGTTGGGTATTGTCTTGATGTAAGTACATGATCGTTCTCCTTGAAAATCTGGCTTCATAGATTTCCCATGCTTTGCATTCTCCCTGGTGATAACAGTGGTCGCCTTCAATCATTCCATCAGGACAATCACTGCTACATGGATTGATTCCATCAAATGCGATGCTGGTTTGATTTAATCCGAAAGGTAGATGGCTGATTGCATAAGCAACTGTTGATCGCCAGTCCATACGGTTAAGTGCCTTGTTGACAATAAAGATAATTTCGCGCAGCTCATGATCAGTGATCGTCTCGAAATCAACTTCTTCCGATATGGCTTCAAGAAGCTGGTCGCTACTGACGGTGAAGATCGCTGTTTCGGGTCCAATACCTATTCCGGTAATACGATCAATATTATTGCTCATAATTTCCTCCGTAGAAATGCAGAAGGGGCCACCGATATAAAACGGAAAGCCCCTTTCTGCTGTTGGTTGATGTGCGATTGTTGGTTTCAGGTTTCGTCCATACAGTCCAGGCAATACAGATTGCCGTTCACAAATCCCCAGGGATATGATTCCGGTTCCTGCCATTCTGGAAGTGGTTTTCCGCATTGATGACAATACATAATGTTCTCCTATTCGATAGCGATTGCGGATGTCAGATCCACTTGGTTTGGGCGTAATACGAATGTGTCACCGTTGGGAAATTGGAAGTCGGCACAGTAGAACCGTTTCAGTTCTCTGGGAGACAGGTTAGAAATAACTTCCTCCCTGCCTCTGAGACAATGCTTCTGGCTGTCAGTCAGTTTCCGACGTTTGACTTTGTAGGAGTAGATCACTCTTCTAGTCACTCTGGTCATTCTGACTCCTCCTCTGTTCCAAATTTTCGTCCCAGGATATGATCTGCTGCTTTCTGTGCCTGTGCTGCTGCAATCACGATCATCTTACGATCTTGCTTGATAATGTTAAGCCAGCCGTTAATGTACGATGCGGCAAGGTCGATGGTCTGATTACTTATACCTGCTACTCCACAGAGCATCGACGATGTAAGTTCTTTGCTATCTGGTGTATGCGGAAGATTCTGCTTAATGTCATGGGTCATGGTGCGGACTTCATATGGTTTGCCGGGGTTCGGCGGTGACTCGAAGAGGTTGGCGGGGTGAATGGGGGACTCGAATATATACCCCTTGGCATCGCCTATCAGTTGCTTGGCGGTCGCTGTCAGAAAAACACGATGTACCAATTTGTTTTTGCTCCGCGCCGTAGGTATCTCCCACCAATCACCGTCAATCTCATCGCGGTGCATTCCGATTACTTCGCCGGGGCGTTGAGCTGTAACCAGTATCAGTTTCAATGCCCGCTTGATCTGGTCGCTCATCTTACAATCATCCAGATTTTCCCAAAAGGCTTTGATCTCGGTTTTACTCAGCGACCGTTCGCGAGCTTCTTCTTTATTCGGTCTCTTCATCATCAGGAATGGATGAACGTCCAGCACTGCCCGCTCTGAAACCGCCCATGAAAACATTTTTCGGGTATACGCCATTACTCTGTTAGCCATAACAGGTGCACCACGTTCCTTGATATCGTCAAGCACAAGCACAAGGTCACTCCGCTTGATGTCGGTCAACTTCCGTTTTCCCCACTTTGGGACGATCTCAGCTTTCAATGCCCGCTCGATCTCTTGCCATCCCCGGTTATGTTCCTTGGCGTACTTTTCGATAAAATCGTCTACAAAGTCAGCTACGAAGGGAGTGCGCTTGCGCTCGGTCTTGGCAGTATCCTTTTCAAGCAAAGGATCAATACCGTTTTTCACCTTTACCTTGGCAATGTCAAACATCTCTCTTGCATTTTTGAGGGTAACATCAGGATAACCGCCATCGCCTAACCGCATAAATTTTTTGCGGCCATCGAATGTGAAAATATAGTACCAGGCCTTTTCTCCAGAAGGGTAAACCCTGATACTAAACCCCATTCCCTCACGTACCCAATACTCTGTGAATCGGCGTAAAGTGGCTTCTTAAAGCAGATCAGTCCAGTACTGATCAGTTCACGGCGTGCGCCATCAAGCAGAGGCTCAGCCATACCAAGACGACGCATAAGTGAAGCATCGGAGTAATAGCTAAGCCCTCTTGAATCTCCGACAATCACCAGAAACAGGTAAAGCGCTGCTGCCTGGTGACTGCAGGCATCAATGTGGTGATCACTGACCAGTCGATGATCGAGCCAGCTAAACTGTTCAGGGACCTCGCGTAGCCGTTCG
>CAIMXI010000452.1 GCA_903845365.1 uncultured Geobacteraceae bacterium | reverse complement strand
GGGTACCAATCTGTTTAATTCCTGCTGGTCAATTACTGGGAATGAAGCAGTACCATCGGAAATATGCGTAATACGCACAAAGAAGTCTCTTGGAGTTGCATTTTGTGCGTTAGCTTGTGGTTTTCTGCCGATAAATCCTGGCATTCTTCCGTGCCTATGTTTCGGATCTGCTCCCACGTCTGCCTGAAGCTTCTTTATCCAATACCTCTTTTCATCATTTGTTAGCGGTCGGTCAGATCTAACCCATACTTGAAAATTATTGGAACTGGTTTCAATAATGAATCTACCTGGTTTTCCGTGGTGCTTTAGGACATCTGAGGCGCTAACATCATCAAGCATTAAAAATGATGACTCATTTTCAGGAAGGGGTCTAAACGAGATTCCCAGTTTCCGTGCATTTGCATCACAAGCAACGGCTATATCGGAAATTACTGCTGGACGCAGCCATGTTTCTTGTTGGATTTTTTCTCTATCAAGGAATCTACCCATGGGGAGCATCCAGCCTGCATTGTCTGCTGTCTTGTGCTTTTGAATTGCAATAATAAATTTTCCGAAGAAACTGAGAATTTTATTGAATGCTATTTCTTTTTTTATCTGAGTTACTGATTTATCAGGCATTTGTATCTCCATTGTGCTGAATTGTTTTTAATCAATATAGCCCTGGAAGCCAGAATTATACTTTAAAGCTATTTTATACAGGCTGAGTATAGTCACCCTTGCTTCGACACCAAGAAGCCTTTAAAACGGATTTTTGAAAGCATTTAATGCCTTTGGTATTTTCCACAAATTTAGCCGCCAGCGAGCGGTGTATCGAGCTATGTTAAAAACAAAGGAATAATGAAATTAAGATGCCGTATTTGAAGATTAATTCCATACACCCTGCCTGGTAATCAGTTTTTCCGCCGTTAAGTAAAAATTGCTTGGTTTAAGCAGTACTATTAAAAACAAACATATTGGCAAGTTGTCAAATACTGCTTATCTAACCGTAATAGTTGATTAAGTTACTAAAAAACTGTCGGGGAGAAACACGTGTTTTCAGCGGGGACAAACACGTTTTTTTATTTGGTATTTTTGTATAAAATCACGTGCATTTACTTTTAAAAGAGCAGGGTGGCAAATATTCAATATGTGCTATCATATGATCACGCTATCGGGGAGAAACACGCCTTATGTTGTCCAAGAACAATCAGCGAAAGCTTTATCATCAGCCTGGTCTTCTGAGCTGTATTGATACTCGTATTTAGATTGACCATTTGTGACAACTACAGCTTCGACTTTAATTTTACGTTTCCCTTTTTTCCGATATACGTCTTTCCGCCTAATAAAATATAATTTTGAGTCCTTCTTCACATAATCTTGTTCCGTCGCTTCTTTCGTCTTGTCCTTTTCAGGTTTCTCTTTCATTACGGTTTTACCGACAACTTCCTCAACGGTATCTTTAATATCAAAGCAACCACAGTTTTTATTGTTGGTTTTCCAGCCTGTTATTAACTCTTTACTCATAATTTGTGTAAGAGCATGTTCAATTTTACGAACTTCCTCGTAATATTTTTTCTGATATTTTTTCATGGCATCATTATATTTTGCAGCAGATAGTGGATTATACTTTTCTGGTCGTCTTGGAGCTTTTTCAAATTCAATGTGTTTCAAAAAATAATACAGAGGAAAAGCTTGGGTTTCGTATTCGTTGTTTGTTGCCAAGTATACAGCCAGAGCTTTTGCTGTATCACCCTTTAACTCCTGTATTTTCCTCCACTGAATAAACATATGTTTTCTTGCTGTCTCGCAATATTTGAGAAAATTGGCGTCCATGCTAATTGTGACCTGCTCATGCTTTTTTACCGTATCCCAATCTTGAAAAACGACGAATCGTACCATTTTGGAGTGTCGCTTTTCTCCGGTCATATATTTGTATGCAACAAGATTTGTGAGCCGTTTCAAAGCCTCATACACAAAATCAAGTTCTGGACCACTTCCCTTTTTTCCGCTATAAACCGCCAATCCAGTTTTTGATAACGATATTGCTTTCGTAGTATGACTATCTGATATCTTGCCTTCTTGAACTAAACCAATTGCCTCTGAATACTGAAAAGCTTTTAGGAGACCAAATAAAACATCCCCGTCTTCCCAAGTTGGATGAACTGAAGCATTAAATTCCCAATACCCGCCTTTAAAATAAACTTTTCGCACCCCAGTTTTTTTACCGCACACAAGAAATGGATAATGACCGATGTCATAATCTAGCTTGAGTAATTTTTCGTAAACCGCTGGGTATTTATCAGTTTTTACCATTTTCTTGAGTATTGTGGCTTTCATCTATTAACTCCGTAGTGCTGTGATTATATTCAATCGAATAGACTTAATTGTGCCGTCTGTTTCCTTGCTGGATTAACCTGTGCTTTTCTATGATTTATTTCTAAAACGAAGAACACCTGAATTTTATTTTTAAATTGTTTAAGCTCGCTGCTTAATTTTGCCTCTTTAATTCCCATCTTTTTTGCAACTTCACCTTGAGTGAGTTCGTCGTCCGCCATCACAATTTCAACGTATTTTGCAAACCATTTTGGTGCCATGCCTGGTTTCAAAAGTTTTTGTATCCGACTGTCAGTGATAACATTGTCATCAATTTTGTAAAACTCGTCTGCTACCTGATAATGCTTACTGACCCTACTGCAAAGAATTTGTTCAATCGAGGGGGTGGACGGAGTCAGGTTTGAACCATCATCGCAGTCGCTGACAGATAGTAAATTGACAGGTACTATTATTTTGCAAGTGACGAGGAAAACCCCGCAAACGGGGCACAGTGCTTTGTTCTGACGCACTCCATTTTTTACTGACCAGCGAGCATCTTCCCAGTCAAAATCCGCTCCACACTCTATACAATGAGTAAATCCAACCAACTGTTCAGGTTCAAGTGGTCCTCTATTTTTGGGAATGAAGTGCAAACGTTCCGCTGCATCACTCAAAAGATCATAAATATACCCATCCTCTAAATCATCTGCGGTGCGTCCCAACTTTTTCCAACGATTAAGCAGAATTGCCATTGCCTCATCAACAATTTCCGCAACATTTGTAGGGTCGCACACAGCAAACTTATTATCCCAAAATTTACTATATGCCATTTTTCTTGCCGTTGTTCTCAAAACGTCTATTTCATTATTTGTGAACATTTTATGTTCCGCCTCCTGTTTCCGTCAGATATTTTATGTTTCCACTTAAGATCATTGTAGCTCTCAAATAATGTAACATCAACTCTTTTTTATTGTATCTACTTGTTTTCATTGTGTTTATTGACAAAAAAATAAAATTGAGGTAGCTAAGTGCCATACGTTTAGCAAAACTGAAATATCATCATTGGTACGGTCAGTTCGTCCCATCTGGATGACTTTTGATTTATTGTTTCGATGTCATTTTGGTTCATTGTTGTAATCCTCCTGGCACTAATACGCCTATATCCTGAATATTTTCCGTCAGAATAGACTGCAAGAAACTGTTTATTGGGTCTGTCGGGTGTTTGGAAATCTACAGCAAGAAACACAATCAATTTTCCACCCCCCATGTGACTAAGGCAATAATGGAATAACTGTTATTTGTCAGCGAGTTGAATGGCTATATGACATATTAATTTTTATACGCAAGATCATCAAATATATTTTATGTTATTGATAGTATATTATTTTATTTATTGATTGACAAAATAATATTTGTATTATATATTGTGTCTACAATAAATTTGGGAGAGGTAAACATAATGAATATGGATAATCCCGTTACACTTGACGCGGCAAAGAAGGCTGGTCGTCCGAAACTCACGGAAGAACAAAGGGCGGAGCGTGAAAAGAAGAAAGAAACTAAAAGTGGTGAAACCAGAGATAGCGTAAGGATTTATTTCACGCCTTTACAGTATGCTTATTTGAAGGATTATCATGCACAAGGAGGGGTTCTCCCAGGCGAAGCAATTCGACTGGCAGTTGATTTCTATTTTGAGTATTTGATTAAAACGGAGCGTTATGAGCCGATGGTTACGCCAAAATCGGCACGGCAGGCTTGGGAAGAACGGCAACGGAGACCTGGTAACATGGATGACGTAGGAGAAGACAAGTAAGGTTCTTCTGAACTGAAATGCTTCGCACAAGAAAGCCCTCAATCAGATTGTTCTGGTAGAGGGCTTTCTGTTTTCTCTGGTCTTGTGTCTGAAACAAGAATTTACTGTGCCAAAAGAAATCACTGTGCCAAAATAGCGATTGTATTTATTGGCACAGTTGGGGCTATATTTGGCACACGGAAATGAATTAAATCGGTTATATTTGGCACAGTATTGGCACAGTTGACTGTTTTGGCACAAAAAAAGGCACCTGGTGGAAGTGCCTTAATTCGCAAATAGGTGTAATAACTATTTATTTTTTGGTGCCCGAAGACGGATTTGAACCGTCACAGCCTTTCAGCCGAGGGATTTTAAGTCCCTTGTGTCTACCAGTTCCACCATTCGGGCTGAGGGTTTGCGGGGTGAAAAATTGTCATAACCTGTCAGCAGTTTACGCGTTCCTTGAGCTCTTTGCCCGTTTTAAAAAACGGAGTCTTCTTGGAAGGGATACGTACCACTTCTCCACTTTTCGGGTTTCGCGCTTCGCGGCCATGATGTTCACGAACGGTGAAGCTGCCAAACCCACGAATTTCAACCTTATCGCCGGACGTGAGCGCTTCCTCAATTGAATCAAAAACTGTATTTACGACAATTTCAGAAGCTTTGATATTTAACAGGCGGTGTGACTGGACAACTTTTTCGATTAGCTCACTTTTTGTCATACATACCTCAATCGCTTGATATAAAGATTAATTGGATTTATTGTTTAAGCCCTGTTTCAGTAAATCGCCAAAAGTTGATGTTGAGCCACCTTGTGAGCCCATAAACTGCTCAAAATCGGCTTTTTCAACAGCAACATGCATAGACTTTATTGAGAGAGATATACGGCGATCTTTGGCATCGCAGCTTAGGACGACGGCTTCAAGATTATCGCCGATTTTCGCAAATTCCTTGGCTGAGGCAACTTTTTCACGAGAAAGTTCAGACACATGAATCAAGCCTTCAATCCCCTCTTCCAACTCTAGAAAAACGCCAAAATCGGTTAAAGAGGTAACTTTTCCGGTCACAATAACCCCGGCACGATATTTAGCCGGAGCGATGCTCCATGGATCTGGCTCAAGTTGCTTGATACCGAGGGAAAGCCGTTCATTTTCAACGTCGACCTTCAGGACAACCGCCTGTACGAGGCCACCTTTTACATATACATCACTCGGATGTTTAATGCGCTTTGTCCACGACATATCCGATACATGCACCAGACCGTCGATGCCGTCTTCTATACCGATAAACATTCCGAAATCGGTCATGTTCTTTATTTGTCCCTCAATCCTGGTACCGATCGGGTATTTATCGGCAATTGTTGCCCAAGGGTTTTCCGAAACCTGTTTAAGACCCAGAGAAATTTTACGATTCCCCATATCAACGCCAAGGACGATGGTTTCGATCTCTACACCGACGGTAAGAACATCAGCCGCACGGCGAATCCGCTTTGTCCAGGACATCTCTGAAACGTGGATCAGCCCTTCAATACCCTCTTCCAGTTCGATAAAAGCGCCGTATTCCATCAAGCTGACAACACGGCCATGAACACGGCTGCCAATCGGGAATTTGGCAGGAGCATCAAGCCACGGATCAGCAAGCGTCTGCTTGACTCCGAGTGAAATTTTGCCTTTAGCGCGGTCAAATTTAAGGATTTTTGCGGTGATATGCTGTCCAGGTTTTAGAAGATCTGCCGGCTTACCCAATCGGCCCCAGGAAAGATCTGAAACGTGAAGTAAGCCATCGACGCCGCCTAAATCAACAAAAGCACCATAGTCGGTAACATTCTTAACTGTTCCCTCAACGATTTGACCTTCTTCAAGGTTTTCAAGCGTTTTATTACGAACGGTTGCACGCTCTTCCTCAAGAACGGCACGACGGGAGAGCACGATATTGTCACGGCGCTGATTGACTTTAATAACCTTGAAGCGAGCTTTCAGGCCGATGTAACTGTCTGAATCAGATGATGGGCGGATATCAACCTGTGAGGAGGGGAGAAACGCCTGCACACCACCGATGTCAACGGTAAAACCACCATTTACTTTACCGGTAACGGAACCATCAACGACGCCACCTTCTTGACACGCATCACCGATTTTGTCCCATGCAGAAAGATAGTCTGCCTTCTTTTTGGAGAGGACATATCCCTTTTTTCCCTCCTGACGAGTCATCAGAACACGAATTTTATCGCCAATCTGCACCGATTGTTCGCCATCAGTATTCCTGAATTCCCCGAGAGGGACATGCCCTTCCGATTTCAGTCCGATATCAACAAGAACCGTATCAACATCCACGCGCACTACAGTCCCCTCTATGATTTTATCCCGTTCGGGACGATCTTTTAAACTCTCAGTGAAAAGCGCTGCAAATTCACTGCTTTGCTGATCGCTGTCGATTTCCTCATTTTCTTCTCCGACAGCATCAAGCTTATTAAAATTCACCATTACACCACACCCCCTGGACATTTATCGTTCTTCTTTTTTTATAAGCTTGGCAATGTATCAATACGCCAGCAATATTTCAATCGCTTTTATTCAATTGTTCAATTTTGTTCAAAACTTCATCAATTATCCATTTTGGTGTCGAGGCGCCTGCTGTAATCCCAATCTGATCAATGCCAGTAAACCAGACCGGGTTGATTTCGGAAGCCGTTTCAATATGGTAGGTATGTGGTTGAATCTCATCACAGACTTCAAGCAGACGACGGGTGTTTGCGCTGTTGTATCCGCCTACAACCAGCATGCATCCAACCATGGCCGCCAGCTCTTTTGCTTCTTCCTGACGAACGGCAGTGGCATCGCAAATAGTGTTGTACACGCGTATCTCAACACCACGCAGCAGGCACCCTGACACCACGTTGTTCAAATTTTCAAACGACTGGGTAGTCTGGGCAACCACTCCGATTTTCTTCATTTTAGGGAGTTTATTGACGTCATCACTTGACGCAACGACATACACATTCTCGCCTCCATACGAAACAATTCCCTGAACTTCAGGGTGGTCTGCATCTCCGACAACTACTACGCTATACCCGGAATCGGAAAGGTTTTTTACATGTTCCTGAGTTTTTTTTACGAACGGGCAAGTCGCATCAATAATATCCAGCTTTTTCTGCTGAGCCTCGTTAATCTGGTTCTGTTCCACGCCATGTGAGCGGATAATGATGCGGCCCTGTTCAAGGCTGTCAAGAGTTTCAATGGCATGGATTCCCAACTCTTCAAGTTTACCGACAACCTGTGGGGAGTGGATAATGGGACCGAGAGTATAGGTTTTCTGATTTTTACCGGCAGCCTCAAAGGCTATCTGCGTTGCCCGTTTAACCCCGAAACAGAAGCCGGCCTGTTTTGCTAGAATGACTTTCAAGGTGAAACGCCCATGTTGTCAATTTTATGACGGCAAAGTGCTTCCATACTGTTCAATACATCATCGATAGAAAGCCGGGAAGAATCAATAAGCAGGGCATCTTCAGCCTGCCTGAGCGGAGCAATGTCCCTGGCAGTGTCCTGAAGATCACGTTTTTCAACATCAACAACCGTTTCGGCAAAAGACACAGTTTCCCCTTTGCTGTTCAACTCTTCACATCGCCTTCTGGCGCGCTCTGCAACAGAGGCACTGAGATAAAACTTTATCTCGGCATCAGGGAAGACGACGGTGCCGATATCGCGCCCCTCAAGCACAACACCGCCTCTGCTCCCCATCTGCTGCTGAGCTTTCAGCAGCGCTTCCCGTACCGGTCTGAGAGAAGAAGTCTGAGACGTCAGAAGCGACATTTCCGGTGAACGAATCAGATCTGTCACATCGGTACCGTTGCCACGAACTACCTGCCTGCCTGAATCAAGTTCAAGCCTTATGTCAAGGGTTTTGCAAAATTTCTCCACAGCAGCAAGGTCTTCAAGATCCACGGTTGCGAGTGAAAGAAGCAGCGCCGCAGCCCGATACATAGCTCCAGTGTCGATCTGGATATAACCGAGTCGTTCCGCAAGGAGACGCGCGATAGTGCTCTTTCCGGCACCTGAAGGGCCGTCGATTGCTATGATTATGCCATCAGGTCGCGAAGGCATCGGTCATTTCACAGAAACTTCTTCCAAAAGCTGGAAAAAAGTGGGGAAAGATGTTGCGACACATCCGACATCAGAGATGGTGATTGCGGAGGCAGCAACAAGGGCGGCGACGGACATGGACATGGCGATACGATGATCGCCGCAACTATCTACAGCTCCGCCTAAAAGCTGTTCAGAACCGGTAATATCCATGCCGTCTTCAGTTTCGCAGACTTTTATGCCAAGGTGCCTCAGATTCACGGCCATGGCAGTGATCCGGTCGGTCTCTTTCACTCGCAACTCCCTGGCATCCCTGATAGTCGTTATCCCTTCTGCGCGTGCAGCGGCGACACAGATGGCCGGAAATTCATCAATGGCACGTGGAACTACGCTGCCGGAAATTGCGACCCCCTTCAGACTGGAGGAGCGAACCAGAATGTCCGCTACCGGTTCACCCGAGAGTTCACGAGAGCCAACAAGCTGTATGTCTCCTCCCATGGCCTGGAGGATATCGATAACGCCGGTTCGGGAGGGGTTAACCCCGACGTTTTTGATCAGCAGTTCGGAGTTTGGAGTTATTAAAGCAGCTACGATAAAAAAAGCGGCCGAGGAAATATCTCCAGGTACGTTCACTTCCATGGCGGTCAGCTCAAAACCGCCACGCACCGTGACACCACTACTCAGCACGTCAAGCGATGCGCCAAAATATCGAAACATCCGCTCAGAATGATCACGCGACAGACTCGGTTCTGTTACGCTTGTTTCACCTTCAGCATAAAGGGCGGCCAGCATGATGGATGATTTAATCTGAGCACTTGAAACCGGCGATTGATAACGGATCCCTTTAAGGTTGCCGCCATTAATAGCCAATGGTGCCAGTGTGCCGCCATTACGTCCTGTGATTTGTGCCCCCATCTGGGAGAGCGGCTCAACGACCCGTTTCATGGGGCGCTTTCTCAGATATTTGTCACCGGTCACAACCGAAAAAAATGACTGCCCGGAGAGGAGGCCGGTGATCAGCCTGATTGTTGTTCCGGAGTTTCCGCAGTCGAGAACATCACCAGGCTCTTTCAGACCGTGCAGACCCCGCCCGGTAATCTCGATTGTTTCACCATCGTCAGCTATCTCGACCCCCATGGCACGAAATGCGTGCATGGTCGACATATTGTCTTCGCCACGGAGAAAACCGCGCACGGTTGTTACACCGTTGGCGATTGCTCCGAGCATTATGGAACGGTGAGAGATTGACTTGTCGCCCGGAACGATAATGCTCCCTTTGATTGAAGATGCTGGTTGGATCGTTATTGAACTCACAGAGACTCCGGTTACGTTGTATGCTTTAAATAATCCCGTCTCGAAACTGTTTTGCGATAGTGAAAAAATCTGTCAACCCCGCCCGGTCGCCACGGTCAATTCTTCTCCGCAACTCGGCTAGACTGGCGGAAAATCCGTCGATGCTGGCAAGAAGAGCCCCCCGATTCATCAGAGCGATATCGCGCCACATGACCGGGTCTGAAGAAGCGATCCGGGTAAAGTCCCGAAAACCACCGGCGGTGAAAGAGAGGACATTTTCACCTTCCACGTCCGCCGTGCCGACAGCATGCACCAAGGCATATGCAGCCATATGGGGCAGGTGCGATATTTCGGCAAAAATTCGATCATGATGTCCCGGTTCCATGTAGCAGACATCAGCACCGGTAAGCCGCCAGAGATCCTCAACCTTTGCCATGGCAGCGGGGTTGGTTCGCTCAGTCGGAGTCAGAATGCAGCGTTTGCCTCTGTATAGCGTGGCAAAAGAAGCCGCAGCTCCCGAATGCTCGGTTCCGGCTATGGGGTGACCCCCGACAAAATGGCAACCGGCCGGGATAAGAGCCTCGCACTCCCTGACGATTGCCTCCTTGACACTGCCGCCGTCAGTAACGATGCAGTCGGAAGCCAGAGCCGGGGCTATTTCGGCAACGACAGCGGAAATAGCGCAGACCGGTACGGAGATGAATACCAGATCAGCACCTTTCACACCATTGCAAGCGTCTTGAGTGACCTCGTCGCAAATTCCGAGAGAGAGAGCTTCATCAAGATTGGCGAGAGATCTACCGATGCCGACAACGCTTCTCACCGCTCCCGCCTCGCGCAGGGCACGAGCCAAAGATCCTCCGATCAGCCCCACACCTATTATTGCCAAGCGCTCTATCATCAAGTCATCCGCTCCCCTCCCGCTACATCAAACGCGGATACGATCCGAGAATTTTGAGAAACTGGCAGCACCCTCTGAGCTCCTCAAGAGCTTCGGAAACGTCCGGGTCTGAAAAATGGCCGAACAGGTCAAGGAAAAAGATGTATTCCCAAGCCTTGCTTTTGTAAGGGCGTGATTCGATTTTGGTGAGGTTGATCCCCCGCTTGGCAAACGGCTCCAGCATACGACAGAGTATTCCCGGTTCATCTTTAACCGAAAAGAGTATGGAGGTCTTATCGCAGCCGGAGCGGTCGCAACTCTTTCGTGAAACCACAAGGAAGCGGGTAAAATTATTGACCTGATCTTCAATTCTGCTTCTGACAACTTTTATGTCGTAAAGCGAGGCGGCCAATTCACTGGCTATGGCGGCAGCGGTATAGTCCTCGCTGGCAATCTGAGCCGCTACGGCGGTAGAGGCAACATCGACCGGCGGAACGCCGGGCAGATTATCATCTAGCCACTGACGACACTGAGCAATCGGCTGCGCGTGAGAATATACCTTCTTGATGTCCTCCAGGCGACCGGTGCGGGAGAGCAGGTCGTGATGCACTTCCAGAAGAATTTCTGCGGTTACTTGCAGTTTGCTTTCCACGAACATATCAAGGGTGTGGGATATAACCCCTTCAGTTGAATTTTCAACAGGCACGACGCCGTAAAGCGCCTTCCCCTTTTCCACCTCTTCAAAAACAGACGGGATCGATTTCATCGGGACTAATTCAGCCGAAAGTCCAAACTGCTGCAGTGTTGCCAGATGGCTGAAAGTCGCTTTGGGGCCGAGAAACGCTACTTTCATCGGTGATTCCAGGGAGAGACAGGCAGATATTATTTCACGGTAAATGCTTTTCAGGGCATCATTTGGAAACGGTCCTGCATTTTTACTCAGCAATCGTTCATAGATTTGCCGTTCCCGGCCTGGAACATGAAAATCAAGATTATTTCCAGATTTAAGTTGGCCAACATGAAGAACTACTTGGGATCGTTCATTGAGCAGATCAAGTATGGCATCGTCAATACTGTCAATGCGTACACGCAGGTCCTGAATGCTTACGGTATTATTCTGCAAGGGGAACCGCCTGAAGGATGGCATTAGTAATATGGAGCAAAAGGGGGGCTAATGTAAATCAAGGGGAGATAAAAAGCAACAGCATTTCGGGGATCTTCCGTAATATTTGAACATCATGGTGCTTCAGATGTTGATTGCGCTTTTACTGAACCGGGTGAGCCAGGAGTCAAATATTTCCACCTTTTCTTCACCAAACGGGAGCAGTTTTTTCCGTACCTTTTCGACCGTTTTGCGCTCGGCCAATCTATCCGGCTTTTTCGAATAGAACAGGTCGGCAAAACAGATGATCTGCTCGGCAAGTGACTCTGGGCACATGTCTCTCTGCGGCAAAGGCAATCCCTGGCGGACAATATCTTCGAGTGTCAAACCGACACCGGTATGACGTTCACAGACCCGTGCATGAAGGGGGAGTCCTTCCCTGTCAAGAATTTCCCGTCCGAGAACTCCATGCATAATGTACGGATGCTGGCCATACAAACCAAGGTCCGGAGCATATACCTGACTGACGCCGATATCGTGAAGCAGCGCCGCTTCCTCGATAAAAAGTCTGGTTTCTTCAGGGAGCGCCAGACTGGCGGCGACTTTAAGAGCAAGGTCGGCGACATGACGACTGTGCTCGGTTACAATTTCGAGTGGTTTACCTTCGAGATATTGAGCCAACAGTTTTTTTACACGCATATCCGGCTACCTAATCCCCCTGGTGTACAATTGAGCTTCTCCAGTTAAATGCTTCGAGTTGTGCCTTCAGCAGTTGAGCGAGCGAGACTCTGCACTCATCAAGAAGAACCGTTACCGCATCAAAGTCAGTAACCTCCAGCTTTTCAGCCAGAATTAACATCTTGCCTAGTCGCCCTTTCCTGTACAACAGGGCTTGAGTGACATCATCATTAAGGTTGAGGTTGGCAATAATCTCCTCCATCGGAGTTTCAAACAAAACATCGAGCAATGAAAGAATGCCTACCATAAATGCCGCCTCAGCTCGTTCATCACTGACAGTGGAGCCATCTAACTGCTTAAAAAGAATTTCCATAAGTCTTCCGCGAACGGCACCCATCTCAAGCAACGGATGATTAATACCACGCGAATCACGTCCAGCAAACAGCGACAGTTGTGTCCAGCGCCGCAATGAATTCATCCCGATTGAAAGAATCGCATGTCGAAGTGTTTTAATTTTTTCGCGCATCCCGAGAGATACTGAATTAACGAGTTTCAGCAGGTTGTAAGAGAGACCCGGATTCTCTTTAAAGGTCATTTCTATAGTTTCAATACTGGCTCTCGTTGACAACTGCTCCAGCAACTTGAGTAGTGCGAGTCCGGAAACATCAATCTTTTGTCTATTCAGCACATCCGGTCGAGCGAAAAAATACCCTTGAAACAGATCAAAGCCCAAATCGGAACAGATCTGAAACTGTTCCATCGTTTCTACTTTTTCAGCCAAAAGTTTGACAGGGTAATTTCGAAACTGACTGACCACATCCGGCAACGCATCAATTCCTGTCATAAGAATATCTATTTTAACAATATCAGCGAGATAATATATTTCGCTATTAGATGGATCAAATATGTGATCGTCAAGGGCGAGTGCAAAGCCGAGCTCTTTCAGCTCTCGACAGCGTTCAAGCACCACGTCATCAAGCGGAATATTCTCCAGCAGTTCAAGTACTGTTGTCTCATTCGGCAAAAGTTCAAACAAATCTGACAGGAGTACATCGAGAGATATGTTTATGAAGCCAAGTTTTCCACCAAGTACCTCATGAATGCCAAAAGAGCTAAGCGCGAGTATGATCACATCCGAGCACGCCTGGGAATAGCTGTCAAAAACCGCATGGCCGATATCGGCTGAACGAAACAGCAGCTCAAAGCCGGTAATCTCCTGATTGCGATCAAGAATCGGTTGCCGTCCTAAAAAAAATTTATCCTGTGAAGAAGTCATAAACAAACCGTTTCTGCGCTGATTTTACTACATCATGAACAGGTGCATTCTAGCAGAAGTTCGCTGGAGTACAAGTGTCATTTTTTCGACATACAGCTTTACATTCTGTTCGACGTCATGCTACTTTCGCAAAAATTGGTACTATGAAAGCCACCGGCTGTCCCGAATATATCGTCTGGATCCCCAGGAGCAACATATATGAAACGAAAAGCAATTGCCCTCCTCTCCGGAGGTCTCGACTCAACTCTGGCCGTCAAAATGATGCTGGATCTTGGTATCAACGTTGAAGCGCTCAATTTTACATCGCCATTTTGCACCTGTACCGGAAAAAACTCCGGCTGTAAATCAGAAGCGGTTCGTGTTGCCCAGGAATTCAATATTCCGATCAAGGTAATGCATAAAGGAGTGGATTATCTCGAAACCATTCGTAATCCGGTGTACGGCTACGGAAAGGGAGTTAATCCATGCATAGACTGCCGCATCTATCTCCTCAAGAAAGCCAGGGAGTATATGCTCGAAAGCGGAGCCGATTTTGTCTTTACAGGGGAGGTGCTAGGTCAACGTCCAATGAGCCAGAGGCGGGATACGTTAAGGGTAATTGAGCGGGAAAGCGGGCTTGATGGCCTGCTGCTGCGCCCTCTCTCTGCCCGTCATTTTAAACCGACGATTCCTGAAAAAGAGGGGTGGGTGGATCGGAACAGGCTTCTGGCAATAGAAGGGAGGTCACGTTCGGTGCAGATGCAGATGGCTGAAAACCTGGATGTAAAAAACTACCCCTGTCCGGCTGGCGGCTGCCTGTTGACGGAACTGTCATTCGTTCCCAAAATCAAGGACGTCTTCGCTCATTCGGAAGAGCTGAATCTGCGCGACTTCAGATTGTTGAAGACCGGCAGGCAATTTCGTGTCGGCCCGCATACCAAAGCAATAATGGGGCGAAGTGAAGCTGACAACGACATCCTTGAGAACAGCCGCAATTCTGATGAAGCAGCTCTTACCTGGCTGGATGGCAATACCCCGGTGACTATTATCATCGGCGGTCAAGATGACGATCTCCTGAAATTGAGCGCCAGAATCATGCTCCGCTATACTAAAGCTGAGTTTGGTGCAGAGTGTCGCATCGAGCATAGAGTCAATGATTTGACAACGATGTTCACAGTAGTAAATGACATAGGGGCTGATGCAGCGGAGGAATATCTGATAGCGTAACAGGCTACCCCAGCTTCAACTCATCAAGCGATAACCGGTAGCCGGGTAGGAGCTTTTCCATAAAATAGATTACTTCAGGCAGGTCACTTGCGGAGAGCTGTTCAAAATGCTCTTTTTCTGCCCGGCGAAACTCGTTATTACCGCTCTTTCCCTCTTCAATGCACTTCGTCAGCGCTGCAATTTTGTCGGCAGCTTTTACCAGATGAACATACTCTTCCTGATCAGCGAAAAAAAACAGCGGTTCATACTCTCTGGCCAGTTCCGGAGGCAGCATCGCCAGCAGTTTTCGGCGAGCTGTATCCTCTAATAGATGGAACGATCGCTTGAAATCGGGATTAAAATGCTTGACCGGTGTCGGCATATCACCAGTGAATATCTCGCTGGTATCATGAAAAATTCCGTACAGAGCCGCGCGTGATGCGTCAAGTCGGCCTCCAAAATAGGTATTCCGAATCAATACCAGCGCATGGGCAATTATGGCTACATCCAGGCTATGCTCCTGGATATTTTCCGGAACCGTATTGCGCATCAAGCCCCAGCGACTGATGTAACGCATCCGGGAGAGAAAAGCGAAAAAATCAAACTGTTCGGGTTTAACCGTTTCTTTCACTGTTACACCCGCTCGTACGGCTCGAATAACCGCTTGTATTCATCCAGCGCAAACCGATCGGTCATGCCGGCAATATAATCGCACACCACCCGCTGCAGACCGAAACGCTCCAGACGTGACTGGTGTTTCGGTGGCAGCAGATTCGGGTAGCGCAGATATGTTTCAAATAATCTGGTGATAAAGACTTCTGCCTTAATTCGCATCTTGTCGACTTTGTAATGGCGGTACAGATTCTGGAACAGGAAGCGTTTAAGAAGCATATTTCGTTCGGTTATGTCGGGATTGAAATGCACGATCACACGGTTTTCTCGCCGGAGATCGTCAAGTGATCTGATACCCAACCGTTCGATATGTGCCGCGGTAGTGGTACATATATCGCCGATCAGCAGCCCTATCAAAGCACTGATTGTCTGAAAAATAAGGCGTTTGTCGTCAATAGTCGGGTACTTGCGGAGGACTCCGGCGCAAACATCCCGCCACAGATCCACCTTTTCCAGCATTCCCAGAGTTATATATCCGGACTTCAAGCCGTCATCGATATCATGATTGTTATAGGCGATCTCATCGGCATAATTAATGATCTGCCCTTCAAGCGTCGGTACAACACCCGGCAAAAAATCGGCCATCACTTCGCTTGCAGAGTCATAAGGTGTTGAATGTTTTATTATTCCCTCACGCACCTCCCAGGTAAGGTTTAGTCCATTAAAACCGGGGTATCGCTCTTCGAGTTCATCGACAACTCGAAAAGACTGCATGTTATGCTCAAATCCTCCAAAGCCCTGCATCAGTCTGTTGAGAACGTCCTCGCCGGTATGGCCAAAAGGAGTGTGACCCAAATCATGGGATAGCGCCAGGGCTTCGGTAAGTTCTTCGTTTAAGTGTAGTTTCCTGGCGATTGCCCTGCCAATTTGTGCCACTTCAAGGGAATGAGTCAGGCGAGTGCGATAATAATCACCTTCATGATTGACAAAAACCTGGGTCTTATATTCGAGCCGTCTGAAAGCGGCACAGTGGATAATGCGATCACGGTCTCGTTCAAAAGCAGGTCGATTGTCACGATGCTCTTCAGGATGCTTGCGGCCACGTGAAGAGACACTTGTACAGGCATATCCAGCCAAATCGCTTCGTTCGGTCGAGTTGTTCATCAATGTACTTTATGGCTCAACGTTTTTTTACGACCCTTTTTACCAGTTACCCCTGCAATTGAGAGTACATCCGCTAACTGCATTTTCCAGACACCATCCATTTGAGACAACTTGAATTCGCGAGTCGTTGATGCATCTGAATTGGGAGCGCCCTCCAACCCGATTTTAACGTATACCGTAGCTTCGGCCTGTTTCTCTGTCAAAATTTTGAAATTCTCCATTTTCTGCCAGCAACAGGCGGGACGAGTCGTCGACCCCTGCATTTTTTTTACAAATGATTCGCGTGAAGTTTTACCGCGATGCGCCAACTGGTCAAAAAGCTGCTCAAAGCGCCCCTCACGCCAGGTATCGAGGGTATCTGACATGTTTTTTTCAAGGAGCGACTCAGCAAACGCCAAACTTCCCGATCCTAAACCGGTAATGAGAGCGATCATAACAACATTTGCCGCAACAGATAACCTTGCCTTCATAATTCCGCCCCCAATTTAAACGTTCAGCATATCGACAGACAGTCCCAGATCCGCAACTTGCCCCATTGCTTCCAGATGAAGAAATTTACTCTTAAACAGCTCTTGCGCCACTCTCTGAATATCCTTGCTGCTGACCGCATCATAATTGGCAATTACATCTTCAATAGTATGTTGTTTTTGATGGTAAATTTCATTTTTTGCCAAACGGGTCATCAAGCTGTCACTGCTCTCAAGTGACATGAGTGTTTTTCCTTTCAATTGTTCGCGGGCGGCGTCAAGTTCGTCCTGTGGCACCTCTTCGGAAACGAGGCGTGACATCTCCCGTTGTGCGATCTCAATTACTTCACGACAATGATCTTTTTCAGTGCCGGCGTAGACGACCAGTGCTCCGGAGTCCGCATGGGAAATGATATAAGAGCAGACCGAGTACGCCAATCCTCTTTTCTCCCGAACTTCCTGGAACAACCGTGAACTCATTCCGCCACCCAGTATTGTCGTCAAGAGAAAAAGAGGGAACCGGTCTTGGTGATCATACTTTAGAGAACGCGTACCAAGGCAGACAAGCGTCTGCTCCATTTCCCGCACACTTAGTTGCACTATTTTTCCGGCCGGAGCAAATGAATCGGCCTGTTGCGGCTGCCATGATGAAAAAATTCCGGAAAAAATGGGCGACAAAATGGCGACCAGTTCATCGTGTTTTATATTGCCTGCAGCCGCAATGATAATGTCCTGGGGACGATAACGACTGCTTTTGTGGGATATAATGGAGTCCCTCGTGAGAGAGGTTACCGTCTGTTCACTCCCCAGAACCGGCATGCCGAGCATCTGACCCCGAAAGAAATTCTGATGAAAACGGTCATTGATGCACTCTTCCGGCGAATCATCACGCATTTTAATTTCCTGAAGGACAACTTTGCGCTCGCGCTCAATTTCGTCAGGTGGAAAAGTGGAATTCATAAAAATATCGGCCAGCAGATCGGCAGCACGGGGGAGAAATTTTGCCAGAACCTTGGCGTAATAACATACATACTCATGACCGGTAAACGCGTTAAGGATACCCCCCATCGAGTCTATTTCACGGGTTATCTGGTGGGCGCTCCGGCGCTCAGTCCCCTTGAATAGCAGATGTTCAATAAAATGAGCGACACCGTTATCTTCTGGTGATTCATGCCGGGTGCCATTTGCAACCCAGATTCCGGTCGTCACAGTATGCATATAGCCGATATGCTGGGTAACGATGCGGACGCCATTATCAAGAGTAGTTGTAGTTACCATTTGATTCATTCACCACCTTCAGTTGTTTGGGACGATATAAACCGTCGGTAAAGCAAGTGTCAAGCGCAAATAGAGCTGTTACTCATATTTAGCTTGCATTTCCACTGTTTTATCAGTAGTCTGTCACAGTTAGAATCAGATGTATTACTGAGGAGCCGGTTACCGTATGAGCACTAAAGAAGAAGCTATAGAGGTTGAAGGCACTGTAATAGAGCCGTTGCCGAACGCAATGTTTCGGGTCAAGCTGGAAAACGATCATGTAGTTCTTGCTCATATTTCCGGCAAAATGCGTAAATATTTCATCAAGATACTTCCCGGTGACAAGGTTACAGTCGAGCTTTCACCGTACGATCTCACCAGAGGCCGTATTACTTATCGCGCCAAATAAATTACTCACTTTCTAATTGATATTGACAGGCCCGTCCACTCTGGAGGGCTTGTGTTGTTTCAAAATACACTCTGCGAGGAACAAATGTATACCGTAGCCGATTTGAAAAAAGGTTTGAAAATAATTCTGGACGGCGATCCGTATCTGGTTATCGCTTTTGACTTTGTGAAACCGGGCAAAGGTCAGGCTCTGTATCGCACCAAGATGCGCAATATGATAAACGGCTCACTGCTAGACAGAACGTATAGATCTGGTGAATCCTTTGAGTCGGCCAACCTTGAGGAACGTACTATGGAGTTTCTCTACAAGGAGGGGGATCACTATACGTTTATGGATCAGCAGACCTACGAGCAGGTTGTTATGGAAGAAGAGGCTTTGGGTGATGCCAAAAACTATCTGCTTGAAAACCTGAAGGCGGAAGTTATGCTTTTTGGAGAAAAAGCAATCGGTATTTCTCTCCCCAATTTTGTTAACCTGCGCGTAACGGCAACTGAGCAGTGGGCTAAAGGGGACACCAGCGGCAACGATTCAAAGCCGGCGACCGTTGAAACAGGATATGTTCTGCGTGTTCCCCCTTTCATCGAAGAGGGCGAACTGATCGTTATTGACACCCGTACCGGCGAGTATTCGACTCGCGTTAAGGGCTGACCATGAAATCTGACGCCTTGTGGCTGCGGGCGCAGGTAATAAAAGCAGTGCGTGATTTTTTCTGGGAGCGGGGGTTTCTCGAAGTTGAGACCCCTCTTCTTATTCCTGCCAACGCCCCTGAAGAGCATATCAATCCGGTTTTTACCACCTCCTCCTGGCAGCTTCAAACCTCACCTGAAATTTGTATGAAGCGCCTGCTCTCTGCCGGCCACCAGAGTCTGTTTCAGATCTCCCGCTGCTGGCGCTCCGGTGAGCGTGGTTCCCGCCATCTCTCCGAGTTTACCATGCTCGAATGGTATCGTGCCGACTGCAATTATCAAAATTTGATGACCGATAGTGAAGAGTTGCTACAGTATGTGGTAGAGATCTGCCGACCTGACAGCCGTTGTTTTGGCTATAAAGACATCACAATCAATCCATGCGCCCCCTGGGAGCGTATCACCGTTCAGGAGTCGTTTTCTCGCTTTGGAAATCGGGATGTCTGGGATTGCCTTAGAAAAGGCCTTTACGAGGAGATACTGACATCTCTCGTTGAGCCGGCTCTGGCAGGTTTTGCTGCGCCGGTTATCCTGTACGACTATCCCGCCGAACTGGCCGCTCTGGCCCGCGTCAAGCCGGAAAATAAAAATCTTGCTGAACGTTTTGAACTGTATGTCGGCGGTTTGGAATTAGCAAACGGTTTCAGCGAACTGAATGACCCGCTCGAACAGCGCCGCCGTTTTGAAGAGGCCAATGCTGCCCGGAGTTGCGCCGGACATGCTGTTCTACCGCTTCCCGAACCGTTCCTCTACACGCTGGGAGTCATGCCGGATTCGGCAGGAATCGCTCTGGGGATTGACCGCTTGGTGATGCTGACGGCTGGAGTTGATTCAATAGATGAAATTGTCGCATTTACTCCGGAAGAGTTGTAGATATTATCAGTTATGTGCAGAGGCGGAACATCTCAAATTGCGTTGACACGGCCCTGAGTCGGGTGTATTTTCCGCAAAACAAAATCATGTAATTATCCCTTTAAAATTGTTCACCTCGCTCCAACAGGAGTAATCAAAACTATATTTAGGAGGATTCACCATGAAAAAGATGATTGCAATGTCTCTCTGTTTACTCGTTTTAAGCGCTGTTTCGTCTACTGTCTATGCAGCGGTGGCAGATGCTCCTCGTCTTGCGGTCATGCGTTTTACCAACAATTCTAACGCGTCATGGTGGAGATCCGGTACCGGATCTGAACTTTCCGATATGTTGACCAGCGAATTGGCCAGTACCAAAAAATTCAAGATGGTTGAAAGAAAGGAAATCGACAAGGTAGTCAGTGAACTCAAATTCGGAGAGTCCGGACTTGTGGAACCTTCCACCAAATCTAAACTGGGCAAGATCAAGGGTGCTCAGTATATAGTCACTGCAACAGTCTCATCATTTGAAGAAAATGCTGCCAAGAAGGGTGGGGGGATCAGTTTCATGGGTTTCGGCGTTGGTGGAGGCTCAGCAAAGGCTTATATTGCCGTCGATCTCAAAGTCATTGACGTAGAAACAAGTGAAGTAGTAGAAACTCGCACCATAGAGGCCAACTCTGAATCATCATCTTTAAGGCTTTCCGGAAGTATTATGGGTATTGGCGGACATACGGACAGTGAAGAAAAAACTCCGACTGGCAAAGCTATCCGGGCATGCGTGATTAATATCGCCGATTATTTGACCTGTTCGATGGTAGAAAAAAGCAAGGAATGCCTCGCCAAGTATGCCGCAAAAGATGAAAAGCGTCGTGAAAAAACCAGAGAATCCATAAAGCTCGATGAGTGAACAATTTCGGAGGAATTATGTCTAAACAACTTACTCACACAGTCGGGTCGCTTCTTGACGAAATGGCTCGCCTCTATCCTGAAAACGAAGCTCTGGTTTACCATGAACGAGGCCTACGCTATACATACAAGCAGTTCAACGACATCTGTCGCCAGGTCGCCAAAGGATTGCTCAAGCTAGGAATTAAAAAAGGGGACAACATTGCAATATGGGCATACAACGTCCCCGAATGGGTGCTACTGCAATTTGCATCAGCAAAAATTGGCGCTATTCTCGTCACCGTCAACACAAGCTACAAGTCAGCCGAACTTGAATATATCCTGGAGCAGTCCGATTCCACCTCACTATTCATGGTTGGCTCCTTCAAAGATACCAACTACATAGAAACTTTGAACAGTGTCGTTCCCGAACTGGCTACATCCACACCTGGTGCTCTTGTCACAGCCAAGTTGCCATTCCTAAAAAGCGTTATTTTTATCGGTGCAGAAACACCCGCGGGCATGTTCAGCTTCGACAGTCTCATCAAACTGGGTGAGCAAATCCCCGACGAATCCCTGAACGCCATTGAAGCCACCCTCGACTGCCACGAAACCATCAATATGCAATACACTTCCGGTACAACCGGTTTCCCGAAAGGGGTCATGCTGACTCACTACAACATTGTCAACAACGGCTTTAACATCGGTGAATGCATGAAGTTCACCCCGCAGGATCGCCTCTGTATTCCAGTGCCATTTTTCCACTGTTTTGGTTGTGTACTGGGCGTGATGGCCTGTGTAACTCATGCTACTACCATGGTTCCGGTCGAAATTTTTGATCCTCTCAAAGTATTGCAGACAATAGAAAAAGAAAAATGCACCGCAGTTCATGGCGTCCCGACAATGTTTATCGCCGAACTCGAACACCCTGACTTTAAAAACTTCGATCTGACTACACTCCGCACCGGCATTATGGCCGGTTCCAACTGCCCCATCGAAGTCATGAAAAAAGTCAACAGCGACATGCATGCCTCAGAAATAACTATTGCCTACGGTCAAACCGAATCCTCCCCGGTCATCACCCAGACCCGCACCGATGATGCTCTGGAACTGCGCGTAACTACCGTCGGTCGCTCACTTCCTGATGTTGAAACAAAAATAGTCGATATAGAAACCAACGAAACCCTCCCCCCCGGTAAACAGGGAGAACTCTGCACTCGCGGCTACCACGTCATGAAAGGGTACTACAAAATGCCGGAGGAAACCGCCAGTGCCATTGACAGCGAAAACTGGCTGCATACCGGCGACCTCGCCATAATGGACGAAAATGGCTACTGCAAAATCACTGGCAGAATCAAAAACATGATCATCCGTGGCGGAGAAAACATCTATCCCCGCGAAATTGAAGAATTTCTATACACCAATCCCAAAGTGTCGGACATCCAGGTATATGGCGTCCCTGACAAAAAATACGGCGAACAGGTCATGGCCTCCGTCATCCTAAAAAAAGGGCAAACCATGACAGAAGACGAAGTTCGTGACTACTGTCGCGACAAGATTGCCAATTATAAAATCCCTAAATATGTAACCTTTGTCGATAGTTATCCGATGACCGCTTCCGGCAAAATTCAGAAATTCAAAATGAGGGAAACGGCGATAAAGGAATTGCATCTGGAGGATCTTGGCGAAACGGCGTAACCGGAGGCGGATATGTCAGTAGCGGATGTTTACAGTATCATAGTTATCGGCGGATAGAGGAATATGAAAAACCGTTTCAAAAATATTCTGGAACGACGGGCCGTAAGCATCACCATGAACTCCGTCATGTTCATGACCAGTTATTTTGTTGTCTCCTTCTTCTGGCGAAAGTCTGCTCCTGATTTAACCGGACTCGGTCGATTGACTCTCTGCCTGGTTGCAGCCTCCTTCATTACCTGGATGATGACTTCCCTGGCCAAAGGGGGGGGGCTGAGGCTGGCTCTCACCATTCTTATGCTTGGTCTGCTTGCCTACATCACAATCTTTCAACACAATCCGTAACTGAATAAACAACCCCGCCGCAAGCGGCGGGGAATGTACCATGTGAGATTCAAGCTGAATCTCAAGCCAGCCTTTACTTCTCAAGTGCCTTTTCAATTTTCTCGCATAATGTTTTAAGCACCTTTATGCGGGCATAATATTTATCGTTGGCCTCAACCAGCGTCCAAGGGGCTATATCGGTGCTGGTACGGTCAATCATGTCGCAGACCGCCAGTTCGTATTCGTCCCATTTATCGCGATTACGCCAATCTTCATCGGTAATTTTGTAGCGTTTAAAGCCTATCTTCTCCCGCTCTTTAAAACGTCGCAACTGCTCTTCCTTGGTAATCGAAAGCCAGAATTTTACGACGACCGTTTTGTTCCGTACCATCTGCTCTTCAAAATCGTTGATTTCACCGTAGGCTCGCATCCAGTCCTTATGTTCGCAAAACCCTTCAACACGCTCCACCAGAACACGCCCGTACCAGGTACGGTCAAAGATGGCAAAACGGCTTTTACGAGGAATATTACGCCAGAAGCGCCACATGTAGGGCTGAGCGCGCTCTTCTTCAGTCGGAGCTGCAACCGGAATTACCCGGTATTGCCTGGCATCAAGCGCCTGGATGATACGACGGATACTGCCACCTTTTCCGGCAGCATCGTTTCCTTCAAAGGCTACAACGACAGAAAGCTTCTTAAAGTCGGGGTGGCGAGTCAGAAGATTAAGCTTACCCTGATATTTTTCCAGCGCGCTTTCAAACTCGGATTTTTTCAGTTTCTTTGACATATCAAGCGTCTGAAGGATCAGAAGGTTGTCAATGCTTGGCATAATCGGGGGAATCGGTTCTTCGTGACGTGGTGCCTCAGGTGCATCGAGACGCTTACGCATGGCGCTAAGGATTGCTTTGCCGATAGTGAGGTAGCGGTAGTTCGGATCTGTCCCCTCTACAATTGTCCAGGGGGCTTCTGCTGTGCTGGTCGAACGGAGCATCCGTTCCGAGACCTTGCGGAATTTATTGTACAGCTTGTAATGTTCCCAATCCGTAGCAGTGACTCTCCAGCGAGTTTTGGGATCTTTTTCCAGCAATTTGAGGCGTTTTTTCTGTTCGTTCTCTGAAAGGTGTAACCAGAACTTGAGCACCAGTGCCCCTTCATCACAGAGCATCTTCTCAAAACGGCAGATCCGTTCTAACTGTTGATCAAGTTCGGCATTTTTGATTGTGCCATAAACATTTCCCACCAGAGGAGCAGAATACCAGGTACCAATAAAAACGCCGACTTTGCCCTTTTGAGGGAGTACCCGCCAGTAGCGCCACATCTGAGGCCGCTCCAGCTCTTCATCGGTCAGATCCCGCACTGCGTGGGTCTCAATGTGGCGCGGATCCATCCACTCATTGAGAAGATTAACCGTTTCACCTTTGCCGGCACAATCGACTCCTGCCACCAGAATAATCACTGGGAATTTTTTTGATTGCGCCAGATCCAACTGGGCATCCAGAAGCCCCTCGCGTAGAAGGGGGATTTCCTTTTTCCAGACCTCTTTGCTGATCTTGTGACCCAACTCTGCAGATTCAAACATAATTCCTCCCGTCTTACCTGGTTGTGGATATATCTGTTTTCGAGCTTAACTCTGCTTTCCGGCCAGCTCTTTTGATTTCAGACAGGCACTATCTACCGCATTCATTACGATACCGCGAAAACTTCCGACTTCAAGTGCGTGAAGAGCTGCTATTGTGGTACCCCCCGGCGAGCTGACTTTTTCCTTCAGAAGTGTCGGGTGTTCGCCGGTTTCAACGACCATTCGCGCCGCTCCGAGCACCGTCTGGACAGCAAGTTTAGAGGCAACATCACGAGGCAGACCGTTCTTGACTCCGGCATCGGACATCGCCTCAATGAAGGTAAACACATACGCCGGGCCGCTGCCGGAGAGTCCAGTAACCGCATCCATCAGTTTTTCCTCTACGGAAACGGCAATCCCGACCATGGCAAATATTTGGAGAGCACACTCAAGATCGTCCGACGTTGCCTTCCGACCAGAGCAAACTGCTGTCGCGCCAGCTCCAATAAGAGCCGGTGTATTCGGCATCGCACGTATGACGCGGCAACCGGTTACCAGGTTGGCCTCAATTTTCAATGTCGGGATGCCGGCCATAATTGATATGATCAATTTATCATCTGTGATAACCGGTTCAATAAGATCGAGGACCGCTTCTGCCTGTTGCGGTTTAATCGCCAGTATAAGGACTTCACACCACTTTGCCGCTTCTGCCGCATCGCCAAGGATCCGCAGTTGCGGGAAATTCCCTTTAAGTACGTCCCGTCGTTCAGCACTTATTTCCGCCACGCAGATTTCAACTCCTGAATCTTCGCGGATCAGGCCGCAAATAATAGCTTCGGCCATATTGCCGCCGCCGATAAACGCAATTTTCTTTAAATTCAGCATATCTGTACCTCCATAAAAGCATAAATAGACAATTCAAATCTTTTATAGCTAGCGGTACTCTGGAATGCAAGAAATTCTTTTCCTTGCCCTTTATAATGTGGTAGGTAAGAGGTGAAATTTAAAAAGAGCTGCACGGCAAAAATTCCAAGCAGCAGACCAAAGGAGAAACAACAATGAGCAGCAAGAAACCCGAATTAACGTTTAAATATGTGTTCAACTATGGCTACAATCCTTCCTACGTTAACGGTGCGCAGGGCGGTTTTTCGCCGCGAGGCGAAATGGTAATCAACTTCTATCTTGAACGCCAGCCGTTGCCTGATGCAATTACCCATGAAATAACACCTGAGGGCGCAATCGGTCGGGAAATCGAAGTTGATCCCAAAGATCTTGCCAACAGTATGGTGCGTTTCATTGATACCGGCGTTGTTATGAGTTACGAAAATGCCAAGATATTCCATGCCTGGATGGGCGAGAAACTGCGGGAAGTTGAAGAAATGCACAGAGTACGCACTGAATTTGAACAATCCCAAGCCGTCGGACAGGCGTAGAAAGCTGGTCGGTTCGTGAGTGAATGTATCTGAAAAACACTTCCTTTTATCGCTTCTACGTGATAAGAAAGGCTCTGTGCTGGCGTTGTATTATAAAGACAGAGGAGTACGGTTATGATTATTTTCAAAGGGGTGCACAAGTGGTTTAAAACCCTGCACGTCCTTAATGATATCAACCTGCATGTGACGCCTGGCGAAGTTCTGGTGGTTTGCGGTCCATCCGGTTCCGGCAAATCGACGCTTATCCGCACTGTCAACCAGTTGGAACCGATCAGCGAGGGTACTCTGATAGTCGATGGCATGGATCTTTCCGACAAGAAAACAGACATCAATAAACTACGAGCAGAGGTTGGCTTTGTGTTTCAGCAATTCAACCTGTACCCCCACCTTTCCGTTATCAACAATATAACTCTAGCTCCAATCAAAATTCGCAACATCCCGAGAAAAGAGGCTGAAGAGCAGGCCATGGTACTGCTTACCAGGGTCGGACTTGCTGAAAAACGGGATGCCTACCCGTTACAGTTATCCGGAGGGCAGCAGCAGCGAGTGGCAATTGCCCGAGGCCTGGCAATGAAGCCACGCATCATGCTGTTTGATGAACCAACCTCCGCACTTGACCCCGAGATGATCGGGGAAGTGCTTGAAGTTATGAAAGATCTTGCTCGAAGCGGCATGACAATGGTCGTGGTTACCCACGAAATGGGCTTTGCCCGCGAAGTAGCGCATCGGGTTGTCTTCATGGATTATGGCGTAATCCTGGAAGAAGCCCCCCCTGAAGACTTTTTTCTGCGTCCACAGCATGAACGGGCACAACAGTTTCTGCGTCAATTATTGACTCCCATGCAGAGTCAGTAAAACATATTCCGCAAACCGGAAATCTACACCACTAAAAAACAGGAGGATGTACAAATGAAAAAACTCGTAACGCTGTTTATGATCATGGCTCTTGCAACAATTACCGTTAAAACCGCCCAGGCCGGAGACACCCTGGCCGATGTAAAGAAAAAGGGAGTATTGACTGTCGGCTGCAAGGATTCCCTCCCGCCATTTGGTTACATCGATGAGAAAACCCGTCAGATCGTCGGATACGATATCGATTTTGTAAACGCCATTGCCAAAAAACTGGGTGTAAAAGTTGAGCTGAAACCGGTTACATCAGCAAGTCGCATGCCGCAGTTACAGGAAGGGCATATCGACGTCATTGCCGCAACCATGACCAAGAATGCCGAACGTGCCAAGGTTATCGATTTCAGCTACGCCTATTTCCTTACCGGCCAGAAGTTTATTACTAAAAAAGGGAGTGTCAAAAGTCTGAAAGATCTGGAAGGTAAACGGATCGGCACTGCCAAAGGATCAACATCGGAGAAAAACGTAGCAACTGCCATTCCTTCTGCAACCGTACTCTCATTTGATGACTATCCGCAGGCATTCCTTGCGTTGACGCAGGGGAAGGTTTCAGCGGTGACAACCGACGAAGCTATTTTGGCAGGTATCCTCGCAAAAGCGCCCACCAAGGCTCAGTATGAAATTCCGAACATCCAGATTTCTGATGAACCCTACGGTCTCGGCATGCGTAAAGGGGATACCAACTTCGTCAACTTTGTCAACAAAACCATTCTTGAGATGGAAAAAAGTGGCGAAGCAAAAGCCATCTTTGACAAATGGTTCGGGCCGACTACACAGTTCCACCTCGACCGCACTTTCAAGATTACCGCTGATAAATAACCATTTTCATGAAAAAGTGAAGGGTTAAAGGAGAGGGAGTTTCACCTTTTACTCTTCACTTTTCACGGGGTTTTAGTGCTCAACTACACTTTCGACTGGTCAATCGTAACATCCGGACAATATTTTGACTGGCTGCTTTCCGGGCTGATAACTACTCTCAAGCTGTCGGCCGTCTCTATTGTGTCGGCTTTCATGCTGGGGTTACTGATTGCGGTGATGCGTATGGCTCACAGCAAACCGGTACGTTGGATTGCGCTCGCCTATCTTGAATTTTTCCGCAACACACCGCTACTTGTACAGATTTTTTTCTGGTATTTCGGCTCATATAAGATTCTGCCTACCTTCATAAATGACTGGCTTAATGCAACCGGCTTCGAATTTGCTGCGGCTGCCATTGCCCTGACAATCTACACTTCTGCTTTTATCGCCGAAGACCTTCGGTCTGGTGTTCTCTCCATCCCGAAAGAACAGATGGAGGCGGCACGGAGTTCCGGCTTTTCGTATCTACGCTCAATGCAGTACATCATCCTTCCACAGGCGGTGCGTATCACTATTCCCCCGTTGGTTAACCAGTTTCTCAATCTGGCCAAGAACTCGTCGCTGGCAATGACCATTGGCGTTATGGAGATGACCTACCAGGCGCGCCAGGTCGAAAGCTACACTTTTAAGGGTTTTGAAGCCTTCACTGCCGCGACGGTTGTCTACCTGGTGCTCTCTATTGTCATTACCGCGCTTGTTAATCTCTACAACGAAAAAGTCCTGAACGTTCACAAGGCGGCCTGATATGGAACATTTATTCAATATATCGGTCATTACCGACAACTTCACCTATTTCATGATTGGCCGTTTTCCCCATGGGCCACTTGGTGGGGTCGGATTGACTCTTTATCTCGCTGTTGTTTCCTGCATTCTCTCCTTTTTTGGTGGTTTGATTCTGGGTCTTTTAAGCGTCTCGCGTTTCCCTGCCGTGCGCTACCCCGCTTTGGCGTTTATAAATCTGGTGCGCGGCATGCCGCTCCTGATGGTTATTTTCTGGATTTATTTTCTGCTGCCGGCCATGTTCGGCAAAATTGCCGAAAACAACACAGTTATCATTGCACTAACCCTTTTCACTTCTGCCTACATGTCACGCATCGTTGTCGCCGGAATAGACGGGATACCGAAAGGGCAGACCGAAGCTGCCACCTCTACCGGCCTGAAATCCTGGCAGGTGATGTATTACATCATCCTTCCGCAGGCTCTGCGCAACATGATCCCATCGTTTGTCAACCAGTTCGTATCACTGATCAAGGACACTTCGCTGGCCTTTATCGTCGGCGTGTCCGAACTGACTCATGTTGGAACCCAGATCAACAACCGCACCATGGCATTCCCGACCGAAATATTTGCATTCATTGCCATTATTTACTTCATCCTCTGTTTTGCCTTTACCAGCCTCTCCAGGTGGCTTGAACAGCGGCTGTCGTGGTCAAAGGCGATTTAATTTAGCATGCCTCATGAAATTCTCTTGCCGCTACTCTTCGGAGCAGCTTTTGTCGCAGGCTTGATCGATTCCATCGCCGGTGGAGGTGGATTGATTACAGTCCCCGTACTGCTCGGCATCGGCCTCCCCCCACAAATTGCACTTGGCACCAACAAGCTCCAGGCATCATTCGGCTCCGGAAGTGCCATGCTCCATTTCGTGCGAGCCGGCACGGTAAAGATGAGCGATTGCTGGAGCGGTATCCTCTGGACTGCCATCGGTGCGGCACTTGGCGTCTGGGCGGTTCAACTGCTCGATGCGTCCCTGCTCAAACTGATTATTCCCTGGCTCCTCGCAGCCATAGCGATCTACACACTGTTTTCTCCCCGTTTGGGAGCAGAAGACTCCCACGCCCGCTTAAAGGCTGGCACCTTCTACCTACTCTTTGGCCTTTCAATCGGTTTTTACGACGGATTTTTCGGCCCGGGCACCGGTTCGTTCTGGACGATGGCACTCATGATGCTGCTCGGCTATTCCATGATGAGGGCAACCGCCACCACTAAAGTTATGAATTTTACCAGTAATTTTGTTGCTTTGATCTTCTTTCTTTCCGTTGGGCAGGTGCGTTTTGTTGAAGGACTTATCATGGGGGCTGGACAGTTTCTGGGGGCGCGGGTCGGATCAAAGCTGGTCATCACGCGCGGAACCGCCTTTATCAGGCCGGTGTTTATCACGATGGTGCTGGCGCTTGTCGGACGGTTGATCTATCTGAACTTTAAGTAGTTTTTGAAAAGTACTCTCCTAACTCTCCCCGCGAATGCTCATCGTCATGACAGTGGGTACAGAGATTTTCCCAGTTTGACCCGTCAGGCGGATTGTTGTGATGGTTGCCGTCTCTGTGATGGACCGTTAATAAGCTCAGGTTGCCCTGGTCAAACTCGCGACCACACTTGGCGCAGATAGCGCCATTAATTCTGAGTGATTTTGAGCGATAATTTTCATTGCTGTCAACCTCACCGCGCATCTTTTTTACCAGAGCAGCGGCCTTTTCTGCAGATGGGAGAACGACTGTTCGCGGACCTTTATTTATCATCAGACACCTCCGTGTGAAAGTTTATGGGTTGTTACCTACTCGATAAATTGAGTATACAAGGGGTTGTGTCTTATGAGCAACCATTATCGCCTGCTAAGCAGTTGGAAGATGTGAAGAGGAAACTAGGAAATTGAATTGCCCCCTATACGTGATACACGAAGTCTTGGATGGTAAACCTGGAAATGTTCCCTTCAGATCGTAATATTGTACTGCTTTTTACAACCCGCATCCTCAGGCTCTTCGGTTATGGTTTTCTCTCCGTTGTTCTTGCCCTCTATCTTTCAGAGTCCGGTTTCACTGATGCTCTTATGGGGGTGCTGTTCTCGCTGACACTTGTCGGTGATGCCGGAATATCACTGCTTCTTACCACGACAGCAGACCGCTTTGGTCGTAAAAAAACCTTGATAATTGGTGCGTTACTCATGATGGCAGCCGGTCTGGTCTTCATTCTGACCAGTAATCCGCTCCTGCTTATTCTTACCGCGATTATCGGAGTCATCAGCCCGAGCGGTAATGAAATCGGGCCGTTTCTTCCGGTTGAACAGGCGATGTTGTCACAACTTGTGTCAAAAGAACGGCGAACGGGACTCTTTGCCTGGTATAATCTGGCGGGATCTCTGGCAACCGCTGTAGGCGCCCTTGTTGGAGGTTTTCTTGCCGCAGAGCTGCAGCGTAACGGTCTCTGTACACTCGATTCCTATCGGCTAATTCTGTGCGGCTATGCTCTTATCGGTGGCCTGCTGGCACTCGTTTTCACCGGCTTGACCAGAGCCTCTGAAGCTCCTCGCTTATCACTAGCAGCCTCCTCGCCAAACCGTTTCGGGCTGCACAAATCGCGTGGCGTTGTAACGAAGCTATCGCTGCTTTTCTCCCTGGATGCATTTGCCGGAGGGTTCGTCCTGCAAAGTTTTATGGCGTACTGGTTCCACGTCCGCTTCAACGCTGATGAAGCGACGCTGGGGAGCATTTTCTTCGGAGCCAATCTGCTTGCCGGGGTTTCCGCACTGCTCGCCGTGCCGCTGGCGAAAAAAATCGGGTTGATCCGCACCATGGTGTTTACCCATCTGCCGTCAAATATTCTGCTGATTATGGTCCCGCTTATGCCGAATTTTTCGCTTGCCATCACTATGCTGCTGTTACGCTTCAGTATCTCCCAGATGGATGTACCGACACGCCAGGCCTATACAATGGCCGTTGTTGATCCGGATGAACGTTCTGCTGCGGCCGGCATAACCGGCATCGCCCGCTCGGTCGGCGCATCGCTTGCTCCCACCGTGGCCGGATTACTGCTTTCGGTATCCGTGGGAAGTCCCTTCTTCATCGCTGGTGGCTTAAAAATCGTCTACGACCTCATTCTGTTCAGAAATTTCAAGCTCTCAAAAGTCTCTGATGAGATATGAATAAAAAAATACGCTCCCCCCTTGATTTTTGAATTTGGGCTGTTTATATTCTGATCGTTAGCACTCGACAGTCGCGAGTGCTAATTATCAATTTACCACCACACCCCACAAGGATAGAAAGGAGAAGTACAGATGAATTTACGACCACTGCAGGACCGTATCATTGTCAAGAGAGTAGAAGAAGAAACCAAAACCGCCGGAGGCCTTTTCATACCTGAAACAGCCAAAGAGAAGCCGCAGCGCGGCAAAATCGTGGCTGCAGGTAACGGCAAGAAAACTGAAGACGGTAAAGTTCTGCCGCTGGATGTTAAAATTGGCGACATCGTGCTGTTCGGCAAATATGCCGGCACAGAAGTAAAAGTTGATGGCGAAGATTATCTGATGATGCGTGAAGACGACATTCTGGCTGTTGTAGAATAGATTTTAAAATACATAAAAATACACGGAGGAACAACAACATGGGAGCAAAGATTATCAAGTTTGACCAGGAAGGGCGTAATGCTATCCTGAAAGGCGTCAACATCCTCGCCGATACCGTTAAAGTAACCCTGGGGCCGAAAGGTCGCAACGTCATTATCGACAAATCCTACGGCTCACCGCTCATCACAAAAGATGGCGTAACCGTTGCTAAAGAGATTGAACTGGAAGACAAGTTTGAAAACATGGGCGCACAACTGGTCAAAGAAGTTGCTTCAAAAACTTCCGACGTAGCCGGCGACGGCACAACTACTGCGACTGTTCTGGCTCAGGCAATTTACAAGCAGGGCTCAAAACTGGTTGCTGCGGGTCACAACCCCATGGAAATCAAGCGTGGCATCGACAAGGCTGTTGACGCAATAGTTGCTGAATTGAAAAATATCTCCAAGCCGATCAAGGATCATAAAGAAATCGCCCAGGTCGGCACCATTTCCGCCAACAACGACAAGACCATCGGCGACATTATTGCTGAAGCAATGGAAAAAGTCGGCAAAGAGGGCGTCATCACGGTTGAAGAAGCAAAGGCGATGGAAACGACTCTTGAAACTGTCGAAGGTATGCAGTTCGACCGTGGTTACCTCTCTCCTTACTTCGTAACTGATCCTGAGCGTATGGAATGTTCCATAGAAAACGCCATGATCCTGATTCACGACAAGAAGATTTCCAGCATGAAGGATCTCCTGCCGGTTCTGGAAGCAAGTGCAAAATCAGGTCGTCCACTCTTGATCATCGCAGAAGATATCGATGGCGAAGCGCTGGCAACTCTGGTTGTCAACAAGCTGCGCGGCGTTCTGAACGTCTGTGCTGTAAAAGCTCCCGGCTTCGGCGATCGTCGTAAAGCAATGCTGGAAGATATCGCAGTGCTGACTGGCGGACAGGTGATTTCTGAAGAAGTAGGCTTAAAACTTGACCAGACTACGGTCGACATGCTCGGCCAGGCAAAACGCATCACTATCGACAAAGATAACACCACTATCATCGATGGTAATGGCAAGGAAGAGAATATTCAGGGTCGAGTCAAGATGCTTCGCGCTCAGTCTGAAGAATCAACCAGCGATTATGACAAAGAAAAACTTCAGGAGCGTCTTGCTAAACTGGTCGGCGGCGTAGCCGTTATCAAGGTTGGCGCTGCAACTGAAGTTGAAATGAAAGAGAAAAAAGCACGCGTTGAAGATGCGCTGCACGCAACCCGTGCAGCAGTAGACGAAGGTATCGTTCCAGGAGGCGGCGTCGCATATATCCGCGCCATGACTGTTCTGGACGGTCTCAAGCTTGTAAATGAGCAGCAGTTCGGCGTAAGCGTGATCAAGGCTTCCCTTGAGTCACCGATCCGTCAGATCGCAGAAAACGCAGGGATCGATGCTTCGATCGTAGTTGACAAGGTCAAGAACGGCAAAGATGCCTTTGGATACGACGCCGCAACTGATGAATATGTCGATATGATCGCAGCCGGCATAATCGATCCGACCAAAGTTGCTCGCTATGCGCTGCAGAATGCGGCTTCCATAGCCGGCCTGATGCTGACTACTGAAGCTCTGATTGCAGAAAAGCCGAAAGATGATGGCGGCGGAGCAGGCGGCGGAATGCCTGGTGGTATGGGCGGCATGGGTGGCATGGGCGGCGGCGGAATGTACTAACCTGACGACTACATCGCTTGATGCAAAACAAAATACAAGGCAGGGAACTTCGGTTCCCTGCCTTGTTTGCGTATAGACTGGTTAACTTTCTTGAAACTAATACTCCTGCCCAGCTTCTCTCAACAGATCCATCAAATCAGCCGCCGAAACCCGCGCGGCGGTGTCTGTCCCTTCAAGAAGAGAATCTGCCAAATCTCGTTTCTGGTGATGAAGGGCGACTATTTTTTCCTCAATCGTGTTGGCAGCCACTAGACGATAGACCGTGACCGGTCGGAGTTGCCCGATGCGGTGGGCGCGGTCGGATGCCTGATCTTCAACAGCCGGATTCCACCAGGGATCAAGATGAATGACATAATCGGCTGCCGTCAGATTTAACCCAACTCCACCGGCTTTGAGGCTGATCAGAAACAGTTCCCCTTCGCCCCGCTGGAAAGCGGCAACCTGCTCCTGTCGAGCTTTCGGCAGGGTTGAACCGTCCAGATATTGATAGGTGATTCTGTCCGCATCAAGGCTTTGGCGTATTAGTGAGAGATGATCGACAAACTGGCTGAACACCAGCGCTCTATGACCATTTTCCCGCAATTCATCAACTATTTCACGGAAAGCTGCCAGTTTGGCGCTTGCAATACCACTTCCCGGCATAACCAACTCCGGATTGCAGCAGGCGCGCCGCAAGCGCATTATCTCTGCAAGAATCCGGATCTGTCGTTCACCCTCCCCCTGACCATCGCTTCCTTGCAGTTTTTCAACAGCTTTTCGGCGCAGTGCTTCATACAGGGCGACCTCTTCACCGGACATCTCTACCCGATGTAAGATATCTGTACGTGGCGGAAGTTCCTGCAATACCTGACTTTTGGTGCGGCGCAGCATAAAAGGGCGAATAAGTTTTTTGAGCAGTGTCCGTGCGGCTTTATCGCCATCCCGTTCTATCGGAGTGCCAAAGCGTTCGGTAAAACCTTTGTGGGAACCAAGCAGGCCGGGGTTCAAGAAACGGAACAGATTCCAAAGTTCGTCAAGGCGGTTCTCAACCGGAGTGCCGGTGGTGGCAATACGGAAATTGGCCTGCAACTGCATTGCCGCCTGGGAACGCTTGGTCGCCATATTCTTGATCGCCTGCGCTTCATCCAGAACGACCGTTTCCCAGGTTATGGAGGTCAATAATTCTGCTTCCTGCTGAAAGAGAGTGTAACTGGATATTACCAGATCAAAAGGCTGCAGTGAGTCGATAAAATCTTTGCGGTTTCCTCCACCAAAGATTCGCGGCACCAGCGTCGGAGCAAAAAGATGGCACTCGCTCTCCCAATTGAGGCAGACTGACGTTGGAGCCAGCACCAGCGCGGCTCCTTGTGGCGCACGATTGACCAACAGTGCCAGTGCCTGAATGGTTTTACCAAGCCCCATGTCATCTGCCAGGCATGCCCCGACTCCCCAGTGGGCAAGGCGTGCCAGCCAGTTGAACCCTTCAAGCTGATAATCACGCAGTGTTGCCTGAAACGTGACCGGCACGATTGGCTGTAGCGCTTCGGCACTCTTGAAGCGTTCCAGAGTTATCTTCCAGAGCTTGTCCCCTTTGACTCCGCCTGAACCATGAAGTGCATCTTCAACCAGCGGCGCAGTCAGTTGGTGGAATCGATTCTCCTTGCCATGTTTTTCCACCACCCGGCGCAACTCTTCCAGGCGCCTTCGAAACTCTTCGGTCAGCGCAACAAATTCGCCATCAGCAAGCTGAATGAATCGCCCGCAGTTACCGGTCGCCAGTTCCAATAGTTGCTGCAAGGAGAGCACCTGTTCATCAGATATGGCGACATTCCCTTCCAGGGCAAACCAGTCCTTTCCTGAACTCACGGAAAGCTTCATGCCACTCCAGGAGGCCGAACCGCGCAATTTCAGTTTCTCCCCTTCAGGCCATTCAACCACAAAGGGAGCATCTTTAACTTTACCAAGCCCATGCAGCTCTTCCAGCAACTCCAGACTCCCCAGGGGATCATCTATGCGCCAGAAATTATCATCAGATGGGTAGAGATCAAGTGTACTGCAGCTTGAAAGGAGTTGTTCAAGGCGGCTCTTTTCCAGCTTCTGATTGCGGGTTGTCTGTAGCCGCTTGTTGTTGAATGCCGCAATTACCGTCGCTGCTCCGCGCCCTGGGTAAAAACCGGGGCCACCTTCACCAAGCGGCCGCACCAGGAGTTCCACCATAATCCCCGCACCAAATGGTCTCAGCAGTATATGCAGGCGATTGTCACTCTCAACTGTTTCGGCCGTTGCGTGTTCACCAGCGACATCGGAATGAACCGTTATATGCGGAGCAACTGCGGTAATGACAGAGGCTATCCGCTTTTCAGCTTCTGCCGGCACGGTCAGGCCACTCCCCAATATTGTGGCTATGCGTAACTGTTCCCTGGTTGGTTCGTAAACCTGTAGCCGCGAGCCGTTTTCCCAGAGCCAGAAAACATCCGCTTCTGAAGTAGGGAGCGGAGCGAGTGAAAGCTTGAGTTTCCCCTTGCTGCGATCAACTTTCAGGGTAAATTCGCCACGCACGACCGTCATCTGCTCTTCGTTTCTGGCATTAAAAACCAGTGGATGACCTATCAGCTCAACCAAAGCCTTGTTGGTGTTAATTTCGTAGGATGTTTGGGAATAATAACCATAACTCTGCTCTTTATAGATACAGGAGATAATTTTCCGATCCTGCGCAGTCAGAAAATCAAGAGTCGAACTCCCTTCACGCAAGCGCTTCAGGGCAACATTTCGCCCACCTGTCCAGCCCCGTTTTGTCTGTTTTTGTTCAATAGGCTGAATCGAAACGTATGTTTTCCCGTCACCCCCTATCAGCCAGGTCATGCGCGTAGCATTCGGGGTGGCAGCGGCTTTGGAATGGTCGTTGGTGGCAAGCGCCAGAAGAGCATTAAGTGAGCGTTCCCAATCATTCTCCCCGTCACCGAAACCGGTAAGCGCAACGATACCCTGTTCCGCGCAGAACTTTTCAGCCTCAGTTGTTTCGTTTTTACCATCGGGATTGATAATCTTAGCAAGAGTGGCAGCTTCCGCAGCAATCCAGTAAAATCCGGCGCTGGTACTTTTTTTATGAAGTTCACCAAGATTTTTGCTGTGTAGCAATACGTCTGATTTTTTATCCAGATAGAAGCAAGCGACATTATTAGCTGGGTCATTGGCTGGAGATTTGATCCGGAATTACAGCTCTTTTCGAGTGGCTTCAGATAACTGCTGTTTCCCATTTTATATTCTGCCAGTTGGCTCAGAATATAGATGGGCGCCTGCTGCTTAAATTCTTCCTGTTTCATCGCTAAACCAGAAAGTTCCAGCGCACTTTTAAGGTGATTCGGCAAATTACTGCGCAACAGTGCCAGCAGATGAAAAAAACCGGCATAACCTGAAAGAAAGATTTTACGCTTACCAGTCACCTTTTTAATTCGGGCGATTTCTTTATCAAACCAGGCAATTGCCCCGTCATCATCGCCTTTTAAGAAGGCCACCGAACCGTGAATATCAAAAAAAGATTCCTGCAGAGTTACCAGTTGCGTTACAATTTTACCAATTTTTCCCTGCATCAGTTGGTAAAACAGGGCGAGATGATGAGCATGATTAGATGGTGCTTCCTGGCTATCAACAAACGTTTCCAGAAGTTCCAAGGCGGCGGATTTCGTCAGTGTTGTCAAACTTTTGTTACATAATTCATCAAGTATTGAGGTCAGAAGCCCTGGTGGAAAGGTGGAAAGCCATTCAGTATCGAGAGGTTCAGGGAAAAAGATAAATAATGGGGGGCGTTGTCGTGAATCCCAGTTGAAATACTGATAACAGGCTTTAAGATTATTGCCAACTTCCTGTTCGTTGCGACAGTAAAGTGAGAGTCGCACATTTTGCAGAGCCTGGGCATAGCTGGTATAGTGATAGCGCTCGTTATACGATGGGATGACGGAAAAATAGGGTCTCACCGTTTCCGCATACAGCGGTAGATTACCCTCCCGCTCAACTTCGCGCATCAGCGGTTGCTGAAGTTGCGCTATGCAGCAGACACCGCCACGCGGCTCTTCCAGCATACCACTTTTCATGAGTGTAGTCAGAACGGCGCCAACATCCGGGTAGTTTATCTGACGGGTATTGACCGTGATATTCAATTTTTTGAGCATTTCATGGACGCCGGTTCGTGTAACCGGTGCTATAAAAAAAGCCAGCAGTTGCAGAGTTGTTTGCTCTAACGGGGAAAGCATCCGATATTCTGCCAGAAGCTCGCTGGCTGTTTTTGCGATGGTCATGAGCAGGCTCCTCGGAAAAATGGGAGCTGATACTAGCATTGTAGCTGCAGAATTGTCCATTAAGATTCTGGAAATATCGTCGCTGGAAATGGCTCAAGTTTTGATTCTCAGAACAGTATTTAGCGACTAAGGCCCCATATATACCCTGTTTTGACTGTCATTCCTTTGGCGGTTGCCACTACCTTGATTTCTGGTTTCTTTGTAACTGTATTTTGTGATATGTTTTGCATGAAAAAGGTGATCCACCCAGATGGCTTGATTGTGTCTAACTTTTTGGGAATACTACCTTTTTTAGCTATATGCAGGAGGTAAATTATGCCTTACAATCTGGATCTGCCGGAATCTTTCAATGCTGCTGACTACTTTGTTGATCGTAACGTCCGTGAAGGAAGGGGTGAAAAAGTTGCCGTGCTGTGTGAAGAACGTAAATTGACCTACCGGCAGGTACAGGATGGTATGAACCGTTTTGGCAATGTGTTACTTTCACTGGATGTACGCATGGAGGAGAGGGTTGCCCTGCTGCTGCAGGATACCGAAATCTATCCGCAGGCGTTCTTCGGGGCCATAAAAATCGGAGCAGTCCCGATATGCCTTAATACGATGAATCGTTCACAGGACTTCCAATTTTACCTGAACGACAGCCGGGCCAGGGTGTTGGTGGTAGATGCTCAGCTGCTGGATCAGATCGAGCCGGTTCGTGGGAATCTTCGCTTTTTGAAGCAGATCATTGTTGCCAACGGCAACGCCCCTGACGGAGACTTGAGTCTGACGGATCTTGTCTCTACTCAATCCGTAGTTCTGGAGACAGCTCCGACTTGCCGCGACGATGCCTGTTTCTGGCTCTACAGTTCAGGTTCAACCGGCTCTCCCAAAGGGACAGTCCATTTGCAGCATGATATGGTATATTCGGCCAAGACATATGGGGCAAAGATTCTCGCCATTCGTGAGAACGACGTATTTTTCTCTGCTGCTAAGTTGTTCTTCGCCTACGGACTCGGCAATGGCCTTTATTTTCCTTTTGATGTTGGTGCAACCGCAGTATATCTACCGCACCGCCCAACACCGGCACACGTGTATGAAACGGTGCTGCGTCATAATCCGACCCTATTCTTCGGCGTTCCGACTCTGTACGGACAGCTGCTTGAAGAAAAAGGGGCCATGAATGGTGTGAGGTTGTGTGTTTCAGCGGGAGAGGCTCTTTCGGCAGCCTATCTGCATCGCTGGAAAGAGCGTTTTCAACTCGATATCCTTGACGGCATCGGTTCCACCGAAATGGCGCATATTTTTATCTCAAACAGACCAGGAGAAATTGTTCCCGGTAGTTCTGGGAAAATCGTGCCTGGCTATGAAGCTCGTATCGTTGATGAGAACATGCACGATCTCCCGGTCGGTGAAATTGGCACACTGCTGGTCAAAGGTGATAGCGCTGCTGCCCTTTACTGGAATAAGCACGAAAAAACCAGGCACACGATAATGGGGCACTGGATAAATACCGGCGATAAATATACTTGCGATGAACGGGGTTATTTCTACTGCGCCGGACGTACGGATGACATGCTGAAGGTGGGTGGAATATGGGTCTCTCCAAACGAAGTTGAGGCCTGCCTTATCGAACACCCGGCTGTCCTTGAATGTGCCGTTATTGGTGCTCATGACGAAGAAAACCTGATAAAACCAATGGCCTTTGTTGTACTAAACAAGCAGCATTCCCCATCAGAGGCGATGGAAATAGATTTGAAAGAATATGTGAAAGCGAATTTGGCTCTTTACAAATATCCGCGTTGGATACGTTTTATTGACGAACTCCCTAAAACCGCTACCGGAAAGATCAAGAGGTTCGAGTTGCGGAATCTCATAAAGACACCGGCGAGTCCAGCCGAATGAAGTTCTTCCGAAAAATGGGGTGGAAAGACCAGTGGCATAGTTACACCAAGCCTACGCGGAGCAGTATAACATTGAAGGGCAATAAAACCTGCCTAAGCTACAGACCTTAAGGAGAACACCATGGAACTAATCGGAAACGCACTAACATTAAGTGAGCTTGTCGCATATAACGAGGGATCGGTTGTCAGCAAGACGCTGATTGACAAGAAGGTCGGCACTGTGACGATATTTTCTTTCGATGCCGGGCAGGGTTTAAGCGAGCATACCGTTCCGTACGACGCATTTGTCCAGATCGTTGACGGCGAAGCCGAAGTGATCATCAATGGCGAAAAGCATATCGTAACAGCCGGCCAGATCATAATCATGCCGGCCGCTATCCCTCACGAACTGAAAGCGATCAAGCCGTTTAAAATGCTGCTGGTCATGATACGGTCGTAGAGTATGTCGGATAAAACAGCCGTAATACTGTTACAGATGGGAGGCCCTGATTCGCTGGAGTCGGTGGAGCCGTTTCTCTTCAACCTTTTTTCCGACCGCGATATCATCAAAATCGGCCCGGCTTTTTTACAGCCGTTTATTGCCAGGAAAATCGTCAAAAAACGTGCGCCTAAAAGTGCCGAAAATTATCGCCAGATCGGCGGCAAGTCACCGCTGCGTGAATTGACAGAGCTGCAGGCGGCGGCGCTTGAGAGCGCATTGGGAGATTCGTACCGCTGCTCCGTTGCCATGCGTTACTGGCATCCGTTCGCTCCGGAGGCTCTTGCGTCAATCGAAAAACAAGGTATCAAAAAGATTGTAGCCGTCTCTCTCTACCCACATTATTCTCGTGCCACCTCCGGGTCGAGCTTTAATGATCTGGAACGTTCGCTGAATGCATGTTCAACAAAGTTCGAGCTACGCACCGTACGCCAGTTTTTTGATAATCCGCTATATGTCAAGGCTCTGGTCGAAAAGATTGAGCTGTCATTGGCAACTTTTGCCGACCGCTCAAAGGTGCAACTCTTTTTCTCGGCTCATTCACTGCCGCAGTCTTTTATCGCCGAGGGCGATCCATACCTTGATCATATCCAGGCAACGGTGCGGCTGGTAATGGCACAACTGGGAGGTGTTTCGCACCATCTCGCCTTTCAGTCCCGCGCCGGTCCGGTCAAGTGGCTGGAACCATCAACCGGCGACAAGCTGAAGGAGCTTGCGGCTGCCGGGCACACTGACATCTTGATGGTGCCGCTCTCATTTGTCTCGGATCATATTGAAACGCTGCACGAGATTGACATTGAATATCGCGAAGCGGCAGAACACCTCGGCATTACCACGTTCCGCCGCATGGAGTCTCTCAACAGCTCGCCGATGTTTATTCAGTGCCTGGCTGAACTTGTGCGGGGTGTTTCAACAACCTCGTCATAGTCGTAGTTGAAATATAAAAACAAAACCTTTGTTTAACAGGGATAAAAAGGATAACGACGGATAACGTCAAAAACAAAAATATTTTGGATTAAAAACAAATCTTCGGAGGATACCATGTTTAAAAAGTTGCTAAGTACCGTATTAATGGTTTGTTTTACGGCAGGAATTGCCTGTGCGGAAGGGAAGAAGAACCCGGTTGTCATGATGGAAACGTCGCTTGGCAATGTAAAGATCGAACTGTTCGAGAAGGAGGCTCCAATAAGCGTCAAGAACTTTCTCGACTATACAAAGAGCGGTTTTTATAGCAACACGATTTTCCACCGGGTCATTTCCGGCTTCATGGTTCAGGGTGGCGGCTTCACCGCTGATCTCAAACAGAAGCCGACTGACGCACCCATCAAGAACGAAGCAGGAAACGGGCTAAAAAATCAGCGTGGAACCCTCGCCATGGCACGCACCGGCATCGTTGATTCTGCCACGGCACAATTTTTTATAAATACCGTCAACAATGATTTTCTAAACCAACGGGACAAAAGCCCGCAAGGTTATGGTTATGCCGTCTTTGGCAAGGTTGTCGAAGGAATGGAGGTAATTGACAAAATTGCTGCCGTGAAAACTGTTACACGCGGTTTTCCTGATGTCCCTGAAACTCCGGTCATTATCAAATCTGTCAAAATTATGAAATAGGAAACTAGCTATGGGAAAAACAGAAGAGCTTATCAGTTGGTCGCATGAGCAGAAGTGCCGGAGGGCGGTGGCGGCACTAGAAAAAAACGAATTCACCGCGCACTATTGCCATACTCCGCAGGATGCCGCCGATTATATCATCACCGCTGCTGCAGATGCCGCAACGGTCGGTTTCGGCGGCTCAATGTCAATTGTATCTCTGGGAGTGGAGTCGCTGCTGCGGGAGAGGGGCAAAGAAATTCTCAATCATGGTTTACCTGAATTCAGCCGTGAAGAAAAGATCGCCATCATGCGGCGGCAGTTGACCTGCGACCTATTCCTTTCCGGCTGCAATGCGCTGACTCTTAATGGTGAACTAATCAACATCGACGCTACAGGCAACCGGGTTGCTGCGATGTTTTTCGGACCACGGAAGGTCATTGTCGTCGCCGGCCGCAACAAACTGGTTGACGGCACACCACAAGACGCCATCGCACGGGTTAAAACCTGGGCAACGCCGCCTAATTCAAAGCGCCTCAGCTTTAAAACCCCCTGCGCCTCAACCGGTTTTTGCAGCGACTGCAGTTCACCAGACCGGCTCTGCCGCGTCACCACCATCATCGATCGCAAACCGCGGATTACAGACGTACACGTACTGGTAGTCAATTCAAATCTGGGCTTTTAATGGTAGCCGTCAAGCAGTTCTTTAACGCGCTGCTTGACGTTATACTTCCACCTCTCTGCCACATCTGCCACTCCTTTATCCCCGACGCAGGCAGACTTCATATCTGCCCGACATGCCTGGATAGCTTACCACTCGTTTCATCGCCGCTCTGCCCCATCTGCGGCATTCCATTTATCGGAGTCGGCGGCGACCACCGCTGCGGCGCCTGCACTCTCCAGCCGCCTCATTTTGATGCCGCCCGGGCGCACTTCCTCTATGAAGGATCAATACGCGAGCTGATCCACACCTTTAAATATAACCGGAACAGCCACCTGCGCTACCCGCTTGCGCTTCTTGCCCTTGAAGGAATAAGCCGCTTCCCCGCAGATTATGATCTGAACCTCATTGTTCCGGTTCCTCTGCATCGATCACGTCTGCGGCAGCGCAGTTTTAACCAGGCGGTACTTCTCGGACGGATATTGTCGCGTGACCTCGCTCTGCCGATGATGCCGGATGCTCTCGCCAGAACACGAGCAACGGAACCGCAGATTGAGCTTTCGGCAGCAGAGCGGAGGGTAAATGTCAAGGGAGCTTTTTCGGTCAGGGGGGCAGAGCGTATTGCTGGCAAGAGAATCCTGTTGCTGGATGATGTCATGACGACCGGCAGCACAATGGATGAATGCGCCAAAGAGTTGAAAAAAGCGGGGGCATCCGCCGTAATTGCCGTATCGATAGCCCGCACGGCCAGATAAGGTCGCTCATGACCAATCAACCTAAAAACAGCAGTTCAATAACACGGAGAAACGGAGAACACAGAGAAACCCAGGATTTAAGACCACAAAGATTTATTCCTTTTGGGTGAATCATAGTAGCAAAGTATCAGCCTATAACTCTCAGATTTTACTCCGTGTTCTCCGTTTCTCCGTGTTTCAAATGCTTTTTATAGGATCAATCAGCACTTGAAGCCAACTTCATCTTCCTGATCACTTCCATCTGTTCTGCAGCGCACTCCGGGCACGCACCGTGACTGAACAGAGCCTCAGAATGATTGGTAATATAGCGTTCCAACTGTTGCCAGTTTTGTTTGTCATCCATGATTTTTTTGCAGCATGAACAGATGGGGATGACTCCTTCAAGTTGCTTGACACGAGCCAGCGCAGTTTTCAGCAAATCCCGCTGCTCTTTTATAAGATCATTTCGCCTCTTAAGTTCCAGATGGTTACGCACTCGTAGTCGGAGCAGTGTAAAATTGATAGGTTTGGTTAGGTAATCTATGCCGCCAAGCTCAAGCCCCTGCAGTTGTCCTTCCTGCGTATCCAGAGCCGTCAGGAAAATGACCGGAATATCAGCGTATCTTTCATCTGCCTTGATGATTTTACAGACTTCAAACCCGTCCAGATTCGGCATCATCACGTCCAGGAGGACAATGTCCGGTCTGTACTCTTCCAGCAGGTCAATGGCATCGTATCCGTTCAGAGCCGTGAGTATGTCATAATTTCCCTTTAGCGCAGCCGTCATAAGCTTGAGGTTGATCGGCTCATCATCCACCGCCAGTATTTTGAAACGCTTATCCATGATTTTCCTCAACTCCCTTATAGATCAAGTATCATCGCATTTTCGTCACAATCCGGAAATTTTGCGCATTTTATACAATCACCCCAAACCTTATGCGGTAATTCAGATTTATCCACAAGGCAAAAACCATGCTTGGCGAAAAAATCGGGTTTATAGGTCAGGCAGAATATTCGCCTCAAACCGATTGCACGCGCTTCTGCGATACACTCCTGTACAAGAAGGCTGCCTATGCCCTTGCGACCGGAATCCTCCATCACCGCCACAGAGCGTACTTCGGCAAGATCTTCCCACACGATATGCAATGCGGAAGCGCCGAGAAGCAGGCCATCCTCTTCAACCACATAAAAATCGCGGATTGATTCGTACAGTTCTGACAACGAACGGGGGAGCATATCGCCACGATTGGCAAACGTCATCAGCAGTTTCTGGATATTTTTTACGTCGGTAACCTGTGCTTTTCTGATCATGCAATTCCCCTTTTTTAACGTATTCCGACGGTGACCATCTGCGGCTTCAATACCCTGACCAGCTCTGACGGCGCCATCCCGACCAGATAACCACGCTTGCCACCATTGATATAAATCTTTGACAAGGTTACGATACTTTCTTCCATGTAAAACGGCATCTGGTGACGGAGACCGAATGGCGAAGTCCCTCCGAACAGATAGCCGGTATGTTTCTGAGCCGTTTCTGCTGAGCATGGGGTTAGCTGTTTCACTCCGATCAGACGTGCCAGCTCTTTTGTTGAAACCTGAAGATCCCCATGCATAAGCATGATCAGCGGCCTGGAGCGTTCGTCCTCTATCACTAGCGTTTTTATCACAGCATGCTCGTCAAGACTCAATTCACGCGAAGATGCCGCCGTCCCCCCTTTTTCCTCGTATCTGTAGAGGTGATCGCTGAACGTAACCTTTGCCAGACGCAACTGACGAACCGCAGCGGTTATCGGAGCTTTTTCCTTCGCCATATCAGCAGATTCTCGGCAACTGCTCACCGGAGAGCATGTCAACCGACCTCATACCGCCAATCACCGTCTCCATCTGCACCCGCCCGGCAGGACCGGTTCCGACCGTGCCAATAACAGCAGCGTTTATTCCGAGTGAATGTCTTCTAAGAGTAGCCAAAGCGGCATCGGCGGCTGTCGGGGAGACGAATGCCAGCAGTTTACCTTCATTGGCGACAAAGAGAGGATCGAGCCCTAGAATCGAGCAAACTCCCAATACCGCTGGCTTAACCGGCAGCGCCGCTTCCTGCAGGGTTATTGAGACACCCGACTGCTGGGCAATCTCCTTTATGGTCGTGGCTACACCGCCCCGAGTCGGATCGCGCAGAACATGGAGAGCAGTACCGACCTCCGCGATAAGAGCAGCAACAAGACCGTTCAACGAGGCTGAATCGCTCGTTATTTCTGTGCTGACTTGAAGCCCCTCACGCCCCACCATGACGGCAATGCCATGATCACCGATTGTACCGTTGATAATGATGACATCCCCTGGCTGTGCGTTAGCGCCATGAATCTGCAGCGTGTGCTCTACTGCACCGACGCCGGATGTCGTGATGAAGAGTTTATCCGCCTTGCCGCGCGGCACGACTTTGGTATCTCCGGTAACAATTGCCACGCCAGCAGTATCGGCCGCCGAGCGCATATCCTCCAGGATGGTTCTCAAATCCGCTTTGCTGAAACCCTCTTCGATGATCAGCCCGACACTCAGCCAGACCGGCCTTGCGCCCATCATGGCCAGATCGTTGACGGTGCCATGTACCGCCAGGCTGCCGATGGTGCCGCCCGGGAAAAAGATCGGGTCAACAACAAATGAATCGGTCGTGTAGGCTATCCGACCGGGAAAGTTATCCAACAGAGCGGCATCATTCTGACCGGCGGACGGTATCCCGCTGACAATCGGTATGATCAGCTCATCTAGTAGTTGGTGCGAAAGGCGCCCGCCGCTACCGTGGCCGAGAAGAATGAGGTCGTTATTCATTTGGTGGATCTCCGGAAAATTGTTGCTAGGTAATAGCACACAACCGGCTTTATGTCACGGCAGCTTTTTATATGAAAAGATGGAGACCTTGGCCTCTTCTCTTAACCATAAACATATTCATAGATTCTAACCGCCTTATCTGCTAATACTAACGGCCACTCCGCAACCTGTAGAGTGGCTATTTTTCTAACAGCCCAACCAAAGGACTCTCACACCCAATGGCCATAAAGAAATCCGAACTCTATTCATCCCTCTGGCAATCCTGCGACGAGCTGCGCGGCGGGATGGATGCCTCCCAGTATAAAGATTATGTGCTGGTGCTGCTGTTCGTCAAATACGTCAGCGATAAATACGCCGGTGTGCCGTATGCGCCGATCACTATTCCTGAGGGTGCCAGCTTCACGGACATGATCGCACTCAAGGGCAAGCCGGACATTGGCGACCAGATCAACAAGAAAATCATCGCGCCGCTGGCCAATGCCAACAGGCTGTCGGATATGCCGGACTTCAATGATGCGAGCAAGCTGGGTAGTGGCTCGGAGATTGTGGAACGTCTCACCAACCTGATCGCCATCTTTGAAAATAAATCACTCGACTTTAGTAAGAACCGAGCCGAGGGCGATGACATCCTTGGTGATGCATACGAGTACCTGATGCGCCACTTTGCCACCGAGAGCGGCAAGAGCAAGGGGCAGTTCTATACCCCTGCCGAGGTCAGCCGTATCATGGCAAAGATCATCGGTATTCGCGATGCGCAGACGACGAACAACACCACGGCGTATGATCCGACGGGTGGTTCCGGATCGCTACTGCTGAAAGTGGGCGATGAAGCTCAAACCAAGGTCACGCTCTATGGTCAGGAGAAGGACGCCGCTACCTCCGGTCTGGCACGCATGAATATGATCCTGCATGACTACCCCACGGCTCTGATCAAGCAGGGCAATACGTTATCAACGCCACTTTTTTTCAATGAGGATGGTTCGCTTAAAACCTTCGACTATGCCGTTGCCAATCCTCCGTTCAGTGATAAGCGTTGGAGTACCGGCGTGGATGTGCTCAACGATCCATACGAACGCTTCACGCAATTCGGTACGCCGCCTGCCAAGCAGGGTGACTACGCCTATCTGCTGCACATCGTCCGCTCACTCAAAAGTACCGGCAAAGGTGCCTGCATCCTGCCGCACGGTGTCCTGTTTCGCGGTAATGCGGAGGCGGACATCCGCAAGAACCTCATCCGCAATGGATATATCAAGGGGATTATCGGTCTGCCGGCCAACCTGTTCTATGGCACCGGTATTCCTGCCTGTATCATCGTCATCGACAAGGAAAACGCCCACACCCGCAAGGGGATCTTCATGGTGGACGCCAGCAGCGGCTATCTCAAGGACGGCAACAAGAACCGCCTGCGCGACTGCGACCTCCACCAGATCGTCGATGTCTTCAACAAGCGGCTGGAGATTGCCAAATACTCCCGCATGGTGGGTGTCGAGGAGATCGAAAAGAACGACTTCAACCTCAACATCCCACGCTATATCGACAGCCAGCAGGCAGAGGATATTCAGGATATCGAGGGGCATTTGAAGGGTGGTATCCCCGGTGCTGATGTCGATTCCTTGCAGGCTTACTGGGATGTTTGTCCGCAACTGCGGCAGACTCTGTTCAAAGCAAACCGCCCCGGCTACCTTGATCTGGCAGTAGCCAAACAGGCCATCAAACCTACCATTTACGAGCATCCCGAGTTCGTCACCTTCATCAACAGCATGAATGACCTGTTTGCCGATTGGCAGCAGCGCAGCAGCGAAACACTCAAGGGGCTGGAATCCGGTTGTCATCCCAAGAATGTCATCGCCCTGCTTGCGGAAGAACTGCTCACCCATTACACCGACAAGCCGCTGATTGATAAGTACGACGTCTATCAGCACCTGATGGATTACTGGTCCACCTTTATGCAGGACGATTGCTACCTGATTGCCGCCGATGGCTGGAAGTCCGAGACCTACCGTGTTATTGAGAAAGACAAAAAGGGTAAGGAGAAGGATAAAGGGTGGACGTGCGATTTGGTGCCCAAGTCGCTGATCGTCGATAGATACTTCGCCGTGCAGCAGACGGCCATCCGTGAACAGGAGGCAACGCTGGAGAGTGTCGCCGCCCAGATGACTGAGCTGGAAGAGGAGCATGGCGGCGAGGAAGGTGCCTTTTCGGAACTGGACAAGGTCAACAAGGCCAATGTCACCGCCCGGTTGAAAGAGATCAAAGGCGACAAGGAGGCCAAGGAAGAGGCTGATGCCCTCAACGCCTGGCTGAAACTGAGCACACAGGAGGCTGACCTCAAGAAAGCCCTGAAAGAAGCCGAGGCGGCACTGGACACGCTGGCATATGCGAAATATCCCAAGCTCACCGAGGATGAGATCAAGACGCTGGTTGTGGAAGATAAGTGGCTGGCAACTATTTCTGCCGCTATTCACGGCGAGATGGATCGTATCAGTCAGGCACTGACCCAGCGGGTGAAGGAGTTGGCCGAACGATATGAGACGCCGCTGCCGCAGATCACGGAGAATGCTGCTGAGTTAGAGCAGAGGGTGAGCATGCATCTGAAGCGGATGGGATTTAATCACGGATTAATTGTCTGGTGATGTCACCATTTCGTTGACACAACAGTATGGTCAGCCCATTTTGTCATCCTGAGGTACGAAGGATCTGCTTTTGACGTTGTACGATCAAAAAAGAACAGCAGATCCTTCGCTATCGCTCAGGATGACAGCGATGTCAATGGAATGGTGACACCACCAATTGTCTGAATTACAGATTAAAAGGATTACACTGATGACACAGAATCAAAGAACCGTCGGAATCACGGATTCAACGGATTACACCGATGACACAGATTTAAAATCGATTCAATCCGTGAAATCCAATAATCCGTGTAAATCCGTGATTCAGACAGGTTATAAGCAGACCGAGGTTGGGGTGATTCCGGAGGATTGGGAGGTAAAGCCACTCAAACGAATATCCCCGTCTCAAAGTGTTGGTCTCGTAATCAACCCTTCGACATATTATGATGAAGCTGGCACTGTGCCAATGCTTGTTGGCTCGGACATAAAGCCTAATGTCATTAACTGGAAATCGGCCAGAAGAATAAGTGCTGCCAGTAATCATCTGATTGTCTCGTCTCGCCTTGCGGCTGGAGACCTTGTGACAGTGCGTGTTGGAGAGCCGGGTATTACTGCCGTAGTCCCACCCGAGATTGATGGCTGTAATTGTGCGTCTATGATGATTGTTCGACAACACCACAGCTTTAACTCGCACTGGCTTTGTTACTTAATGAACTCCGAACTCGGTCTATCACAAGTGGCACACGTTCAGTACGGTACTGCACAAAAACAGTTCAACATTAGTCATGCAATCGATTTTTCTTACCCTGTGCCGCCCCGCAAAGAACAATCCGCCATCGCCGAGGCGTTGAGCAACACCGATGCCCTCATCGAATCCCTGAAGCAACTCATCACCAAAAAACGTTACCTCAAACAAGGTGCCATGCAGGAACTTCTCACCGGCAAAAGGCGTCTGCCGGGGTTCAGTGGGGAGTGGGAGGTGACGCGATTGGGAGAAATTGGTTCAACATTTGGCGGCCTCACAGGCAAAACAAAATCAGACTTCGGCGAGGGATCGGCTCTATACATCACATTCATGAACATTATGGCAAACGTTATCATTGACTGCGGCAGATTCGAGAAAGTGAGAATTTCACCCACTGAGACGCAAAATCGAGTCATGAAAGGTGATCTGTTCTTTAATGGGTCATCAGAAACGCCAGAAGAAGTTGGTTTGTGCGCATATCTTTCCGAAGATGTTAATGACTTGTTTTTGAATAGTTTTTGTTTTGGATTCCGGTTTCGTAATGGTGCAGAAGCCGATGGCCTTTACTTGGCTTACTATTTCAGAAGTAGCGAGGGTCGAGAACTGTTAAAGTCTTTAGCGCAGGGGGCAACTCGTTACAACTTGTCGAAGACGGCTCTCTTGAAGGTTGCGTTTCCTTTACCATGCACACTTGAACAAACCGCCATCGCCACCATCCTCTCCGACATGGATACCGAAATCACCAACCTCGAAACCAAGCTCGCCAAAACCCGTCAGCTCAAGCAAGGCATGATGCACAACCTGCTCACCGGAAGGATAAGGCTGATATGATGATCAACAATACCCCTTTATAAATAGTTATTCGATTTTATCTGAATAATGCCGTATAAGTCCGTATAACTTTATATAAGCAGGTGATGCCAAGGGGAAAAGCGCATGACAACAATCGGCCAACCTGAACGCGCAACACAGAACCGTATCGTCGCCCTGTTCCGTGACGAACTCGGCTATTTTTACCACGGTGACTATACACACCGTCGTCACAACAGCAACATCGAGGAAGAGCAGCTTTACACATACCTTGACGAAAACGGCTACACCCCGGCACAGATCAGCAGCGCCATCTACAAACTGCGCATCGAAGCGGACAACCCCTGCCGCTCCCTCTACGACAACAACAAGGAAGTCTACAAACTGCTGCGCTACGGCGTTCAGGTACAGGTAGTTGCAGGTCAGAATACCGAGACGGTTCATCTCATCAACTGGAATGAGGCGGCGAGCAACGATTTCACCATTGCCGAGGAAGTGACCCTGCGCGGCAACTTTGAGCGGCGGCCAGACCTGGTGCTATACGTCAACGGCATCGCCGTGGGGGTGCTGGAGCTGAAGAATAGCCGTATCTCCATTGGCGACGGTATCCGCCAGAGCATCTCCAACCAGCAGCCGCAGTTCAATGAGTGGTTCTTCAGTACGGTGCAGTTAGTCTTTGCCGGCAATGATTCCGAGGGGCTGCAATACGGAACCATCAAGACGGAAGAGAAGTATTTCCTGAGATGGAAAGAGTACGAGGCGGACAACAGCCGCTTCAAGCTGGATAAATATCTGCTCAAGATGTGCAGCAAGGAGCGACTGATCGAGCTTATGCACGACTTCGTGCTGTTCGATGGCGGTATGAAGAAGCTGCCGCGTGTACATCAGTATTTCGGCATCAAGGCGGCACAGGAGCATGTCCACCGACGCCAGGGCGGCATCATCTGGCACACGCAGGGGAGCGGCAAAAGTATCGTCATGGTGCTGCTGGCCAAGTGGATTTTGGAGAACGAGCCAAATGCCCGTGTGGTGATCGTCACCGACCGCGACGAGCTGGACAAACAGATCGAAGGGGTCTTCACCGCTGCCAGCCATCCCATGATCCGCGCCACCAGCGGACGCGACCTGATGACCCAGCTCGGTCAGGCTACGCCGCGCCTGCTCTGCTCGCTGGTGCATAAGTTCGGCAGAAAAGGTGTGGATGACTTCGAGCAGTTCATCAAAGATCTGGAAGCGCAACCCTGTCCGACGGTAGGTGAGATCTTCGTCTTTGTGGACGAATGTCACCGTACCCAGAGCGGCAAGCTGCACCGCACCATGAAAGCGCTGATGCCCAACGCCGTGTTTATCGGCTTTACCGGCACACCGTTGCTCAAACAGGACAAACAGACCAGCCTGGAAGTGTTCGGTAAATACATCCACACCTACAAGTTCAGCGAGGGGGTCGAGGACGGGGTTGTGCTTGACCTGATCTACGAGGCTCGTGACATCGATCAGCGGCTCGGCTCGGAAGACAGGATCGACACCTGGTTCGACGCCAAGACAAGAGGATTGAACGATTGGCAGAAGGCGGCTCTGCGCGAGCAGTGGGGCACCATGCAGAACGTGCTCAGTTCACGCTCCCGTATGGATCGGGTGGTGGAAGACATCATCTTCGACTTCAGCGTTAAGCCGCGCCTCTCCAACGAACGCGGCAACGCTATCCTGGTGGCCTCCAGCATCTATGAGGCGTGCAAGTATTTCGAGCTGTTCCAGAAGACCTCCTTCAAAGGCAAGTGTGCGGTCATTACCTCCTACAACCCTCAGGCAAGAGACATCACCCTGGAGGATACCGGCGCAAACACGGAAACGGATAAGGAATCCATCTATACCACCTACACCACGTTGCTGAAAAACACTGGTATGCCCAATACCGAGGCGTACGAGGATCACGCCAAGAAGCTGTTCAAGGAGCAGCCGGTAAATATGAAGTTGCTGGTGGTAGTGGATAAACTGCTGACCGGATTCGATGCACCCGGTTGCACCTATCTTTATATCGACAAGAAAATGCAGGATCACGGGCTGTTCCAGGCCATCTGCCGAACAAACCGCCTGGATGGGGAAGATAAGGAGTTCGGCTATGTCGTAGACTACAAGGATCTCTTCAAGAAAGTGGAGAACGCCATCGCGGTTTATACCTCCGAGTTGGATCACAGCGCCGGTGGTGTCGATCCCGAGATTCTGCTGCAAGACCGCCTGACCAAAGGGCGGGAACGGCTGGACAATGCGCTGGAAGCAATCGCCATGCTCTGCGAACCGGTGGCACCGCCCAGGGGAGAGCTGGAGCATATCCACTATTTCTGCGGCAATACCGAGATACCGTCAGACCTAAAAGAACGGGAGCCACAACGGGCAGCTCTCTACAAAGCGACGGTAGCGCTGGTGCGTGCCTACGCCAATATATCGGACGAACTGGGCAAGGCTGGGTACAGCGATACTGACATAAAGCGTATCAATCAACAGCTCAAGGATTATCTGAATCTGCGCGAGATTATTCGCAACGCCGCCTCTGAAAACCTGGATATGAAGGCCTACGAAGCCGACATGCGGCATCTCATCGATACCTATATCGAAGCCGATGCACCACGGAAGATTTCGCCATTCGACAATATGCCGCTGCTTGAGCTGATTGTGAACACCGGCATTGCCAACGCCATCAACAACCTGCCTGATGGACTGAAAGGGAACAAGAACGCCGTTGCCGAAACCATCGAGAACAATGTCCGAAGCAAGATCATCAAGGAACATCTGAATGACCCGGCCTATTACGACAAGATGTCGGCTATTCTGGACGAGATCATCAAGTTCCGCAAAGAACAGGCGGATAACTACGAGGAGTACCTGAAGAAGATCGCCGAACTGGCGAGGCGGGTTGGTGCTGGGCAGGCTGACGATACCCCCGAACAGTTGAAGAAAAGTCCTGCGTTACGGGCGTTGTACAATAATCTGAAAGCAGATGAAGCCGCGCCAGCAAAAACAGTTGGTATTGTTGAACCATCTGTACAATACACGACTGGGAACGATCCGGCCTTAAATCTGGCTCTCCGTATTGATGAAACGGTTAAGCACACTCGCCCTGACGGCTGGCGAGGAGTACAGGCAAAGGAAAATGTCATCAAAGCGGCTTTGTACGGAATATTACAGAACGTGGCCGAGGTCGAGCGGATCTTCCTCATTGTAGAAAAGCAGAAGGAATATTGATGACCACGCAGATCAAAATTGGTGACATCGCCATTGACGTGGTAAGGAAGGAGATCAAGAATATCCACCTGAGCGTTTATCCGCCTGCTGGCAGGGTACGCATTTCTGCACCAAAACGGATGACCCTCGATAATATCCGCGTGTTTGCCATCTCCAAGCTAGCCTGGATCAAGAAGCAACAACAGAAGCTACAAGGGCAGGTACGTGAAACACCGCGAGAATATCTCGACCGGGAAAGCCATTACCTGTGGGGGATGCGTTATCTGTTCAAGGTAGAGGAAAAGGACGCGGCGGCTTTCGTGTCATTGAAGCACAACCAGATGGTGCTGCACATCCGGCAGGGTGCTAGTGATGAGCAGAAGCGGAATAGTCTGGCAGAATGGTATCGGGAACAACTCAAAATTGTTGTTCCGCCGTTAGTCAGTAAGTGGGAACCACTCCTGGGCGTGAAGGTGGAGAAAATTTTTTATCAACGGATGAAAACGAAGTGGGGTAGCTGTAACTGCCGTGCACGGAATATTCGACTTAATACGGAATTGGCAAAGAAACTGCCGGAATGTCTGGAGTACGTGGTCGTGCATGAGATGGTGCATCTGCTGGAGTCGTCGCATAGCAGCCGCTTTGTTGCTCTTATGGATAGGTTTATGCCGAAGTGGAAGTTTTACAAGGATGAATTGAGCAGGTCTCCGCTGGGGCACGAGGATTGGGAAGAATAGCACATAACCGGCTTTATGCAACGGCAGCTTTTTATGTTCACATGGCGATGCAATTCATGGTAAACAGGTAACTTATTTTATGCTTAACATGGGGGAATGAATGACTGAATACAGGCCACTGCAACATCTGCCTGAGCCATCTGGATACAAAGCCGGCGACGTGCTGCTGCTCGTTGGCGAACTGTTTGGGCGAGGCTATGCGAACGGTCTCGTCGATGAAGCAAAACGTATCGGCATGACCGTTATCGGCACAACGGTGGGACGAAGAGAAAATGATGGGACTTTGCGACCGCTTACGCCTGAAGAGCTGACTGATGCGGAAGCACTTCTCGGGGGGAGGATCATAAACATTCCGCTGGAGGCCGGTTTTGATATGGAATGCGTTGACGAAGCTCCTTCCATAGCGGAACAACTGAAAAAAGCGCGCCCGGATGATTTTGCTGCAATAAGTTTTATCGACGGAACTGTTGAAAAAGCATCTGCCGCCGGCAGTGCCCGCTTCCGTTCACATCTGGCACAACTCGAAGCAGAGCTTATCGACTGCATACCGGCAAAGGCCAATATCCTCCTTGCTCACTCAATGGCTGGCGGAATCCCACGGGCTCGGGTTTTCATGCCGATTCTGAACCGGATTTTTAAAGGAACCGGCGAAAGATATCTCTCCTCCGAAGCTTTCTGGAACAGCCCACTCGGTCATCTCTGCGACGTCAGCTTCAACGAAGTAACCGCCGATACCTTCCGCTACCTGATCGAAGGCACCGCCGCCCTGCGAGGGAGAAACACCGGCACCGGAGCGCGGGTCTGCTACACAGCGTACGGCTATCATGGTACCGGAGTGCTGATTGGCGGAGAGTATCGCTGGCAATCCTATACACCATACGTACAGGGATTTGCGAAGAAGCGTCTTGAGGATATCGCAGCGGAGGCTACTGCCCAAGGAATCCCGGCAACAGTTTTCAACTGCCCGGAAATTCAGACCAATTCCAGTGCGCTTTTTCTGGGAGTTGAAATATCACTTTACCCGCTCTTGACCGCTCTGCGTCATGAATCCGGAGAACAGATTGCTGCTGCCGTTGAGACCCGTTGTCAGGCACTGCTGAAGGATGGTGAAACCGTAGCCGGTATGCTGAAACTGGCTGATAACTATCTTTCCTCTCCGGTGCTGGCTCAAATTGTTGACTTCACAACCTGGCCGCAGCATAACAGCCGAGAGCAGGCTGAGCTTATGCTGGCAGCATCGGCAGAGCTCATGGCTATGCACGCCGATCAGAAACAGCTCGTCTGCGCCGAACTATCCAGGATCGTGTTCCTAGCCACCGGCAGACTTATACTGCACAGCTCGTGGAACCCGCCGTCATCAACTCTCTGGCTTAACCACGACATAATCGGCCGACTGCTTGCGGATGCTCGCGGGTCTGAAATCGTATAAAATAATGGGGATTCGTATGAAAACTACGGTAACACTGATTGCGCTCATGATGCTTGCCTCTCTCTCTTTCCAGGGATGCGCCACCCCTGAGGTTAAGAAATCTGCTGATCAACTTTATTCAGAAGGCGAGCAGTTCTTTAAGGATAAAAAATATCAGGACGCCATTGCCCAGTGGAAAAAAGTCAAGGAGACGTATCAGTCCCCGGAACTTTCAACACAGGCGGAATTAGGTATTGCCAACGCCTATTTCATGAATGAAGATTTTATTGAAGCTGCGGCAGGATACGAGGATTTCAGAAAACTGCATCCGAAACATCTTCAATCCGATTTTGCCCTGTACCGTCAGGGGTTGAGTTATTTCAAACAGGTTCACAGCATTGACACCGACCAGACTCCGGTGAAAAATGCTCAAATGGTACTTACCTCATACCTCACACTCTATCCGAACGGGGAGCACCTTGCAGAGGTACAGGAAAAAAACCGTGACTGCCGAGACAAACAGCTTCAGTACGAAATATACGTGGGGCGTTTCTACTTGAAGACAGACGCCTACAAAGCGGCAATTGCCCGTTTTGAAACTTCTCTCAAAATGTTCCCGGAAACGGCGCGACGTGACGAAGTGATTTATTACCTCAGCAAAACATACCTGGAGGATGGCCAGAAAGCTAAAGCACAAGAACTCCTTGGTCAGCTTACCCGTGAATTTCCCGGCAGCGTACACAGCGCTGACGCCAACAAACTCTTGAGTTCTCTCAACAAACCATGACCGGCGACGGAACTTCGGTAGTGGCTCAGGTCATCGTCGTTGCCGTAGCCTACCTGATAGGATCGATCCCGACCGGCCTTCTGCTCGGCAAGTTATATGGTATAGATGTCCGGAAAGAGGGGAGCGGCAACATTGGAGCCACTAATCTGTACCGTACCGTCGGACGTAAAGTCGGCATTTTCACGCTGATTGGCGACTGCCTCAAGGGACTGCTGCCGGTGCTTATGGTAAAAGCAAGCGCGTTTCCGCCTGAATTGGCCGCCTGGGTCGGACTGGCGGCTTTTTGCGGTCATGTTTTTTCTCTGTTCCTGAAATTCAGAGGGGGAAAGGGCGTTGCAACGGCTTTGGGTGTTTTTCTTGCGCTGGCTCCAGTTGCAGTTACTATTGCGATAGCTCTGTTTGCCGTTATGATGTTTGTTTGGCGCTATGTTTCGCTCGGCTCTATTTCTGCTGCAGCGGTCATGCCGCTGGCAGTTTATCTGCTTGGAGGAAGCCGGACGATCACTTTGGTGGCAGCCGTCATTGCTCTTATCGTCATAGCGCGGCACCACGAAAATTTAAGCCGCCTGTTATCCGGGACGGAGAGCAGGTTTAAAGCATAAAAACCGGGGCTACTTTCCCGGAATTTCCCTCCGCTTGTCACCAGTTCGGTCTGATAAAATCCATAAAATCCTTTGGAGGCAAAATGAAGTTTGAGAACATGGGGAAAAAAGCAGTCATACTGGCTCTGCTGTTGATCGTAACAGTGGGTGCCCTGTTTGCTGGTTACGTAGCAATTACGCTTAACGTGAGCTATTCAAAGGGTGAGAGAGTTGGCTACGTCCAGAAATTTTCTGAAAAAGGATGGCTCTGCAAAACCTGGGAGGGGGAACTGCAGATGCTGCCGGTGCCGGGTGCGATGCCGGAAAAATTCCTTTTCTCTGTACGTGACAAAAGCTTGATCAGTAAAATTAATGCCTCCATGGGCAAAAAACTGGCGCTCTCCTACGAACAGCATAAAGGCGTACCCACCAAATGTTTTGGTGAATCAGAATATTACGCAGTTGCCGCAAAGCCGCTGGAATAGGTACTCTGGGAGGGGCAACTCCACCCAATAATTTTGAAAACCAAAAAATGTCATACGCGAACCAGGAAAGAAGATGAAACCATGAAGCAAACTTCTGTAATTCTGTCCATCATCGCTCTGATTTTCCTCTGTACCTCCTGCAGTGCCAAACAAGAAAAACCCAAAGTAAAGCCGCCGGTACCGGTGAAGGTGTTCAAGGCGGTCCAGAAAAATGTGCCGGTTCAGGTTAAGGCGATCGGTAACGTCGAAGCGTTCACCAGCGTTGCCATAAAATCGCAGGTAGGCGGTCAGATAGCACGGCTCCATTTTGCCGAAGGGAGTGACGTGGAGAAAGGCGCCCTGCTGATAAGCATCGACCCGGAACCGTTCCAGGCAACAGTTAGTCAATTTGAAGCCACACTGGCCAAAGATCAAGCCCAGGCTAAATTCGCCCGCGAGCAGGTTGAGCGCTACGCAGGGTTACTCAAAGAGGGCATCGTAACCCGCGACCAGTATGAGTTACTGCAATCAAATGCTGACTCCCTTGCTGCGACGATAGCTGCTGATCGTGCCGCCATCAAAAATGCCAAAATCCAGCTCGGTTACTGCTCCATCCGTTCGCCGATCTCCGGACGGACCGGCACGATAGCCCTGCAACCGGGCAATCTGGTGAAGGCGAATGATCTGCCGATTGTGACGGTCAACCAGATTACGCCGATCTACACAACCTTTGCCATTCCTGAAAAATTGCTCGACGATGTGAAACTGGCCATGGCAGGCAACGAATTAAAGATTGAGGCGGTCATCCCGAATGAGTCGGGGAGTAAAGAGACCGGGACGATCAGTTTTCTGGATAATGCCGTAAATCCGGCCACCGGCACGATCAAACTCAAGGGACGCTTTGCCAATAAATCCAAAAAACTCTGGCCGGGCCAGTTTACCGATGTGGTAATGACGCTCGGCAGCCGGAAAAATGCCGTCGTTGTGCCGACTAATGCGATCCAGACCAGCCAGCAGGGACAATTCGTTTATGTGGTGAAGACGGATAATTCCGTGGATATGCGTCAGGTTACTGCCACCATTTCTGTGGGCGAGGATACTGTTGTCGAGAAAGGATTGGCGGCGGGTGAGACCGTGGTGGTGGATGGCCAGTTACGCCTGACCCCAGGGGCGATCGTTGAGGCGGGAGAGAAGCAGAGTGTGAAAGGGAAGTGAATTTTTTGAGGTAGTTAGTTCATGAGCTATAACGAGGCAGAAACCCGTTTTCACCTGATTGACCCGGTATTGCGCGAAAAAGGGTACAACTCTCATCAGTGGGTAAAGCTTGAAACACCGGCCCCGGTTGAGCCAACTGGACCCAAGGGGAGGCGACGCAAGGGTTCCGGTCGCACCGATTATCTGCTTTGTGTTCTGGTTGGTGATATGCCCAAATCGCTGCCGGTTGCGGTTCTTGAAGCGAAAAAAGAGAATGAAGATCCGCTCAAGGGGATGCAGCAGGCCAAAGGATATAGTGTTCGCTATGACGTGAAGTATGTCTTTGCCACCAATGGCCACCGGTACGGTGAATATGACACGTTTTCCGGTATGCAGGCCGGACCGCACCCCTTTGCTGATTTCCCGCCACACCCTGATCTGACCGCACGCTATTGCAAAGATACCGGCATTGATGTGTCTCTGCCCGAAGCAAAAAAGCTGTTCATGCCGGATAGCCCCGCCTACCCCGATTCCCGTTACTATCAGGACGCTGCCATTCGCGCCGCATTTGAGAAGATCATCCACTGTCGGCAGAATGGTGAACCGGCGCGTGTGCTCCTCAGTCTTGCAACCGGTGCGGGCAAAACCATTATTGCCGCCAATCTGCTCTGGCGACTGCATGAGGCCGAAGAACTTCCCAAACCAGCCTTGTTCCTGTGTGATCGTGACGAATTGCGTGAACAGGCCTACAACAAACTGAGTGCCGTATTTGGCGATAACGCCCGAATAGTCAAAACGGAGAAGAGCCAGAACGCCGCACGAAACGCCCGTATCCATATCGCCACCTACCAGACGTTGGGGTTGGATGATGATACCGAAGAAGCGAAGATTGCCAGCTTCCTCACCGATTTCTATCCGCTTGACGCTTTCAGCGTCATCATCATTGATGAATGTCACCGTTCTGCCTGGGGGCGTTGGTCCGAAGTTCTCAAACGCAACCCGAATGCCATCCACATCGGTCTGACAGCTACGCCGCGCCGTTTGTGCGATGTGAAACAGAAAACAACCGAAGACGAAGTAATTACGGCAAATAATCGGGAGTATTTTGGAGAACCGGTCTACGAATACACCTTGATTCAGGCGCAGGAAGACGGCTATCTGGCCGCCTGTGAAATAGTCAAGCGAAAGCCATCCATCGACAGCAAGATATTCACCAGAGAGGAGATTCTTGCCGCCAAACCGCTCGATATCAGAACCGGCAAGCAGATAACCGCCGAAGACCTCACCAAGAGCCACTACAGCGGCAAGGATTTTGACGACGAGCTGTTTATCGACATGCGCACTCCCGCCATGTGTAAGGATCTCTTTGAACTGCTCTGCCAGAATGGCGGCCCGGAACAAAAGGTCATCATCTTCTGCACCCGCGAAATCCAGGCCGACCGTGTCGCCATGCAGATGAACAACCTCTACACCGCCTGGTGCAGGGAACAGGGCAGCACCCCAAAAGAGCATTACGCCTTCAAGTGCATGGGGGGCAACAACAACGGCAGCGACATGATCGAACCGATGCGCGGTTCCGGTGAGCGTGCCTTTATTGCCTGCACTGTTGATCTGCTCGAAGCCGGTGTCGATATAGAACGGCTCAATGCCGTGGTGTTCTTTCGCTATCTGGAATCTTCGATCAAGTTTTATCAAATGGTGGGGCGTGGCACCCGCATCCATGAAGAGACGCAGAAATACAAATTCTGGCTCTATGACTACACCGGTGTTACCGATCTGCTCGGGACCGATTTCATCTCCAAGCCGCCTCGACCGGGTGGCGGCAGTTCCGGTGGAGGAACAGGTGGCGGTGATGGTGGAGGCGATGGCGATCATCCTGCCGTGGCAGAGTTGTCCGGGCATTTTGTGAGTATAGGCGCGGATGGTCACTTCATTTTAGGCAGTCGAGACGGTCGTGATGTCCGAATTCCGGTGGATGAATACCGGCGTGATATGATTGCGAGGGTGCTTCAGGAAGCGCACAGTTTGAAGGAGTTTCGGCAGTTGTGGGTGGAAACGCAGAAGCGTCAGCAGCTCATCAACCATCTGCTGGCAAGCAATTTCAGCCCGGAGCTGATCCGTGAAATCGACAAGATGAACGATTGCGATATGTACGATGTTTTTGTCCATCACGGGTATCGTGCCAACGCCTTCAAGCGTTCGGAGCGCAACTGGTTCTATATCGATAATAACCGTAGCTGGTTTGATGGCGCAGAACCGAAAGCTGCCACGGTTTTGATGGCATTAGGGAACCAGTTTGAGCTGGGTGGCACCGAGGCGCTGGAAACCCCGGCGTTGTGGGATGTGCCGGAGATCAGGCAGGCGGGCGGATTTAATGCTTTGAAGTCGTTGGGGAAACCACCGTTGGTGATGCATGAGGCGAAAATGAGGTTGTTTGGGATATAATTAGTCAGACCTGCCAGGTTTTAAAAACCTGGCAGGTCTAAAAACCTGGCAGGTCTGGTGTCGGCTTAGGAGTCAGAATGCAAGCCATTATCCCGCTTGAACCGGGACATTACTACCACATTTACAACCGTGGTAATAATCGGGAAAATATATTCTTTGAAGAACGTAACTATCGTTATTTCCTTCAGCTTTATCAGAAGTACATTCTGCCGGTTTGTGACACATACGCTTATTGTCTGATGCGCAATCATTTTCATATTCTGGTCCGAGTGCTGGAGAGACAGACCTGCCAGGTTTCAGAAACCTGGCAGGTCTTGGAGCCACGCCATGTGTCACTTCAATTTTCCAATCTGTTCAATAGTTACGCCAAGGCAATGAATACTGCTTACCAGCGCACCGGCAGCCTGTTCCAGAAGCCATTTAACCGGATTGAGGTTGATTCTGACCGATATTTTGCCCAGCTCATACACTACATCCATTTCAATCCTCAGAAGCATGGATTTGTTGACGACTTCAGACAATATCCATTCTCATCGTACCAGGCGATTGTCTCCGACAAGCCGACTAATGTAAGAAAAGATGAGGTGTTGCAGTGGTTTCAGGGTAAAAACCATTTTGTTCAGCTTCATGATGTGCTGTGTGAAGAATCGGTCATCCGTCATCTGGTAACAGAGGACTTTGATTAGAATATGACCTGATAGGTGTAGCATTAGACCTTAGACCTGCCAGGTTTTGAAAACCTGGCAGGTCTGAAGCAAGGAAACTGCTGGAGATTATTGAGGTGAATGAGGGTGGTTGAGGTATGAGTACAATGATGAAATTGAGTGAAGTTGCTTGCTTGATGATGGGGCAATCCCCTGAAGGCACCACATATAATGATAAGGGCTTGGGACTTCCGTTTTATCAAGGTAAATCAGATTTTGGAGATGTTTATCCAAAAGCAAGAATATGGTGTTCTGCGCCTATCAGGATTGCTGAGGATGGAGACATCCTTATGTCCGTGCGTGCTCCAGTTGGTCCTACAAACCTAGCCTTTGAACGTTGTTGCATAGGGCGTGGGCTCGCATCAATCCGTCCAATTGCCAAGCTGATTGAACGAGATTACTTATGGTATTTTTTGAAGTTCGCTCAACCGGCTTTAGTTGAAAAAGGACAAGGCTCGACTTTTGAGGCTATTAGCGGTTCAGACTTATCACAATTAGATGTTATATTACCAGATATATCCACTCAACGCCTCATCGCCGCCAACCTAAAATCCCAACTCACCACCCTCGAACAAGCCCGCACCGCAGCACAACTCCAACTCACCGAACTCACCAACCTCGCCAACGCCATCATCCGCCAAAGCGTCGAACAGCCGGACACTGCCCCGGCAAAACTTGGCGACGTACTCGATGAGGTAAAGAAAGGTGTTGGCAAAACCTGGGCAAACTATCCGGTGCTGGGAGCCACACGAGCCGGTCTGGCGCTGGCCAAGGAACCGGTGGGCAAAATCCCGGAACGCTACAAGCCGGTACTGCACGGCACGGTTTTCTACAACCCCATGCGTATCATGATCGGCTCGATAGCTATGGTGGATGAGTTCGACACGCCCGGCATTACCAGCCCGGATTATGTGGCGTTGCGGGGAAAAGAGGGGCTGGTCGATTCGCGCTGGTTCTATTACTGGCTCCGCTCTCCCTACGGTGTAAGCTGCATCGCCTCGCTCGCCCGTGGCGCGGTGCGCGAGCGTATGCTGTTTAACCGACTGGCGGAAGGAAACATCGAGTTGCCGTCATACACAGTCCAGGTTACGGCAGCAAAGGCGCTGGCGGAGTTAAAGCCGATGCGTAGCGCCATTGAAAAACAGTTGGCTGAGATCAATTTGCTGCCGGGTAAAATACTTGCCAAAGCCTTTGAAATAGAGGCTTAGTACCATATGGAGGATGTCCTCCATATGGTCGACAAGCATGTCATGTAACCCCTTTAGGCCCCAGAGGTCCTTCTGCAAGGAGTGGGATGCTATTAGCGTAAATACATAAATTAAACGAGTTTTACTGGCTAAACTAAACAAATTCAGCATATTAGACCATATGGAGGATATCCTCCATATGGTCTGCCCAAACACATAATTCAGGAGCAACGTATGACTGAAAAACAAATTTTGAATCAGCATAACGCCACCTTTGAAAGCATTAGAAGCGTAGATGAAAATGGCGACGAGTACTGGAGTGCCCGTAAGCTTGCAGCAGTGCTTGAATACTCGGTATATCGGCATTTTTTGCCGGTAATAGAACGTGCCCGCGAGGCGTGCCGCAAGAGCGAACGAGATACTGTTGACCATTTCGAGGATATCCTCGAAATGGTCGAAATCGGCTCAGGCGCGAAACGACAGATTGAAGATGTACGCCTGTCTCGCTATGCCTGCTATCTGATTGTGCAGAACGGTGATCCGTCAAAACCGGTCATTGCTCTTGGCCAAACCTATTTTGCCATACAGACCCGCCGCCAGGAATTGGCAGATAACGAGCAGTTTACGCGTCTGAGTGAAGACGAAAAACGTCTGGCCATACGCAATGAGCTTGCCCAACATAACAAGCATCTAGCTGCAGCGGCAAAAGAGAAAGGTGTCGAAACCAGCCTTGACTACGCCATCTTTCAGGATCATGGCTATAAAGGACTGTACGGCGGGCTTGCAGCAAAGGATATTCACGCACGGAAGGGATTGAAGAAAAGCCAGAAGATACTTGACCACATGGGAAGCACTGAACTGGCAGCAAACCTGTTTCGCGCTACTCAAACAGAGGAAAAATTGAAACGCGATCCGATACACGGAAAACGACGCGCCAACCAAACCCACTTTTAAGTAGGGCAAAAGGTACGTAAGACTATCGAGGAATTGGGTGGAACCATGCCGGAAGTGCTGCCAACACCGAAACAGGGCATCAATCAGATCGAAACAGCAAATAAAAAACTTGAGCGAAAAAAATAACCAGAGAAAAGACACTCATGCCCAGACAGAAAAAAGTAACCGAACCGAAACAACAGAAAAAAACCAAAACAATTTCCTCAACTCAATCGCTTTCTTCCTTCGTCAAGTCGATCTGCGACATCATGCGCCGCTCCAACTGCGCCAGTGCCCTGCAGTACGTTCCCGAGCTGACCTGGATTCTCTTTCTGCGTATTCTTGATGCCCAGGAAGAGCGTGATCGCGGGGCAGCCGAAGCGGTTGGCGGGACATTCACGCCGGCGTTGGCAAGCCCGTTTCGTTGGCAGGACTGGGCTGCTCCATTTTCCGAAAAGCCTGATCATCCCATAACTGGCGAAGGAAAACCGTTCGGCTGGAAGCGACAGGAGCTATTTGCCAAGGGTGACGGTAATCTGTTTGATTTCATCAACGCAGAACTGCTGCCACATCTGCATGGGCTGGACATCGACGCCCGTACCGGCCTGCCCAACCCGGCGGCTTCGCGCAAACAGCGCATCATCGGGCGGATCATCACCGCTGTCGAGCGGGTGCGGGTTGATAGCGAAACCAATCTGCGCGACATCCTCGACAAGGTCCATGAGATCAGTATCGATAATATCGATGATACCCACTTCTTTACGCTGTCCCAGGTGTATGAGGATCTGCTGCTGAAAATGGGAGAGAAGAACTCCGATGGCGGTCAGTTTTTCACGCCGCGAGAAGTCATCCGGGCAATGGTGCATACAATTGATCCTCAACCGGGCGAAACGGTGTATGACCCTTGTTGCGGCACGGGTGGCTTTCTGGCGATAGCCTACGAGCATATTGCCCGTAATCAGGGGAGTTCACCCGCGTCGACAGACATTGATACACTGAAACATGACACATTTTTTGGCCGGGAAAAGGAGAATCTTGTTTTCCCGATTGCCTTGGCAAACCTGGTATTGCACGGCATCGACCAGCCGAATCTCTGGCATGGCAACACCCTGACCAGGCGCGCTACATACGGTGCGCTCTTTGACAATGCTCCAAAATCATTTGATGTCCTTCTGACCAACCCACCCTTCGGCGGCAAGGAAGGGAACGATGCGCAGAAAAATTTTGCCTTTGAAACCGGATCCACTCAGGTCCTGTTCGTTCAGGATATTCTTGCGGAACTGGCTCCCGGTGGTCGCTGCGGGATAGTCCTTGACGAGGGCCTTCTGTTTCGTACCAACGAAAGCGCCTTTGTGGAAACCAAGCGGAAGCTGGTGGATGAATGCAGCCTCTGGTGCATTATCAGCCTGCCGGGAGGAGTGTTTTCAACGGCCGGAGCCGGGGTCAAAACCAATCTGCTCTTTTTTACCAAGGGAAAGAAAACGGAGAAAATCTGGTATTACGATCTGTCACATATCAAGGTCGGCAAGAAAACACCCATGACGTTGGGACTTTTTGGCTTTGGTACCGATGGTGAAACCCTTGACGACACTCTGCTGCCAGCACCACTTACTGCGGATTGGCTGGAGGATGCTTCAAATCTGGGGAACCCGTTTCCCAGCTATGCCCGGCTGCTTGCGCATCGTGGTACTCCGGCGGGCGAGAGCCGCTATTCATGGACCATTGACTTCGCTGATCGTCGTAAAATTGCCAGAGAGGAGATGCAGCCCTACCTTGAGGAAGCCGCTAAGTTAAAGGGTGATGTGGTGGCGCTCAAGGAAAAACTGAAGGTGCTCAGGAAAAACAGTGCTACCACAGCAGAGATTGAAGCCGTTGAGTTAAAGCTCAAAGAAACGGAAAAATCCTCTCGTGATGCACAGGCAAAGGCAGACGAAATTGACGCTTCTGTATTTGATCTCAAGGCGGTAAATCCAAACGTTGTAACCAGGCTGGACCTGCGAACCGCTGACGAGATTATTGGGAATATTGAGTATCAGGGAAAGATTGTTGCGGATGCATTGAATACATTGAAGGGGCTTCTTCAATGACTGAGAACGGGAAAGAGTCGATGAACATAGCCGCACTCTTCATCCGCCGACCGATCATGACCTCACTGATCATGATCGCCATCTTCATATTTGGCGTAGTTTCCTATCGTCTCCTGCCGGTCAACGACCTCCCCAATGTTGATTTTCCAACGATACAGGTCAATGCCAACCTGCCTGGAGCCAACCCCGATACTATGGCGTCTGCGGTGGCGACTCCGTTGGAGAACGAGCTTTCGACTATTCCGGGTGTTGATTCCATGACCTCCTCTAATGGTGTCGGCTCGACCAGGATCACCCTGCAGTTCTCGCTGGACCGCGATATCGATGCCGCCGCGCAGGATGTGCAGGCGGCGATATCCCTTGCCATACGTTCACTTCCCAAGGATATGAAAACGCCCCCCTCCTCCCGCAAGGTCAATCCGGCCGATCAGCCGGTGCTCTATCTGGCGCTCAACTCCCCTACCCTACCGCTCTCAGGCATTGATGAATATGCCCAAACACTGATTGCGAGACGTATTTCCACCATCAGCGGCGTAGCGCAGGTTAATGTGTACGGTTCTCAGAAATATGCCGTGCGCGCCCAGCTTGACCCGAAGGCGCTCGCTTCCCGCCAGATCGGGATTGACGAGGTGGCGACTGCCATTGACCAGGCGAATGTCAATCTGCCGACCGGCACACTCGATGGCACACAGCAGGCATATACCATTGAAACGAGCGGCCAGCTATTTAAAGCGGCAGAATACCGCCAACAGGTAGTTGCCTTTCGGGACGGTTCACCGGTGCGCTTGGAGGAGCTCGGAAAGGTAATTGATACGGTTGAGGATACCAAGCGGGCCGCCTGGTACAACGGCACCAGGGGGATTGTCCTGGCAGTGCAGCGCCAGCCGGGAACCAACACCATTGAGGTTGTGGATAACGTCAAAAAACTGCTGCCGACGTTTCGGAGTCAGATGCCCGGCTCTGTCGAACTGAATGTGCTCTTTGACCGATCCACCCTTATCCGTGAGTCAATGCACGACGTCAAGTTTACGCTGGCTTTGACGATCGGCCTGGTGATCATGGTGATCTTCCTTTTTCTGCGCAACCTCTCCGCCACGATTATCCCCTCGCTGGCGGTGCCGATGTCTATTGTCGGCACCTTTACCGCCATGCACCTGCTCGGTTTCTCGCTCAATAATATCTCCATGATGGCGCTGACGCTGGCGGTAGGCTTCGTCGTTGATGACGCCATCGTTATGCTGGAGAATATCGTCCGCCACATGGAAAAGGGTGAAAACGCCATGGATGCGGCCTTCAAGGGATCAAAAGAGATCGGCTTCACGATTATCTCCATGACTATTTCCCTGGTGGCGGTTTTTATCCCGGTGCTGTTCATGGGGGGGATTCTCGGGCGACTGCTGCACGAATTCGCCCTGACAATCAGCGTGGCAATTCTGGTCTCCTGCTTCGTTTCCCTGACTCTGACCCCGATGCTCTGCAGCCGCTTTCTGAAACCGGTGACGACGAAACATCATGGCCTCATCTACATGGCGATGGAGCGATTTTTCGACGGCTGGCTGAATCTCTATGAGCAGAGTCTGAAGCTGGTACTCCGCTTTCGCCGGTCAACGATGATTGTAACACTGCTGATTACGCTGCTGACGGTCTGGCTGTTCAGGATTATTCCGATGGGCTTCCTGCCGTCTGAGGATACCGGACGGATCAATGCTGATATTGAAACAGCTCAGGGGACATCGTTTGCCAGCATGAAGCTTCATCAGGAAGCGGTTGCAGCGATTATCGCCAAAGATCCCAATATTGAAGGATTCATGTCCTCTATCGGCGGTGGGCGAGGCACAAATACCGGCAGTTTTTTCATGCGTCTCAAGCCTCGGTCTCAGCGCAAACTCTCGGCTGACCAGATCATCCAGAAGCTGCGTCCACAACTGGCAAAGGTGCCGGGAGTCAAAGTTTTCTTGAAAAATGTCCCTTCTATCCAGATCGGCGGCACCAGCTCCAAAAGCCAGTATCAGTTCACCCTGCAGGGTCAGGATACTAACGAACTGTACCGTTCTGCGGATGAATTTGAGGCAAAACTGCGCGATATTGCGGAGCTGCAGGATGTCACGAGCGACCTGCAGATCAGTAATCCTCAGATTCATGTGGAACTCAACCGCGACAAGATTGCGGCACTGGGTCTATCGGTACTGCAGGTGGAGGATGCCCTCGGGTATGCCTACGGCTCCCGGCAGGTTTCCTCCATTTTTGCCCCGACCAACCAGTATCAGGTCATTCTCGAACTCGATCCGCTTTATCAGGGTGATCCGGCCGCGTTGGGGATGCTCTACATCCGCGCCAAAACCGGGCAATTAATCCCGCTGGAAACAGTGGCCACACTTTCAAAAACCATCGGTCCGCTGGCGGTCAACCACTTGGGTCAACTCCCGGCGGTGACGATCTCCTTCAACCTGCGCCCCGGCGTAGCGTTGGGGGATGCCATGAAACTGGTGGACAAGCTGGCGGACACGGCGCTCCCGGCAACAGTCAGCACCAGCTTCCAGGGGACGGCGCAGGCGTTTCAATCGTCTTTCAGCGGCTTGTGGATTCTGCTGATTTTGGCAATTTTCGTAATCTACATCGTGCTGGGTGTTCTGTACGAAAGCTACATCCACCCGATCACGATTCTCTCCGGTCTGCCGGCGGCCGGTTTCGGGGCTTTGATCACGCTGATGATCTTCGGCAGCGACCTCAACATCTACGGCTTTGTCGGTATCATCATGCTGCTCGGTATTGTCAAAAAGAACGCCATAATGATGATTGACTTTGCCCTGGAGGCTGAGCGCACAGAAGGAAAGCTGCCGTTGGATGCTATTTATGAAGGTGCGATCGTCCGTTTCAGACCGATCATGATGACTACCATGGCGGCACTGATGGGGACTCTGCCGATTGCAGTCGGCTACGGTGCTGGCGGGGAATCGCGGCAGCCGCTCGGCCTCGCGGTTGTGGGAGGGTTACTGACATCGCAGTTGCTGACGCTCTATATCACGCCGGTGGTCTACTACTATATGGATCGACTGCTACAGAAAGTGAGGCCGCAGAAAATAAGTGTTGCTTGCATACCCGATTCAGGGAGGAGATAAAAACACGACAAGATAAACGATGCGTGGTATCAAGCCCATTTCTCAAAGCGTCAACCTCTCGGGTGAATCTGCTGATGCAGTTTCTTCAGCCGCTCTCTGGTAACATGGGTATAAATCTGTGTACTGGCCAGATCGGCATGTCCCAGCATGATCTGGACGCTACGCAGATCCGCCCCGTTTTCCAGCAGATGGGTGGCAAACGAGTGACGCAGAGTGTGTGGCGATATACTCTTGCGAATGCCGGCCAGAAGCGCTCGTTTCTTGATGATATTCCAGAACGCCTGACGACTCATTGAGCCGCCAAGACGAGAGAGAAAAAAGAATTTATTCTGTCGCAGCGGATCAAGCTTCAAGCGCTCCACCTCAAGATAGGCAGCAGCATGAACTCTGGCCGACTCCCCGATCGGTACAAGACGCTCCTTGTTACCCTTTCCGATCGTCATCAGATAACCGGAATCAAGATTGACTTCCCTCAGTTTCAGATTTACCAGCTCTGACACCCGCAAGCCGGTTGCGTACAGAATCTCCAACATCGCACGATCACGCATATCTTCGACACGCTCGCCCACACAGGCGGCAAACAGGGCATCGACCTCGCGGCCATCCAGAAACTGCGGCAGCTTGTGCAGCGTGCGAGGCGCTTCGATGATTGTCGCCGGGTTGCTGTCGGTGTAGTTCTCTATCATCAGAAATTTATGAAACATGCGGATGGCGGATAAACACCTGGCACGGCTGCGTGCGCCAATAGCCAGTTTCTGCAAAACAGCCATGAAGGCGGCAATATCTGCCGAACGAACATCGGACAGTTTCAGTCGTCCTGCTTTTTCGAGGAAATCAAGATAACGGGAAAGATCGCGGCTATAGGCGCTCCTGGTGTTATCCGAGAGCCCTTTTTCCACAACAAGATACGATATGAATAAGTCAAGGAAGTCGTTCAATCAGATTTTCCCTCATCCCTCACTTACACCCACTCATCAATCGCGACCATCAGCTTATTGCATATTTCAGATAGCTTTTCAGGAGCGGATATTTTATGGCCAAATATGTCCTGCACATAAAACACGTCAGCCACCTGATCGACTTTGGTGGAAATTTTGGAGACGCCAATATACAACCCCATTTCGGCAAGAGTGCTGGTAATCAGATAGAGCAACCCAACCTTGTCGTGCGTCAGGATATCAATGACGGTATACTCTTCGGACACTTCATTATCTATATCAACCCTGGTCGCAAAGCGCGGTGCTGGGCGCGCCGTCAGGAGAGTCGGGCGCTTCCGTTTCGCCACAAGAGTTTCAACCTGTACTTCGCCATGGATAACCTGGCGCATATCCTGCTCAATCTTTTCCCAACGATTCGAGTCGGTGATCAGGTTACCCTGGGGAGAATTTACCTGCAGAATATCGAGAACCTTGCCGTTTTTACTGGTGTTAATCTGAGCTCCGAGAATATTTATGCCGTTGGCAGCCATAACACCGGTGATCCGCGAGAAGAGCCCCGGCATATCATGTGTACAGATAGTGTATTCGGAACAGCCGCTCTCCGGTTGATGCGTAAGACGGAGCAATATATCGAATTGCTCCTGACCAAGCAGTAGACGAACCTGCTCCGCAATCAACGAAGCAGGAGTGGATAGGAGCAACCTCACCGGCATTGCTTTCAGTTCGTGTCGTATCTCCGCAACAGGAAAATCGTTTTCCAGTATGCCGATGACTTTTTTGATCATGGAGGTTACCCGCTCGCTACTGGCTTCCTGCTGGAATCCACCACGATCAAGAATCCCAAAGGTTTTTTCAAACAGCTCCTGAAAGAGCGAGGCTTTCCAGGCCGTCCATACATCGGTTCCTACAGCACGAACATCCGCTATCGAAAGCAGATAGAGCATCTTGAGATTTTCACTGGTTCCCATCTGAGCGGCAAACTGGGCAATCATTTTTTCATCATTTAGATCACGGCGCTGTGAAATATGAGCAAACTGCAGGTGCTGGCGCACCAGAAATTCCAGCCGTTCACTATCCTCGCGAGAGAGCCCCATCCTTCGTGCAATGGTCGGAATCATTGCGGCACCCTTCTCGGCATGCCTCTCTCCTGAACCTTTACCGATATCATGAAAAAGCACTGATAAAATAAGTAGTTCCGGCTTACCAATCTCTGAGGCGATCCGGCAGGCACCTGGCATTTTTTCCCGATATTCGCCGTTCAGCATTTTTTCCGCCTGCTCAACGGCAAAAAGCGTATGAATATCAACCGTGTAGATATGGTACAGGTCATGCTGAACCTTGCAGTAAATATGCTCAAGCTCAGGGATAAAGCGGTTCAGAAACTCCAGATGATGCATCAGTCGCAGCGTGTCGGCAACTCCTTTGGATGAACGCAAAATATTCAGGAAGGAGTGGTTAACCTCGCGACTGCGACGAAATTTATCGTTAATCAGAGCAAGATTCTTTCTGATAAGCCCCTTGACCCTGACGTTGAGGGTGACTCCATGCTTCTGGGCGAGCTCGAATATTTTCATCAGGACTTCCGGATTTTTCTCAATAACGCTCTCATCCGGGACAGTCAATTCTCCTTTGATAACAAAACAGCCGTCACCGACCGACCTCCGGATAAAATAGCCCAGTATCTTCAAAGCGCCCTCATCGCGCCAGATACAGCGCGAAATAAGGTTAGAGCTAAAATGTTCCACCTTGTTACCCTGTCGGTAGTAATCCCGCATAAAATCTTCTACCGCCAGCACTCTGCCACTGTCAGTATAGCCAAAAAATCCGGCCAGATGCACCTGGGCATCAAAGGTCAACTGATCGTTTTTGCGACCGTTAAAATAATGCAGCTCGTTGCGGATACGCCAGAGGTAGTCAAGTGCTTCGAGATAGCTTTCCAGCTCCTCATCATTCATTATCCCCTTGATGATCAACTCACGCAGTTCGGTAAACTTGTACTTGACACGGGCAACCCAGATGGCCGTCTGCAGATCGCGAAGCCCCCCCTCCCCCTCTTTCAGATTCGGTTCCAGCAGATACACTGAAGAACCGTATTTTTCACGGCGAACCTTCATATCCGAAATTTTTTCTTTTATAAATGAATCACTCGACTTAGGCAGTATCTGGCCGAAAATGACCTTGGTTAACGTAGTAAACAGCAACCTACTGCCAGAGAGAAAACGAGCATCCATCAGCGCCGTTTTAACTGTGGCATCGGCAGCAGCCATTTCGATGCAATCAGCAATCATGCGCACCGAATAACCGACATCGAGACGCATGTCCCAGAGAAAATAGAGTAATTTCTGGGCAATATCTTCAACCGTAGCAGAGGAGAGTACGCCATCATGCAGAAACATGATGTCGATATCTGAAAAAGGATTCAGCTCTCCCCGTCCATAACCGCCCACCGCTACCAGCGAGATATGCTCAAGCATTTCATCACTGCCACCGATGTCGTAAACAATGGAAAGAAATAATTTGTTATGTAATTCGTCCATCATGTCACTGAGGAGGTGCGTAATATCACTGCCGCTGGCACCATCCCGGTGAAGCTGTTTAATATCTTCGCGATATTTAGCCAGAAAATTTTTGCACCCGGAAAGGTACAGCGGTCGTTTCTCATCAAAACCGGCCATACCGGCATCGCCAACAGCATTGATGTTATCAGGGAAATAGGGGTCGATAAAAAATTGCATCCATAATCCTTGTAAAGCGATAAGTGTGATCGAAAAAAAACTGTAGCGTCCGGTCAGGGTGCGGATTATACGTCAGACAACAGCATGAGTCAAAATCTATATCAGGAATGTCATAGGTGGTGACACCATTGGAGCGCTCTGCGTTGATTAGTGATTGAAATAATCAAAATTAATCACTATGATTACTTATTCGATATGGAGGTCAAATTATGAATACAACGTCTACAAAAGTTTTAACGGCACATATCCCACTGCCACTTGCCGAACAAGTTGATCAAATCGCAGCTCGACTGGAAAGGTCGCGCGGCTGGATTGTCAAGCAAGCTCTCAGCGCCTGGGTAGGACAAGAGGAAGAACGACGAAGGTTGACATTGGAAGCGCTCACGGATGTTGATGCAGGTGATGTAATTGACCACCTGTGCGTAAGAGCTTGGGCTGATAGTCTCAGCAGCGAAACGCCATTGCCGGTGCCACAAAAATGAAAATTAAATGGACCAGCAAAGCGCTGTCAGATTTGGTGCGTCTCTATGAGTTTTTGGCCGTGAAAAACAAACGGGCTGCAGCTCAAACGGTACAATCACTGTCTGCAGCTCCAGATCGTTTATTGGATCAAGCAAGGATAGGTGAAAAGCTTGATGAATTTGACCCTCGGGAAGTCCGTCGCATTATTGTCGGTCGCTATGAAATACGCTATGAAATCCAGGAGACCAATATTATCGCACTTCGGATTTGGCATACACGAGAAGACCGATAAGTGTTGAACGGCCTTATCGTGAAACGCGACATTGCAATGTCGCGTTAATGCTTGAATACAAGAGATATGGTGCAAGAAACATTGTCCCGCCGAAAAGCCCCAGTATGCCTATGAAATATTCACAATAATTTATGAGTATAAAACGACCTATTCCTCCCCCATCGGCAAACTCATACAGACAGCCAATCCGCCGCAGGAGGCATTGCTGGCACTGATCGTACCGTGATGAAGCAGCACAGCTCTTTCTGAAATGGCAAGCCCAAGACCTGTACCGCCGGTTTGACGCTCGCGTATGGATGAACCGATTCGCACGGAATATTCACCGGCGGCAAAGCGGTTAGTTGTATCACGCAGGACAATAAGGGGGGTCACAAGATAACGGCTCAGCAGATAACAGACCACGCCGGAGATAAGCAGAATAATGGTTACACGAACTACCGCGCTGGGGTTGCCCGGGTGTAGAGAGGGGGGGAGGAAACTGCTGCGATCAAGAATACCGAGTGCCACATATTTTCTCCCGTCAGGTGCAATAACACGCACAGCCATTCACCCCATCCCTTGATTACCAGCATCCGCCTGCAGTTGTCGGAATCATTCTCCAGCACCCCACGAGTTGTCCCGTCACTACAGAGCGAGCTTACATGACAGCAAGCTTGCTGCACAATAAATAAGCATTTCAGACCGTCAAGATATAAGGCAAAGCTTTATAACTTCATATAAAACGGTATGTTTCGTATTACTCTGATTTGGCATATCCCATGCTTGGTAGATTCCGGCAGCAACAAACGATCTGGACGAAGGCGACTCATTTTTCAGACTGACGGGAGGCACGGCATGGCAAAGCCAGATTATTACGATGTAACTGACTGCGAAACAAACGATAAGGGCGCGCCAAAGTTCTGTAAAAAATCCGAACCGGGGGAGGGAACTGAACGCTCATGCGCTTTCGACGGTGCCCGGGTCGTGCTGATGCCGATAACTGACGTCATTCATCTGGTGCATGGCCCAATCGGCTGCGCCGGTAATTCGTGGGACAACAGAGGCGCCCGCTCCAGCGATTCTCAGCTATACCGTCGCGGCTTTACCACCGAGATGCTGGAGAATGACGTCATCTTCGGCGGGGAGAAAAAACTCTACAAGGCAATTCTCGATCTGGCCGACCGCTACAAGGATCAGGCACGGGCGATATTTGTCTACGCCACCTGCGTAACCGCCATGACCGGCGATGATGTTGAGGCGGTCTGCACGGCGGCGGCGGAAAAAATTGCTATTCCGATTATTCCGGTTAATACCCCCGGTTTCATCGGCGACAAGAATATCGGCAACCGCCTGGCCGGAGAGATCCTCTTCAAGTATGTCATCGGCACGACTAAACCACCGATACTGGGTGAATACCCGATCAACCTGATCGGCGAGTACAATATCGCCGGTGATCTCTGGGGGATACTGCCGCTCTTTGACCCCCTGGGAATTCAGATACTTTCCTGCTTTAGCGGCGATGCCAGATTTGAGGAGCTTCGTTACGCTCACCGAGCCAAACTTAACATCATCATCTGTTCCAAGTCGTTGACCAACCTGGCGAAAAAAATGCAGAAAAACTACGGCATGCCTTATCTTGAAGAATCCTTTTATGGTATGACCGATACCGCCAAGGCGTTGCGTAATATAGCCCGCGAGCTTGATAATATAGTGAACGGCCTGGAAAAACGGGTCATGCAGGATCGGGTCGAGCGGCTGATAGAAGAGGAAGAAACAAAATGCCGTACCGCCATTGCACCCTACCGTGAACGACTGGCAGGCAAGACGGCGGTGCTTTTCACCGGCGGCGTCAAAACCTGGTCGATGGTCAACTCACTGCGCGAACTTGGGGTCGAGGTATTGGCAGCAGGTACTCAGAACTCTACCCTGGAAGATTTTTACCGCATGAAAGGGTTGATGCACAAGGACGCCCATATCATTGATGATACCTCCACCGCCGGTCTGCTGGAAGTAATGCGTGACAAGCGACCAGATCTGATTGTTGCCGGCGGCAAGACCAAGTTTCTGGCCTTGAAGACAAAGACACCGTTCATGGATATCAACCACGGCCGCAGCCACCCATACGCCGGGTACGAAGGGATGGTAACCTTTTCCCGGCAGTTGGATATGACCGTCAATAACCCGATATGGGCGGCGCTGAACGCTCCCGCACCATGGGAAAAATGCAGGGGCGACCGGCCGCTCGCCCCTGCGGAAAATTATGTGACGACAGCGTTGAGCCATGCCGAGACGTTCCTGGCAGAAGATATCTCAATTTCCAGGGTCAAGGTCTCAACCAAGGCTGCCACGGTCAACCCACAGAAGAACTCACCGGCGCTCGGAGCCACCATGGCTTATCTGGGGATCGACAACATGCTTGGCCTGCTCCACGGAGCCCAGGGGTGTTCGACCTTTATACGTCTGCAACTGTCTCGGCATTACAAGGAATCTATCGCGCTTAACGCCACCGCCATGAGTGAGGACAGTGCCATTTTCGGTGGTTGGGATAATCTGAAAAAGGGGATCGGGCGGGTAATCGAGAAGTTCGCGCCAGAGGTAGTCGGCGTCATGACAACCGGGTTGACCGAAACGATGGGTGATGACGTCAGCAGCGCTATCAAACAGTTCCGGGAGGAGAAGCCGGAGCATGCAGATGTTCCCATTATCTGGGCGTCTACGCCGGATTACTGCGGATCATTACAGGAGGGTTACGCCGCCGCAGTCGAGGCGATTGTTTCAACCCTTGCGGAGGGGGGTGCGGTTATTCCGGGCCAAATCAATCTGCTTCCTGGCGCGCACCTGACGCCGGCCGACGTGGAAGAGCTGAAAGAGCTGGTCGACTCTTTCGGTTTAAAGGTACTTACGATCCCGGATATCTCAAATGCTATGGATGGGCATATCGACGAGGTTGTCTCGCCGCTTTCAACCGGCGGCATTACCGTTGAGGATATCAAAAAAGCCGGACGTAGCTGTGCGACATTGTACGTAGGGGATTCGCTGGCGAAAGCCGCCCTCAAGCTAAAAGAAAAATTCGCTGTTCCGGTATATGGCTTCACTTCGTTAACCGGTCTGGCCGAGAGTGACCGCTTCATGGAGGTGCTGTCTGCCATCAGCGGTAGACCGATACCGGAAAAGCATCGCCGCTGGCGGAGTCGCTTGATGGATGCAATGGTGGACAGCCACTACCAGTTCGGCAACAAGAAAGTAGCACTTGCTTTGGAGTCGGATAATCTTAAAACGTTGACCCGTTTCCTGGCTGGTATGGGGTGCGAAATCCAGGCCGCGCTTTCCGCCACCCGAACCCGGGGTCTGGATGATCTGCCGAGTGACAACGTGTTCGTCGGTGATCTTGAGGATCTTGAGACGTCTGCGGTAGGCGCCGACCTGATCGTGGCCAACTCCAACGGCCGACAGGCTGCTAATAAGCTTGGAATAGGCGCTCACCTAAGAGCCGGTCTGCCGGTCTTTGACCGCCTTGGAGCGCATCAGAAGGTTTGGGTCGGGTATCGCGGCACGTTGAATCTGGTTTTCGAAACCGCCAACCTGTTTCAGGCCAATGCCAAAGAAGCCCAGAAGCTGGCGCATAATTGATTAATTCAGATTTATCCGTGTTATTGAACTGCCGTTTTTTGGTTTAACTTTTCAATAATGAATGACCTGATTTGCTGTTCAATGACACCACTATCTGTAATAAATTTATTGAGAACTTCTTTGGCAGGAAACAGCCCATCCGCCAAAAGGACGGGTGATTCATTTCTTAGCGGGGTGGCTTCTCCATCATCAATAAAATTATGATCGAAGTCCCTCCCTTCTGTCCAGGTCAAGGCTCTCTCTTTCCCCAGCTTGTCATAGCAGAGCTGGAATTTGGTTATTTCAGATAGATCATTTTGCCAGATAATCAAGTCAAAATAGATGCTTGAAAACCATCGCCTCTTAAGTTCCCCTTTATGTTGCCGCGTTGGATATTCTTTTAGCACTCTTTTTCCTCAATTTGATCAACTTTTTTATTCTGAAACTGCCAGGCAAATTTATCCATTTTCTTTATATGAATCTGCTGTTCCAGATTCAAGGAATCCATAATTTTTCTGACTTCAGCAGAATCACCATCAAAACAGTGGAAAACGTTTTTTTCCCACAATGCTTTTTCAAGATGAAGAGCCATGCTCACAGCTTGAGTGATGGGGAATTCCCTATTGTTCTTGACTCCACTAATAAGCCCTTCAATAGACTCTATGCTTGAAGCAAGATTGTTCAGTCTTAATTCACCCTGCGAAAACTTGAATTCATCCGTAGGATCACGTTCAGTAAGCCGCTTGATCCAGGAAGCGTGCAGATGCTCCTCCTTCGCCATTTCAGCCCAAAAAGCTTTATGCTCGGGATATCTGAATGAGAAAAGTTTATATAGTTTGCCAATTAGAACCTCTTGCCTCACAAACAACTCTACCAGTTCTTTCTGATCGCTATTTAACTTCATAATATGCCTTTTCTGATGTCCAATTCCAATTTGGGAGTGGGTGTAGTTGAAACTGTCAATCGCCCAAAACTCTGCGATTATTACAAATACTCACGTACCGGGTTAGAGAAAAATTCCTCCAGCGGAATTCCCTGACCACCAATCAGCAGAGAACGGTGGTTAGGAAACGCCCGCATAAATGCCGCCATCCCCGGAATGCTTTGCCGGCTTCTGCTGCTCTTTACCTCTATGCCGACAATGGTGTCGCCACGCCGGAGGACAAAATCCACTTCATGGTTTCCTTCCCGCCAATAGAGTGTCTCAATACCGGTTCCGGCACTGCTCCCAAGAAGGTGTGTACCCACGGCAGATTCAACAAGCCTGCCCCAGGCATCACGTTCCAGGAGCAACCGCTCAAGCGGCAGCGCTGAATATGCCGATTGCAACGCGGTATTGAAAACCTGCAGTTTGGGACTTGAACCTCGCTGGCGGATTTTGTTTCCGCTATATTTGGATAGTCCGGTGACCATGCCGGCACCGGTCAGTAACTCAAGATAATGGGCAATCGTTGTGGTGTTGCCGGCATCGTGGAGTTGTCCCAGCATCTTCTGGAACGAGAGTATCTGCCCTGAATAATCACACGCAAGCATAAACATCCGCCTGAGCAGAGCAGGTTTGTCTACCCGTGACATAAGCAGGATGTCTCGTGAAATAGTTGTTTCAACCAGGGAGTCAATCACGTAACGGGCCCAGCGTTCCCGCTCTTCAATCAATGGCGCGGCCCCCGGATAACCGCCATAGTAGATGTATGTATTGAGATCCCAGCCAAAAGCATCCCGCATTTCACTGTACAGCCAATGGGTTGCGGCTATGGTTTCAAAGCGTCCGGCAAGACTCTCGGTAAGACCGCGCTGAATCAAGAGTGGAGCGGATCCAAGCAGTAATACCTTCAGGGGAATTCCCTTGGCAGAGTCTTCGTCCCAGAGGCGTTTCACCTGCTCGGACCAGCGTGGAATTTTCTGCACTTCGTCCAGTACCAGCAGGGCCTCGCGCTGCACACCACCGTCCGCTTTTGTCTGCATGCGAGCGATTTCCCACTGCTGTTCAATCCACACGCTCCCCTGAAGTGTCGGTTCGTCAGCAGAAGCGTACTGCGATTGCAGCGGAACAGTATCCAGTATCTGACGCACCAGAGTGGTTTTGCCGGTCTGCCGGGGGCCGCTCAGCACCTGAATGAAGCGGCGAGGTTCACAGAGGCGTTGTTGGATACTCTTCCCGATTGGTCTCTGAAACATATTTACACCTCATAAACTAATTTTACTCAATGCATTGAGTAAAATTACTCTGCCTATAGCAATAAATCAATAAAATCTGAAAAAGCTGGAAAAATCGGATTTATTCATATGGTAACAGAGCCTGATCCGCCTTTATCAAACCTCGTCGGCAAATTGTAGCTGCACTTCCCTGAGTTCCGGGATTTTACGCTTAAATGATTCCACAATTTTCGGATCAAAATGCGCCTCACTGCAGCGAACTATCTCCTCAACCGCCTCGTCCATTGACCAGGGTTTTTTATAGGGGCGTTTACTGGTGAGGGCGTCAAATACATCGGCAATAGCCACAATTCTTCCGAAAAGCGGTATATTGTCCTCTTTAAGCCCTTGCGGATAACCGGTTCCGTCCCACCGTTCATGATGTGTCAAGGCGATGGTCCCCGCTGTTTTAAGCAGACTGTTCTCATGGTTGCCGATAATTTTGTGGCCGATCTCGCAGTGTGATTGAATGACCTCCCATTCATCTTTGTCCAATTTACCCGGCTTGAAGAGAATACTGTCCGGTATGCCGATCTTTCCCGCATCGTGCAGGGCTGCGGCATTGAAGAGCAGTTCCGCTTCGCTCTCCGGGAGGCCGTACGCCTGTGCGATTATGCGTGCGTAGTGACAGACCCTGGCGACGTGCAGTCCGGTTTCGTTATCACGGTACTCTCCGGCGCTGCCGAGTCGGTGAAGAAGTTCAAGGTGTGTCTCACCCAGTTCTGCGGTGCGCTCCTGCACCAGACGCTCCAGAGCGCGCTTCTGATCGTACAGGGCAAGGTGCGTTTTTACCCGCGAACGCACGATGGGCGCACGAATCGGTTTGTTGATGTAATCGGCGGCGCCGCAGGCAAATCCCATGGATTCATCTTTGGTCTCGCCCATAGCTGTGACGAAAATTACCGGTATGCCACGGGTCATCGGATTTCTCTTGAGTTGCCGGCAGGTTTCAAATCCGTCCATGGCAGGCATCATCACATCCAGAAGAACAAGGTCGACAGGCATTGAGTTGCAGATATCGATAGCCTCCGCTCCTCTGGTAGCTACTCTTATGGTATATTCATCTGATAGTGCTGCATTCAGCAGGCTGATGTTTTCCGGCATGTCGTCAACAACAAGTACGCTTGCCGGTGCAGAGTCAGTTTTCGTGGATGACGCCATCTCCGTGAAGTCCGACGTAAGGTTGATAGCAATCTTTTCTGAAAATATCATGAGTGAGTTATATGCAGCTACGAAATCGAAGTTCTTGAGATGGGTCTTTATATGTTTAATATTCTTATCCGGCAACCCGGCAAGTTCTTTTTGATAATCGTCCAGATATCTTTCAGCCCTGCCATCCCTGGTATTTATGTACCACTGTAGCCTGTTCATGATAGACGCAACAGCCGACACATCGATCGATCCGGCACCGTCTGACATTAAGGATTCATCGCCGGTGTCTGCTTCAGGCATTTCACGGAGAGGGAGCCACTTCTCCAGTATTGCAGCCAGATCGTCCTTCTTCAAAGGCTTGGACAGATAGTCATTCATTCCGGCTTCAACACACTCTTCGCGGTCTTTCGCCATGGC
>CAIMXI010000451.1 GCA_903845365.1 uncultured Geobacteraceae bacterium | reverse complement strand
TCTTGCCGGTAAATCGGTACTCTTCGCAACAGCGGTAGATGCTATCAATACACTTGCGGCGGCACAGGCAGCCAGTAAACTCAAAATCGAACTCAAAAAGTACCTCTCGCCACAAGTACTCATTCTCGACGAACTCGGCTAACGTATTACCGCTGAGAGCATTACAGCGGCAAGCCGTGCCATTTGTGGACGGCCTTCTGATTGGAGCTGAAATGATGCAATGACAACATCGGAGGGAATTGCGTTTACCTCTTTGAGCGACATATTGAGCCATGAAGCGTAATCTTTTTCGATGTTTCCTTTATGCCTTGTGACGGAAGTATCCCGGCGGTCTTTACCGTCCCGGCGTTTCGTCTCTTTGAAGTACATCGTGACAAGCTCCCCAAGTGTCACATTGTCGCCACTGCTGACAGGATCACCCATTCTGAGCTTAATACGTTGCCCTAAAACAGCTATGCCGGTTTCCCTGTCAACCCCGCCCCGTACCATTTCTTTAGCCTGCTCGAGTGTAAGGTCGGCACCAAAACGGCCAAGAGTTTTCTTAACGGTCTTATAACCACTCTTTGCGTCGGCGTCTCGGACGTCGAGCTGGAGGATAAAAGTCTTGGTTTTTGCGCCGACAACAAGTCCCAGCCCGGGCGTTTCGGTGTCCCAATAAATCACTTGGCCTTTGTCAGAATATTTGATTTTGGTGTCAATCTCGTTCTTTGTCAATTTTACTCTTGGCATGGCGTCCCCTTTTCTAAGTAGGAAAATGACATATTGTGCCTTTAATTCAGATAATTACGCAGCTTCAAACCAGCTTTTTTTTTTGCTACTTTCCTACTTAAAAAGCCCCAAAATCAGGAATAAAACGTTTCTACGTAGGAATTAAGAAGGACTGGAATTAAAAAAGCCGCTAATCCTTTCTCAAAGGTTAGCGGCTAATTGGCACTAAGTCAAGCTATAAATATATGTTTTATCTTGTTATTTCTTTCTATTTCAAAAACGTTCTAACTGGTTCAAAATGCCCCATTTTGTCAAATATCGTAGTACAGCTCAAACTCGAGTGGAACCGGACGCATACGAACCGGATTAACTTCAGCCTCCATTTTGTACTCGATCCACTTCTCGATTACATCCGGGGTAAATACATCACCCTTCAGCAGGAACTCGTGGTCATCCTTCAGGCATTTAAGCGCCTCTTCAAGAGTACCCGGAGCAGATGGAATATCCTTCAACTCTTCCGGGGAGAGTCCGTAAATATCTTTATCAAGCGGCTGACCCGGATCTATTTTATTCTCCACGCCATCAAGACCTGCCATCAACATTGCTGCAAATGCCAGGTAACCATTACATGACGGATCCGGAGTACGGTATTCAACACGCTTGGTTTTAGGGTTGGTTGACATCATCGGAATCCGGAGCGAAGCGGATCGGTTACGGCTTGAATATGCCATATTTACCGGAGCCTCAAAACCGGGAACCAGTCGTTTGTAGGAGTTGGTCGTCGGATTGGTAATAGCGCAGAGTGCTTTGGCATGTTTGATTATTCCACCGATATACCAGAGCGCCATCTGGGAAAGCCCGCCGTATTTGTCACCTGCGAACAGGTTCTGCCCGTCTTTCCAGATTGACTGGTGACAGTGCATCCCAGAACCGTTGTCGCCATAAAGCGGCTTCGGCATGAACGTTACGGTTTTGCCGTTGCGGTAGGCAACATTTTTAATGATATACTTGAACCACTGAAGCTGGTCAGCCATATCTACCAATGAAGAAAAGCGCATATCAATTTCAGCCTGGCCACCGGTTGCAACTTCGTGGTGCTGGCACTCAACACGGATACCGACTGACTGCAGCACTTCGACCATCTCGTTACGCAGATCATTCTGGGAATCTACCGGTGAACAGGGGAAGTACCCCTCCTTGTGGCGCGGCTTGTAACCAAGATTAGGAAACTCTTCGCGGCCGCTGTTCCAGGTGCCTTCAGAAGAATCAACGGCAAAGAAAGACTGGTTGGTGGTTGAGGAGTAGCGAACGTCATCAAAAATGAAAAATTCTGCTTCCGGTCCAAAGTAGGCGGTGTCGCCAATCCCTGTTGACTTCAAATACATTTCAGCTTTTTTTGCAATATTACGCGGGTCGCGAGAGTAATCCTCTTTCGTGATAGGATCGAAAATATCACAAATAATGGATACTGTTGGAACCTTGATAAATGGATCCATCTTTGCGGTTGTCGGATCGGGAAGAAGGATCATGTCAGAGGCGTGGATCGGTTGCCAGCCGCGAATAGATGAACCGTCAAAGCCCTGTCCCTCCTCAAAGGTGTCCTCGTCAAACTCGGAAATAGGTACTGACACATGTTGCCAGGTACCGATAAAATCCATAAATTTGTAATCAACCATCTTTGCGCCGTTTTCTTTTGCAAATTCTACTACTTGCTTTGGTGTCATCTGTTACTCCTCTCTAAGTTTAGTATTAAATTACAGTGCATCTTCTCCGGTTTCACCGGTCCTGATACGGATAACTTCTTCAACATTGGTAACAAATATCTTTCCGTCGCCGATACGTCCGGTTTTGGCAGACTTTTCGATCGCTTCGACCACTTGCGGCAGAATTGAATCGGCAACGATAATCTCAAGCTTGATTTTAGGTATGAAATCAACTACATATTCCGCCCCACGATACAGCTCTGTATGACCTTTCTGCCTTCCATAGCCCTTTACTTCGCTGATTGTAATCCCCTGGACACCAATTTCATTAAGCGATTCCTTCACTTCATCCAGCTTAAACGGTTTTATGATCGCTTCGACTTTTTTCACGATTGCACCTCCTGTCACTTCATTTTTAATATAATAAAAAACGCATTTTAAGTTATTACAGATACCAGTGACAGTTTCATGTGCAGAGAAGCAAGCTTCCTGCCAAATTGCTGTCAAATATAATATGGAATATTTTTTAACTACTTAGGAGTAATGTCTGGAATTCAGCGCAACTCAACGCGGTCAAATTGCCTAATTAACAGTCACTTGCAAAAACATTTGCGAACAATTAAGTCAATTAATTTCAAGACACTTTGAAGAAGAATTGATCTATTTTCCAAAATGAGTTATATAGCCTGCATGAATTTAAGTATCAGAAAAAATCGCGAACAACAAGCAGAATTGACTGCACACCGTTTTCATAATTTTATACTTGGGTTAATACAACACCGCCTCAGCTTCCTGCCTCTATCACTTTTATTGTGCCTTGTAAACAGTTTTGCTAAAGCAGATATTTACCGATTTGTCACAATCGATGGCGTAGAAACTTTTACCGACGCGCCAAGCGATAAGAGAGCCACTGTAATCATCAGCGACAAGCCTTTCACCGCCTCTGGTAAGCGTTCAAATCCTAAGAGACAGAAGAGCCACAATATTTCTCTGGATGAAATTGCCTTGAAAGCGGTAACGGCGTCACTACCACAGCAAAAGCAGGAACAAAATATATTCGGACCTCATCTACCATCTGTCGGTGGTACGATAACATCTAAAATCGGCATGAGAATTGACCCGATTGATGGCGCGTGGCGACATCACAATGGCGTTGATATCGCAATCCCGACCGGCACTCCCGTTAATGCGATTGCTTCCGGTGTTGTTGTTTATAGTGGCAGCCGTTCCGGGTACGGCAATACCGTTGTTGTTGAACATGACAATGGTATTATTACGTTATACGCCCACAACAGTCTCATCAAGGTCGCAGAGGGGCAACAGGTTTCTGCTGAGAGTATACTGGCCCTGTCCGGTTCTACAGGAAGATCAACCGGACCGCATCTCCACTTTGAGGCCTGGCAGGACGGTAAAAACATCACGGCAGCATTTCTTCCTGACAGCGGCGTGACCCTCCCGAAATTACCACTTGTCGCCAGCAGTCATCGTGCCGCCCGCTTCAGGAGTGAAACCCTTTCAGACGGTTCAATCCTGTTTACCAATCTTCCCGCCTCTATCCCCTGATGCGTGACCAGATAGCAAAATACAGTGCTAAAATGGTTGCAGATGGTTCTGCACTGTCTGGGCAGATCGCGTTTGCTGCTCAGGATGATATCATGATTTCAGCGGGAGAACCGGCTCTGGCAGCTCTGGCTGAAAGGGTACTCTCCCACCTCAACTGTCTCGCCCTGGTAGCAGCAACACCCTCGCTGCCGTTTGCAGAATTCCTCATTCAGAGATCCGGCACTCTTGAGCAGACCGTCGTTCCCCGCGACACAGAAACCAGGACGTTTCTGCATGATATTCCCATCGTTCGCAAAAATGCACTCGGATCTGATTTTGAGAAGACAATTGCCTTACTGCTGGGGAACCGCAAGGGGATTATCGTTGAAGGTATAGGAATTATGGCTGTCGGGGCATTGACGGTCGAACAGGCTTATATCAACTGGTCATCGGTTTTTCATTCGACGTATATTAAATATCTGGAAGATATTCTTGAATGCGGCTTTATGATTCCAGGCGAAGAGGAGGCTTTCGGACATTTTCGCCGCGAGTTGCTCCTCCCCCTTTCAGCCGATGGGCTTCTGTTTCAATCAGGTCCTTTGCTTGAAAAGAGTGCCATCCTGAATGAGATTGTCGCTGTTGGGCGATATACCGTGCAGAGGCGGCTGGTTGATTCTTTTTTTGGCAATATTTCGTATTCAAACGGCAACTTGATCTATATTTCGCAGACTGCATCGAGCCTGGACGAACTCCCCGGCTGCATTGATCCGGTTCCCTTTGAAAACAGCTCAACGGTCGGAATCACCGCATCCAGCGAGCTGGTTGCTCACCGTTCTATTTTTGAGACAACCGGCTGTCGGGCTATTTTGCACGGTCACCCGCGTTTTGTGGTGGTAATGAGCATGATATGTGAGGAAAAAGTGTCGTGTCACATTACGGACTGCTGGAAGGATTGCACTAAAGTTCGTTATTTGGGAGAGACCCCGGTAGTTGCAGGCGAAATAGGTGCCGGCGGCATAGCCAAAAACGTCCCGCCGGTAATCGGAACTACCGGAACGGCAATTGTCTATGGGCACGGAGTATTCAGCATCGGAACAAACGATTTTCGTGAAGCGTTTCAGTCGCTGGTTGACGTCGAAAACTGGTGCCGTCTGGAATATTTCCGACGATTTGATATGGCAAGGGAGAACTGAGTCTATCTGCAAAAAAAATGTCATCCCCGAACGCCGTTATCGTTATCGGGGATGACAAATTATCTTAACCAGTGATGAATTTATAAATTAGCCAAGCGTATTAACCAATTTTGTAAGGCGGGAAACATTGCGCGATGCAGTCGAGCTGTGTATGACACCCTTTGTCGCTGTTGCGTCAATAACAGGAATAGCTACCTTAAGAGCGGCAACGGCCGCATCCTTGTCTTTTGACTCAACCGCTTCACGAACACGCTTGATATATGTTTTCAGCGTCGATGAGGCATGACGATTACGTGCAGTTTTCTTTATAGTCTGTTTGATCCTCTTGATTGCTGACTTATGATGAGCCAAGCTACACCTCCAAATTTTCTCTCTTAGTTAAGTAACAAAATTGAATTTGCCATCTAGCACTATCCAGTAAGTTGTGTCAAGAAAATTGTCATTCATATCCGAGGATCTACGAATCATGACGATAACTGCCGGAACCTGTTGCTAATCATCTCTCCTGATTCGCACTACCTGACTGACTCCCTCCATGATTTCAATTTCATGGTCATCCAACGTTTCGGTATCACCGATAACACCTATGATGGTGCGGTTGGCTCCTGTTGACTGGTGTATATCAAAGTCGCGGGTAATCAGATATTCCTTTATAGAATCAAGTGCTGTTTCTGCGGCATGCGTCTTCATGATAATCAACATGATATGCGCTCCCCCTTAATCTTCTTCTTTATGTGACATAATCCGCTCCAGACGCCGGGATTCGTCAACAACACGCTCAAACATCCTGACGATTGCCCCATCATCCAGTGGCCCGGGGTTCTCATCCTTCATGCGGTTAAAAATCCGTTTCTCACGCGCCGGATCAAAGACTGGGAGATTAAGCCCTTTTTTAGCATGGCCGATTTCAAGAGCTAATCTGGCACGCTCATTGAAAATTCGAAGCAGCACATCATCAAGAAGATCAATCCGTTTACGAATTTCATTGATATCCACGGTTACTCCTTCTTTCAGAACTGTTTTTTCACAAAGCTGTCCACTTTACCATTCTTATCATCAAGGAACGGATAATCCAGATTATAATGGAGACCCCTCGATTCCTTGCGCTGTTGCGCACAGATAATGATCAGTTCTGCCACCGTTGCGATATTACGAAGCTCTATCAAATCCGATGTGACGTTAAAGTTCCAATAATATTCATCAATTTCCCCCTGAATCAACTTTATGCGACTCATGGCTCGCGCCAGACGTTTATCAGATCGGACTATACCGACGTAATTCCACATTGTTCTTCGTATTTCATCCCAGTTCTGAGAGACCACCACCATCTCGTCGCTGTCAGTAGCGGTACCGGAATCCCAAACCGGTATTTTCCGATGATCACAAGATAATAAAGGCATAGCCCTGCTTGAATGCCGGAATGCGCGACCGGCATACACGGCAGCCTCCAATAGTGAGTTGCTGGCCAGTCTATTGGCTCCGTGCAGACCGGTAAAGGCCGTTTCACCGATAGCATAGAGACCGGGAATATCTGTTTCAGCATCAAAATTAACCGCTACTCCTCCACAGAGATAATGGGCGGCAGGAACGACCGGAAGCCACTCTTTGGTCATATCGAGGCCAAAATCCATACAGGTCTGGTATATATTGGGAAAACGGTTGCGGACAACGTCAGCAGGTTCGTGAGTAATGTCAAGGAAAGCACAGTCATCGCCGCTGGTTTTCATCTCGTTATCTATGGCTCTGGCGACAATATCCCTGGGTGCCAGATCTTTCAATTTGTGATATTTCTCCATAAATGCGGTGCCATCGTGTCGGCGCAGGATCGCCCCTTCACCACGAACCGCTTCAGAAATAAGAAATGATTTTGCCAGTGGATGAAACAGTGTGGTTGGGTGGAATTGCATAAATTCCATGTTGGCAACTGTGGCTCCGGCTCGATACGCCATGGCTACACCATCTCCGGAAGCGATGTCCGGATTACAGGTATACAGATAAACCTTTCCGGCGCCTCCACAGGCTAGAATGGTAATTTTAGAGCTGAAGGTCACTACCGTGTCTCCTGAAATATCAAGAACATACGCTCCAAGACAGCGGTTCTGCTCCATCTGGCGCAGTTTAATCTTTGCAGAGGTAATCAGGTCAATGGCGATATGATTTTCATGGATGACAATGTTTGGATGTTGTCTGACCGCTTCGACCAGAGCCCGCTCAATTTCACGTCCGGTGATGTCTTCAGCATGGAGAATACGCCGTGCGCTATGTCCCCCTTCCCGGGTCAGGTCGTAGGTTTTGCCGCTGGTCGTAAACTTTACGCCCCATTCAATCAGGTTGCGGATAGTTTGTGGGCCCTCCTCAACAACCATTCTTACAACATCTTCATGGCAGATTCCGGCTCCCGCGACAAGCGTGTCCTCGACATGAGCATCAAACGAATCATCGGCTGAATACACGGAAGCGATACCGCCTTGCGCATATTTTGTAGCTGACTCAGAAATATCACGTTTGGTAACAATGGCAACACTGCCATGGTCGGCTGCCTGTAGGGCAAAGGAGAGTCCGGCTATACCGCTGCCTATTACAAGAAAATCACTTTCAATGCGCATATTGTTTCCCTTGAGGAGATAACGTCACGGTAATCTGCGAACCTTACGCCCTTCTATCTGAATTTTTCCTTCCACAAACAGCTTTATCGCCTCGGTAAAAGTTTGATGTTCAACCTGCTGAATGCGTGAGGTTAAAGATTCTTCGGTATCATCTTGCTCAACCGGAACAACCGATTGCAGGATAATCGGGCCGGTATCGGTGCCGCAATCGACAAAATGGACGGTGCAGCCGGAGAAGAGTACGCCGTAGTCAAGCGCCTGCTGCTGGGCGTGGAGGCCGGGAAAGGCCGGCAATAGGGCAGGGTGAATATTCATGATTGCATTTGGAAAGGCGTCAACCATAACATCGGTCAGAATTCTCATAAAACCGGCCAGAATCACCAGTTCTACCGAATAGCAGCGGAAAATTTCGACCGTTGCTTCATCGTAGGACCTTCTGTCGGGGAATGCTGTCTGCTCATGGACAATAGCAGGTATACCATGCCGGGCGGCGCGCGTAAGAGCATACGCATCAGCTCTGTTGCTGATGGCGCAGGCAACTTCAGCTCTGATTTCACCAGCAATAATTCGATCAATAATTGCCTGAAGGTTGGTACCGCTTCCGGAAACCAGTACCCCCAAACGACAGAGCGCGTTGCCTGCCATAACTTACTCCTCCACCAAGACAACCCGCTCTTCACCAGTACTGCAGATGGCAATGTCACCAATTACCCACGCAGTGTCTCCAAGACCCTTCAGGCGGTAAATAATCTCTTCCGCCTGATTTGCAGCGACCGCAAGAACCATACCTATACCCATATTAAAGGTGCGGTACATTTCGTCGCGCTCAACGTTTCCGGCCTTCTGTAACACATTGAAAAAATTGGAGTGCGCCCAACTGTTGATATTGATATGAGCCTGGCACTCTTTCGGAAGAATTCTGGGAACATTTTCCAGCAATCCTCCACCGGTTATATGGGCGATCCCTTTTATGGAAAAATCTTTCAGCAGGTTGAGGATGGATCGGACATATATCCGTGTTGGAGTCAGAAGCATATCAGCGACAGAAACTCCGGAACCAGGGAATTCGTCATGTATGGTGAGTCCTAAACGATCAAATATCAAAGTCCGGGCAAGTGAGTAACCGTTACTGTGTAATCCGCTCGATGCTATCCCGATCAGCTTGTTGCCAACAGAAATACACGACCCGTCAATGATATTATCCCGGTCAACCACTCCGACGGCAAACCCGGCAACGTCATATTCTCCTTCAGAATAAAAGCCGGGCATTTCAGCCGTTTCTCCGCCGATCAAAGCACAACCGGCCTGTTTGCACCCTTCAGCAATACCTTTCACAACTTCAGCCGCCTTCTCCGGCAGTAGCTTTCCGGTTGCAAGATAATCGAGAAAAAAAAGCGGTTCAGCTCCCTGAACGATTATGTCATTTACGCACATGGCAACAAGATCAATACCGATCGTGTCATGCCGATCAGCAAGAAACGCCACCTTAAGCTTTGTTCCTACCCCGTCGGTTCCTGAAACAAGAACGGGATTTTTATATTTGGCTGTGTTAAGGGCAAACAAACCGCCAAATCCACCGATGTCCGCAAGTACCTCCGGTCGTGACGTGGCTTTAACTAGCGGTTTGATCAGATTTACAAAATTGTTTCCGGCGGCTATATCAACCCCGGAATCTTTATAGGTTACAGATATATCACTCATATAATCTCCCCTTTACGGAGGATGTTTGTAGAACAAGGTATCTTAAAAGTCAATTCAAACCTGAAATTCAAACCTGTAAACATGAAACGATACATTTACCTGTTAATTGGGTGTCAACAGATGATGACATATTCAGAACCTCAGAGAATCGCGTTAAACAGGTAGCCGACACAAATAATAGCCGCCGTCACTATGCCAAAGAATACCGCTAAAAGCCGGTTTTTCAAGACGTTCTTGAGAATAATCGCTTCCGGCAATGACAGCGCAGTGACCGCCATCATAAACGCCAGCACTGTACCGATCGCCATTCCTTTTTCCATCAGGGCGTGGACAATGGGGATTACTCCGGCGGCGTTGGAATAAAGCGGTACTCCCAGAGCAACTGCAATTGGCACAGCAAAGGGATTATCAGGCCCAGCCCAGCGCGCCAAAAAATCCTGCGGCACATAGCCGTGGATAAAGGCTCCCAGTCCAACTCCGACCACCACATAGGGCCAGATTTTTGTCAGCAGTTCCTGGGTGTATTCACGAGCATAATTCAGTTTCTCTCGAAAGTTTAACGGTACTATCTCGGCATTACTGACCTGCATTTCCCATACGTAGTCCTGAATATACTTTTCCATCTTAAGTTTACCTATGACGATACCCGCGACAATGGCCACAACAAAACCGGTGTAGATGTAGATAATTGCGATCTTCCTGCCGAAAAGCCCCCAGAGCATTATCAGCGCCACCTCGTTCACCATTGGTGAAGATATGAGAAACGAGAAGGTCACATCCAACGGTACACCTGACTCAACAAAGCCGATGAAGAGCGGCACTGCAGAGCAGGAGCAGAAAGGGGTCACGATGCCAAGCAGAGCCGCCAGGACGTTGCCGACGTATTCCCGTCTGTGAGAGAGCATGCGCTTGGTCTTTTACGGCGGGAAGGAAGTGCGGTATAGTGAGCCAAATAATGGAACGTCGTTCACGATATATCTCCCAAAATATTCGGGAGACAGCGGTGATTTTCAGCCGGAAGAATCATCGGAACCGCTCAGGCGTGGCCATGAAACCGTACTGCTTGTTGAAGATGAACCTGCCATATTAATACAACCATTACCATGCTTGAAGAGCTGGGCTATACCGTGCTGCCTGCAAGTACGCCAAACGAAGCTGTTAAATATGCCAAAGAGTACAAACAGAAGATCATCATACTTGTGACAGACGTCATTATGCCGGAAATGAACGGAGCAGACCTTGCGAAAGTGATTCTGTCGATCAATCCGCAGCTCAAATGCCTGTTCATGTCCGGATACACAGCCGATGCCATTTCACGGCATGGCGTACTTGATGAAAAAGTTCACTTCATACAGAAGCCGTTCTCGCTGTTTGCCATAGCTTCCAAGCTTCGCGAGGTACTTGACGGGAAGTGAACTTATTATTATTGGGCAGGATCATGATCCTGGCTAAACCGGCGGGGCCAGGTTCAACTTGAGAGAAGGCCGCTCCTGGTATTCAGAGGGGCGGTCTTCTTGTCAAGAAGGTTGCTGATTGTGCCGAGATGGCCGTTTTAGCTTTACTTTCCAGCCATCTTTATTTATCCTTCGCAGTCTTAATTTTTTTGATCGCAAAGGAATTCATGAAAACCAGCAGAATCCGTAACTTCTCCATTATCGCCCACATCGATCATGGCAAATCAACCCTGGCTGACCGGCTTCTTGAGTACACCGGAACCGTATCCGACCGTGATAAACAGAATCAGTTCCTTGATAAAATGGATCTGGAGCGTGAGCGTGGCATTACAATCAAAGCCCAGACCGTGCGTCTTAACTATCGCTCTGATGCCGGCATCGACTACGTACTTAACCTGATTGATACTCCCGGACATGTTGATTTTACATACGAGGTTTCGCGCTCTCTGGCTGCCTGTGAAGGTGGGCTGCTGGTGGTTGATGCCTCCCAGGGGGTTGAGGCTCAGACTCTGGCTAACGTGTATCTGGCGCTAGATATTAACCTGGAGGTCTTTCCGGTCTTGAACAAGATCGATCTTCCTGCAGCCGACCCGGAACGGGTCAAGCAGGAGATTGAGGATATCATCGGCATTGATGCTCACGATGCTGTACTTGCCAGTGCCAAAGAGGGAATCGGCACACATGAGATACTTGAACAGATTGTCTCAAAAATTCCCCCTCCGGTCGGGGACGCGGATGCTCCACTCAAAGCGCTGCTCTTTGACTCCTGGTATGATCAGTATCAGGGGGTCATCATATTGGTGCGTATCTTTGACGGTACGCTCAAAAAGGGTGACAAGATTCAGTTGATGTCTACCAACAGCTCTTTTGAAGCACTAAAAATCGGAGTTTTTGCACCGGCAATGACTGAAATCGCCGAGTTGACTGCGGGAGAGGTCGGATTCATTATCGCCGGCATAAAGGATGTTGCCGATGCCAAAGTCGGTGATACGGTAACTTTGTTACATCGACAGTGCGAAGTCCCGTTGGGTGGTTTTAAGGAAGTCAAGCCGATGGTGTTCTCCGGTTTATACCCGATAGACACCGTTCAGTACGAGCAGTTACGCGACGCACTTGCTAAATTGAAGCTGAACGACTCCTCATTCTCCTTCGAACCGGAGACGTCGCTGGCGCTCGGTTTCGGCTTCCGTTGCGGTTTTCTCGGTCTGCTGCATATGGAAATCGTCCAGGAACGTCTGGAGCGAGAGTTCTCGCTTGAGCTGATTACCACGGCGCCGACTGTTGTCTACCGGGTGCATAAGATGAATGGTGATGTATATTCCATTCAGAGTGCCAATCAGATGCCGGAGCTGCAAAGCACTGAGTTTCTGGAAGAGCCGTTCATTCTTGCCCACATCCATGTTCCGAATGAATTTGTCGGCGGTGTGCTGGCGCTCTGCGAAGATAAGCGCGGTGTGCAGCGCGAAATCAAGTACCTGACGCCGACGCGCGTCATGATCATCTATGAGTTGCCGTTGAACGAAATTGTGCTTGATTTTTATGATCGCCTCAAATCAATCACCAGAGGCTATGCATCGCTCGATTACGAACACCTCGAATACCGGCAGAGTGATCTGGTGCGGATGAATGTCATGATCAACGGTGAGGTGGTTGATGCTCTGTCACTGATCCTGCACCGTGATAAAGCGTATTTCCGTGGTCGTGACCTTGTCGCAAAGATGAAAGAGCTGATTTCACGGCAGATGTTTGAGGTGGCAATTCAGGCGGCCATCGGCAGCCGGATTATTGCCCGAGAAACAGTCAAGGCTATGCGTAAGGATGTTCTGGCAAAATGTTACGGCGGGGACATCACCCGTAAGCGGAAGTTGCTGGAGAAGCAGAAAGAGGGGAAGAAACGGATGAAAAACGTAGGTAACATAGAGTTGCCGCAGGAGGCATTTCTGGCAATTTTAAAGGTCGACTGACCGACTCTATTTTGAAAGGAAACCGCATGGAAGAGCATCAGGACTCACCTCAGGCTGAATTGGCTCCGGCACCCCAGGAGCAGATAAAAAAGAAGAGCCTGCTTCGTGAGTATGCCGAATCAATAATAATTGCCATCCTGCTGGCGCTGGTAATTCGCACGTATCTTGTTCAGGCGTTTAAAATCCCTTCCGGATCCATGGAAGATACTCTGGCAATTGGTGATCATCTGCTTGTCAGCAAATTTATATATGGCACTAAAATTCCTTTTCTTGACAAAAAGATTCTGACGATTCGCGACCCGCGTCAGGGTGACGTAATCGTTTTCGAATATCCGGAAGATCCGAGCAAGGATTTTATCAAGCGTGTAGTCGGAGTCCCGGGTGATGTGGTGGAAGGAAAAGAAAAGAAGGTTTATGTAAATGGCAAACTGTATGAAAATCCGCATGAAGTGCATAAAGAAAACGAGATCATCCCTAAAGAGATGAATCCTCGGGATACATTTGCTCCTGTTACGGTGCCGCCTGGCTCGTACTTCGTAATGGGGGACAACCGGGATCGTTCCTACGATAGCCGCTTTTGGAAATTTGTCCGTAAAGATCAGATCAAAGGGCTTGCCTTTATTAAATACTGGTCTTGGGATCGCGACAAACTTATGCCACGATTCGAGAATATCGGAAGGCTGATAAACTAATTTTACACTAATCTGGAATGGAGGTTTTAGCTATGGATACACTTGGAAACTGGAAACGAACGCATTACTGCGGTGATCTGAAGGCTGCCGATGTCGGCAGTGAAGTAATCCTGATGGGTTGGGCTCTGCGCCGCCGTGATCATGGCGGGCTGATATTCATCGATCTGCGCGACCGGGAAGGAATAGCACAGGTCGTATTTGATCCGGAAGTAAATCCGTCCGGGCACGCTGTTGCAGAGTCAGTTCGAAGCGAGTTTGTTCTGGCGGTTCGCGGCCAGGTGATACTCCGTCCTGAAGGTACTGTCAACCCGAACATGAAAACCGGCGAGGTTGAAATTCAGGTGATCGAGTGCAAACTTCTCAATCGTTCCAAACCGCTTCCGTTCATGCTGGATGAACATAGCGAAATCAATGAAAATATCCGCCTGAAGTACCGTTATCTCGATCTTCGCCGACCGCAGTTGCAGAATAACCTGATCCTCCGTTCAAAGGTCGCTCAGTTGACCAGATCATACCTTACGGATAACGGATTCTTAGAGTTGGAAACCCCATTTCTTACCAAATCAACCCCGGAAGGGGCGCGTGATTTTCTTGTACCTTCCCGTATAAATCAGGGACATTTCTATGCCCTGCCGCAGTCACCACAGATTTTCAAGCAGATTTTGATGATTTCCGGCTTTGATAAGTATTTCCAGGTCGTTCGCTGTTTCCGTGACGAAGATCTGCGTGCCGATCGCCAGCCGGAGTTTACCCAGATCGACTGCGAGATGTCCTTCATTGACCAGGAGGATATTATTACGGTTATGGAGGGACTGATGGCGCGTGTTTTTGCCGAGGTAAAGGGAGTTACGGTTCAATTGCCGATTGAACGCCTTACCTATGCCGAAGCAATTCGCCGTTTCGGCCTCGATAATCCTGATCTTCGCTTTGGTATGGAACTGTGCGATCTGACTGACTTAGTGAAGCTCTCCGGTTTTAAAGTTTTTGCCGACGTTGCCTCAAAAGGGGGGATAATTAAAGGTATCAATGCCAAGGGGTGCGCGAAGTTCTCCCGTAAAGAGATCGACGATCTGACTGAATTCGTCAAGATTTACGGCGCAAAGGGACTGGCGTATGTCAAAATCGAGAACGGGGAGTGGCACTCTCCTGTTGCCAAGTTCTTTACTGCTGAAGAAATTGCCATCATGAACATTATCTTTGGGGCTGAAGAGGGTGACCTGCTCTTTTTCGTGGCAGATAAACCAAAGATAGTCCATGATTCGCTCGGCAAGCTGCGCAACCATCTGGCGAATCTGCTTAAACTGATAAGTAAGGATAATTACCGTTTTGTATGGATAACCGAGTTTCCGCTGCTTGAGTGGGATGACGAGGAAAAACGGTGGTCTGCGGTTCACCACCCATTTACCGCTCCGATGGATGAAGATGTCGCATTTGTTGAATCAGATCCTGGCCGCTGTCGAGCCAAAGCGTACGACCTGGTGTTGAACGGTAATGAAATTGGCGGCGGCTCCATCAGAATTCATCAGGAACAGGTTCAATCTCTTATGTTCAAACTGCTCGGATTGACCGTTGAAGATGCCCGCAGTAAATTCGGTTTCCTGCTTGACGCTCTTGATTTCGGCACACCGCCGCACGGCGGAATCGCCTTTGGTATGGATCGTCTGATTATGTTGCTGACCGGAAGCGACTCGATACGCGATGTTATCGCCTTCCCGAAAACTCAGAAGGGTACCTGTATGATGTCAGAGGCTCCATCGCCGGTCGATAATAAGCAACTCCGGGAACTCGGTATTCGACTGGCTGAAAAACAACAAGCCTGATCATGCTGAGAACGGGCCTTCAGGTTTTTTGCATACTGTTTTTGAGTGCAATCCTGACGGCCTGCTCCGGACAGGTTCCTACCTGGCGTAGCAAAACAGTGCCTTATGTTGAAGAACTTGGGCGAACCGAAGCACCAGAACTGTTTCCGCAGGAGTATCGCAGTCTGCTGGATACATTTGAACATGGTGAAGCTCTCTACCATGTGAGAAAAGATGACAGTGGTGCAGACAGCTATTATCAACTGGCATTGCAGAAAGCTGAAATGCTTCAATCAGAGGTTAGCCGGGTAAAAAACGAGCGCGCTGCTGAAAAACAGCGGCTCGTTGAAGAACTTACTGCCAGAACAAAAGAAGAACAACGGCTGCGAAGTGAAGCTGAACTGCTCAGGCAGGCTCAGCAACAAGCTGTTGCCGCCGAAACAGCACAGCCTGCAGTTAAAAAAAGCAAAATGCCGATCCCTGTCTTGCCTGGATCATATACTGTGCGACGCGGTGAAACGCTGCCACAAATTTCGGCACGATCAGAAATCTATAACGATTCATCACTCTGGCCGATTATATTTCGTGCCAACCGCGACCAGATCCGTGATCCAAAGCGACTTTGGCCAGGCCAGGTTATTACCATACCAAGAAACTTCAGCCGCATCGATGCAGATGAAGCGCGTCGCTATTCAGTCAAAAATGGCCAGAAATAATCGTTGTTACCTGTTTCGAGAAATGCCTTCAGACGCTCTTTTTTCTTAATTTCCCTTGACAGGTAAACAGGTTTTGTATAATGTATACAGGATTTTTACTAGGGCTGTAAGTATCGGTATAACTTATAGTTTTATCAAAAATTATCTACCTCGCAGACCTGAAATAATCCGTTTTACTCTATTCAATGAGTCCCTGACTTTTTGATTAAAAACTAAGGAGATTATATGACTACACAAAAGATTATCTGGTCTAAAATTGATGAAGCGCCCGCACTGGCAACGTACTCGTTACTCCCTATCGTCAATGCTTTCACTAAAGCAGCCGGCGTGGTCGTTGAAACAAGGGATATTTCTGTTGCTGGAAGAATAATCGCCAACTTTCCTGATTATCTGACGGAAGCCCAGAGAATGCCTGACTTTTTGGCTGAACTGGGTGAGCTGACTCAGAAACTGGAAGCCAATATCATTAAACTGCCTAATGTGAGTGCCTCGATTCCACAGTTAAAAGCCGCTATCAAGGAGTTGCAGGAGCAGGGGTATAAACTCCCGGACTATCCGGAAGATCCGCAGAACGATGCGGAGAAAGCACTTAATGTTCGTTATGCAAAGTGCCTCGGAAGCGCTGTTAATCCGGTGTTGAGAGAGGGTAATTCTGACAGAAGATCGGCGCGGGCTGTTAAGGAATATGCAAAAAAATTCCCGCATAAAATGGGTGCTTGGAAGGCGGATTCAAAAACTCACGTTTCTCATATGACTGCCGGTGATTTTTATCACAGCGAAAAGTCAGTTACAATTAAGGAAGCCGGTAATGTACGGATCGAGTTTGTTGATCAGACCGGTGCAGTCAAGGTTCTGAAAGAGAAGCTGGCTCTGCAGGCAGGAGAGATCCTTGATGGTGCGTTCATGAGCGCCAAAGCACTACGCATATTTATTGCGGAGCAGATTGCAGATGCGAAAGCACAGGGCGTACTGTTCTCGGTACATCTAAAAGCCACCATGATGAAGATTTCCGATCCGATCATGTTCGGTCATTTTGTTTCCGTATTCTACAAGGATGTTTTTGAAAAACATGCGGCAACCTTTACCGAGCTTGGTGTCAACCCGGATCTTGGCATGGGCGACCTGTACGTGAAACTTAATAAACTTCCGGAAGCAAAGCAGGCTGAAATTGAAGCGGACATCCAGGAAGTTTATAAAAAGCAGCCGCCATTGGCAATGGTCGATTCCGACAAGGGTATCACCAACCTCCATGCAAGTAACGATATCATTATTGATGCCTCAATGCCGGTAGTTGTTCGTGATTCAGGCGGTATGTGGGGGGCGGACGGCAAGCTGCACGACGTAAAGTGCGTTATTCCCGATACTTCCTACTCCGAGTGGTATCAGGAGTGCATTGATTTCTGCAAGAAAAACGGTCAGTTTAATCCTGTTACAATGGGTAGTGTCTCCAACGTTGGCCTCATGGCTCAAAAAGCTGAAGAGTACGGTTCGCATGACAAAACATTCAAGGTTCCTGCAAACGGCAACATGCGCGTGGTTGATGCTGCAGGTAACGTGCTGATTCAGCACACTGTTGAAGAGGGTGATATCTGGCGCGGTTGCCAGACAAAAGACCTGCCGATTCAAGACTGGGTCAAGCTGGCGGTCCGCAGGGCACGTGCGACCGGAGCGCCAGCAGTGTTCTGGCTTGACAAGAACCGAGGTCATGATGCACAGGTGATTGAGAAAGTGAATACATATCTTAAAGATCACGACACAAGTGGTCTCGAAATTCACATAATGTCTCCTGTTGAAGCGATGCGCTTTACCCTGCCGCGGGCAAAAGCAGGTCAGGATACGATTACCGTTACAGGGAATGCCTTGAGGGATTATCTGACCGATCTTTTCCCGATTCTTGAACTGGGTACCAGCGCCAAAATGTTGTCAATCGTACCGCTTTTGGCTGGAGGCGGACTGTTTGAGACCGGTGCTGGCGGTTCTGCTCCAAAGCATGTTCAGCAGTTTGTTCAGGAAGGGTATCTGCGGTGGGATTCGCTTGGCGAGTTTTTGGCGCTCGGAGTCTCATTGGAACATCTGGCTGCTACCTTCAATAACGAAAAAGCCCAGCTCCTTGCTGATACGCTTGATCAGGCCAATACCAAATTCCTTGACAATAATAAAAATCCTGCGCGTAAAGTTGGCCAGATAGACAACAGAGGCAGCCATTTCTATCTGGCATTGTACTGGGCAGAAGCCGTCGCAGCGCAGACCAGGGACAAAGCGCTTGCAACACTTTTTGCCAAGGTTGCAGAGCAGCTTCAGGAAAATGAGGCTAAGATCAATGCAGAGCTGATCGGTGCTCAGGGTAGTCCACAGGATATCGGTGGCTATTACAACCCTGATCCGATCTTGACGGAGAAGGCGATGCGTCCAAGTGCGACATTAAACGCAATTATTGACGCTATAAATAGTTAGCAGGGTTAGCAGTGGCCGGAGCTTCAACTCCTGCCTTATTTTACACAAAAACAGAAGAGGAGGTAAAAAGTATGGCACGTAAAAAGATTTCTCTTATCGGTGGCGGACAGATCGGCGGCGTTCTTGCTCAGCTTTGTGCATTACGCGAACTAGGTGATGTTGTCCTTTTTGACATTGTTGAAGGTCTTCCTCAGGGCAAGATGCTTGACATTGCCGAAGTTGGGCCGGTAGACGGCTTCGACGCAAACCTGAAGGGTACAAACAGCTATGAAGACATCAAAGGTTCCGATGTTGTCATTGTAACTGCCGGTCTGCCACGTAAACCAGGCATGAGTCGCGACGACCTGATCGAAGTCAACTCCAAGATCATGACCTCGGTAGCTGAAGGAATCAAAGTATACGCTCCCGACGCTATCATTATTGTCATCTCAAATCCTCTTGACGCAATGGTTACCCTCTGCCAGAAAATCACCGGTTTCCCTTATCACCGTGTCATCGGTCAGGCCGGTGTTCTCGATTCTGCCCGCTTTGCCAGCTTTATCGCCTGGGAACTGGGTGTGTCTGTAAAAGACGTAACGGCCATGACGCTTGGTGGTCACGGTGACGACATGGTGCCATTGGTCCGTTATGCAAGCGTAAACGGTATTCCTGTTACCGAGCTTCTCGAGCAGAAATACGGCGCAGAGAAGGGGAAAGAAGTTATGGATGCCATGGTTAAACGTACCCGTGGTGCCGGCGGTGAAGTTGTAGCCCTGCTTAAAACCGGTTCTGCATTTTTCTCTCCCGCCTCTTCAGCCATCGCAATGGCCGAGTCGATTCTGAAAGATCAGAAACGCGTTCTCCCTACCTGCTGCTTCCTTCAGGGTGAGTTCGGTGTCAACGGTTTTTACGTAGGCGTACCTGCTGTCCTTGGCGAAAAAGGTGTTGAAAATATAATCCAGTTCAAGCTTGATGCTGCTGAGCAGGCAATGATGGATAAATCGGTTGCAGCGGTTAAAGATCTAGTAGGTAGCATGAAATAGTTTACTATTCCAGGTCTCTGGAAGTCCGCAAAAGAAGGGTGGAGCATGCGCCCTTCTTTTGCTACTTTTTGGAGCCTGTATTTACCACCTTTTATTTCGGAATAAAGGAGTCTTTCTAAGATGGAAAAAACATTGCCAATAATTGAGATTAACGAGAAGTACTGCAAGGGGTGTCATATCTGTGTTGAATTTTGCCCCAAAGATGTGCTTGAAATGAAAGGCTTCTATGTCTCTGTCAAGAATCTTGAAGCCTGCATCAAATGTATGCAGTGTGAACTGCGTTGTCCTGACTTCGCTATTAAAGTCATAACCGATTAAATTTACAGGAGGAAATGAACAGTGTCCAAAAAAGTAGCGTTTCTTCAGGGTAATGAAGCTGCCGCATATGGTGCATTATACGCCGGTTGCGACTTCTTTGCAGGTTACCCTATTACCCCCTCAACAGAGGTTTCAGAGGTTCTATCCATAGAACTGCCTAAAACCGGTGGAGCGTTTTTGCAGATGGAAGACGAAATTGCTGCCATGGCGGCAATTCTTGGCGGCGCGCTTGCCGGAGCTAAAGCACTTACCTCAACTTCAGGCCCCGGCCTCTCTTTGAAGCAGGAACTTATTGGCTACGGCTGCATCGCCGAAATCCCATGCGTTGTATACAACGTTATGCGCGGCGGTCCTTCGACCGGTATGCCTACCGGTCCCAGCCAATCTGATGTTATGTGCGCCAAATGGGGAACACATGGTGACCATCCTGCCATTTGCCTCGTTCCGGCTTCCGTTCAGGAAACGTATGAAATGGTAATTCGTGCCTTCAACCTGTCCGAAAAATATCGTACCCCGGTTTTGGTTATGCCCGACGAAATCGTAGCTCATATGCGTGAACGTATCGTTTTTCCCGAACCGGGCGAAATTGAAGTCATTCCGCGTAAAGCTCCGACGGTACCACCTGAAAAGTACAAACCATACGACACAAGCTTCGGCGATGTGCCCCCTTTAGCCACTTTTGGTTCAGGCTATAAGTTCCACGTTACCGGACTCAACAAGATGCAGGACGGCTTCCCAACCACCAAGGCCGAGATTGTTCAGGCTGAGGAAGAACGTCAGGTTCGTAAGGTTGTTGCAAACACAGATGACATCGTTGAGTTTGAAGAGTATCTGCTTGACGATGCCGACGTTGCAGTTGTTGCGTACGGATGTACTTCCCGCTCGGCGCGTTATGCGGTCAATATTGCCCGTGAGCAGGGTATCAAAGCAGGCATGTTCCGAATAAAAACTTTCTGGCCGTTCCCTGATAAACAGATCAAGGCTTTGGCAGGTAAGGTCAAAGGGATCGTTATTCCGGAGATGAACCTCGGGATGTGTTCACTTGAACTTGAGCGTTGTGCGCAGGGCAAGGTTCCGGTTCTCGGAATTTTCCGTGTTGATGGTGAACCGATCAATCCGGATCAGATCCTTGCTAAGATTAAGGAGGTTATATAACATGGCATTTGAATATGAAAAATGGCTTCGCCCAGGCAAGTTGCCTCACATCTGGTGTCCTGGTTGCGGTCACGGCATCGTTATGAAGGGTCTTATCCGTGCAATGGATACCCTGAAGTTGAAAAAAGAAGAGACCGCTATTCTCTCCGGTATCGGTTGCGCTTCTCGTCTTCCAGGTTATATTGACTGCTGTACTCTCCATACAGCGCATGGTCGCGCCGCTGCATTTGCAACCGGTTTAAAAATGGCCAGACCGGAAATGAATGTTATTCTGGTTGGTGGCGACGGCGACGGAACCGCAATCGGTGGTAACCACTTTATTCACGCATGTCGCCGCAATATCGACATGACCTACATCATCATGAACAATTACATCTACGGCATGACCGGCGGCCAGTTTTCCCCTTGTACACCAACCGGTCACAAAGCGTCAACTACACCATATGGTAACCCGGATCCTTGCTTTGATATCGTAGAACTGGCAAAAGGTGCCGGTGCTACTTTTGTTGCCCGTGGCACGGCATTCCATGCCAACCAGATTGATAAATTGATCGTAGAGGCAGTTCAGCATAAAGGTTTCTCGGTTGTTGAGATCCTCGATGACTGCCCGACAACATATGGCCGTCGTAACAAATTCAAGTCGGTTGTCGAGATGATGAACCGCCTGAAAGAGATTGCCGTGCCGGTTAAAGCCGCAGAAAAAATGACTGCCGAACAACTGCAGGGCAAGGTTCTTACCGGTGTTCTCTACAAGGACGTGACCAAGCCTGAGTATACTGCCGAGTACGCAAAAGTTATAGAGCGTGCCAAGGCTTCAAAGTAACAATTACAGGAAAAGGAGCGATATATTCATGTCAAGATATGAACTCAGGTTTTCCGGTTCAGGTGGGCAGGGTCTCATCACCGCCGGAATTATTATGGCCAAAGCCGCTTCTATTTATGAAGGGAAGCAGGCCGTACAGTCGCAAAGTTATGGTCCGGAAGCACGTGGCGGAGCATCAAAATCAGAAGTAATTATTTCTGACGGCCCGATTGACTATCCGAAAGTAACAGCGTGCGACGCGCTGCTCGCAATGACTCAGGAAGCCGCTAACAAATATTCGCATGACCTAAAAGAAGGGGGCGTTCTGCTTCTTGACTCTGACTTGGTCAAAATTGTGCCACCAGGCAATTTCAGGACGATTTCTTTCCCGATTATCAATACTGCAAAAAATGATGTTGGTCGTGAGATAGTTGCCAACATCGTCGCTCTTGGTGCAATGGTTGCCCTGACAGGTCAGGTAAGTCGTGAAAATGCCGAAAAAGCAGTGCTCTCAAGCGTACCGGAGGCTTTTATTGAACTGAACAGGAAAGCATTCAGCATCGGTTATGAGAAGGCTCTGGCCGCCAGCGCCCAGTAATATAACTTGTAAGCTGTTTTTAGGAAGGCCCGGTGCACTACATCGGGCCTTTCATTTAATGTATGACGAGAGTAACAGGTTTGGACACTATCTATGAAAACTCCGGAATGTTTTGAAATACTTGTTCGTAACGGTATGGTTGATGAAGTTGTTTCCCGTTTGATGAGCGGCAAAGAAGCAGATGTGTATGTTGTCCAGTCAAAGGGAGAGCTCTGCTGTGCCAAGGTCTACAAAGACGTTCGTATGCGCAGTTTCAGTCAGATGGCACAGTATCAGGAAGGGCGCAAAGGGCGTAACAGTCGTCAGGCTCGGGCGATGCAAAAAAACACCAGGTACGGACGTAAAGAAACAGAGGATGCCTGGAAGAATGCGGAAGTGGATGCGCTAAGAACAGTGGCGGAAGCAGGCGTGAGAGTTCCTGTAGTTTATGACTACGCTGACGGCATTCTGTTGATGGAATTAGTGAAAGGTGCCGACGGGAATCCTGCTCCAAGACTAAACGATATCAGGTTAACTGGAGAGAAGGCGCGCGAATATCATCATGAAATGATCAAAAATATTGTTGTGATGCTCTGTGCCGGAATTATCCATGGAGACCTGTCAGAGTACAATGTGCTTGTTGATCAAGCCGCACTGGTGATAATCGACTTGCCTCAGGCGATTAATGCTTCAAAAAATAACAACGCCCGCAGCATGCTTGAACGTGATGTTGCAAATATCACCGCCTATTTCGGGCGATTTGCTCCTGAACTGCTATCGACAGATTACGGGCGTGAAATATGGAAGCTGTATTCAACCGGCAAACTGAGCGTAACCTCCGAACTGACCGGACTCTTTGAGCAGAGTGATGTTCCGGCTGATGTGAAAGGGGTCATGCGCGAAATTGACTATGCCAGGATTTTGCACGAGCGAACACTGATCAGAGCTGCACAATCCGCGTGAGTATGTGATAAACAGTTCCATGCTACGACAACTAATGCTGGAGATATGTGAAATCCTACTGCATCTCCACCCCGCCAAAACCATACTCCGCTCCAACCATGTTTCATATTTTCTCAACCTCTCCGGCAGCTAATCACTCGACTGATCCGGCAGAAGATAATTTGCCTTGTATTTTTAAATTTATGAATATAGATTTCCGTCAACGGGTATGATCTCATCCGTACCAACAAATGTGATAGACTTTCTTATGACCTGCCTCCTTGGTTGTGGCTCTGAGCCGTAGTGAATTTATACAAAAATGGTTATTTTGAAATTGCCGCATCACTAATACAGGAAAAGGAGAATACCATGTTTAAAGAAGAAAGAGACGAGGCGATGTTTGATTGGAGCATGATAGGGGATATCGCGGCTGGCCGACCGAATCTTGGTGGAACAATGGATGTGGCGGTCTACCGGCTCATGCAGTTTACGCTGCGGGACGTTATTATTCAGGAGTTCGACACCGAAACCGCTGAAAAAATATATTACAAAGCGGGAGAGCTGGCTGGCAAGGAACTGTTTAAGAATTTGATCAAAGAGAAGAGCGATTTCAACCTCTTTGTCAAAGAGTTGCAGGATCTTCTGGCTACTCTGAAAATCGGAATATTGAGAGTCGAATCGGCCGACTTTGAAAAAATGGAGTTTACTCTGACAGTTGCCGAAGACCTGGATTGTTCTGGTCTGCCTATTTCTGATGAAACAATCTGCACCTACGACGAAGGTTTCATTGCAGGGATTCTATTTGAATTTTCCGGTAAAAAATTCGATGTCAAGGAAGTGGATTGCTGGTGCTCTGGAGACAGGGTTTGCCGCTTCGAAGTAAAACCGGCATGAACGGACAAAATACAGGAGTCAACCAATGAAGAGACAGCTTGTCAGTTTTGATTGGGCATTGAAGAATCTGCTGCGTAACAAGGCCAATTTTGAAATATTGGAGGGGTTTTTTTCAGAGCTTTTGTTGCAGGAGATAAAGATAAAAAACATCCTCGAAAGCGAGGGCAACAAACAAACCTGCGACGATAAATCCAATCGCGTGGATTTGCTGGCCGAAGCCGCTGCTGGCGAACTTATCCTGATTGAGCTTCAGGTCGAAGGGCAGTTTGATTACTTCCACCGGATGCTTTACGGCGCGAGCAAACTGATAACGGATTATATGGTATCCGGCTTTGATTACCATCAGGTGCGGAAAGTAATATCGATCAACATTGTCTACTTTGACCTGGGTCAGGGTGAAGACTACATCTATAAGGGAGTCAACGAATTCAGAGGTATTCATAAGCATGATATCCTGAGACTCTCCTCCGTTCAGAAGAAGAACCTTCCGGAAATTATCAATGTTGCCGACATTTATCCAGAATACTATATCTTGAAGGTGAATGATTTTGATGGTTTAGCCAAAGATTCTCTGGATGAGTGGATCTATTTCCTGAAGAGCTCAGAAATACCAGACGGTTTTAGCGCCAAAGGTCTACGAAAAGCGGCTAAAGAACTTGATATTCTGAAGCTGTCAAAAGAAAAGCGTGATATATTTGAGCATTTTATCAAAGATCGTCGTATCGCTGAGAGTTCCAGTAAAACAGCAGTAATGGAAGGTGTTGAGAAGGGGATTGCGATAGGGATTGAGAAGGGGATTGAGAAACGAAATATAGAAGTTGCCCGTAATCTGAAGCTCGCAGGCGTCGCGATTGATATAATAATACAGGCGACTGGCTTGAGCCTGGGAGAGATAAAGTCTGCCTGAAGATGATTTTTAATTAACTTGCAATCTTGGCAGCCTGACACCAAATGTTCCGCAATCGTGAATAATCCGATCGATGGCATATTAAGTTTGCCTATCGTTCCCACGCGCTGCTCTCATCGTTATACACAAGTTTGTCTTCAAATGGCAGACATTCCTGGGAACACGGACATCCTGTCCGTATTCAAGCGGGTGTATCGCTTGAATCACTTTTGAAGTCAAAAACTTATTCGGGCAAAAAAGACACCCGAATACGGACAGGATGTCCGCGCTCCCAGGAAAAGCCATCATATAAGTGAGTCTGTTACAGACTTATGAGCCTGTTGCAAAAAGATTGTCTTCCCGGAAGGCTTCTATCCGGGATCCAGATTTTCAGGCAGTTAGAAACTGGATTCCGGCCAAAAACGTGCCGGAATGACTTTTTGCAAGAGCCTCAGTCTTATGTATAACGATGAGCGCACTGCTTGGGAATGCAGATATGGCGCGCTGCGCCCAGTATCCAACAGTAAAAGAATCAGAATGTTTGCGTCTCGCTGTGCAAGAGTGAAACAGTCGTGCAACACATTTAGCAAAGTATAAATGAGAAAACCTGTAGATGGCCGTATAATGTGGCTTCACTGATTTTCAACTCGTGGCGCAGCGCGCCACAACTGCATTCCCACGCAGCGCGTGGGAACTAGAAACTATTCTTGACATTATCCGCCAATGGCGGATAATGAGGATAACATGGAATTTATTGAGACGCAGGTATTCACCAAGCTGATAAACGAACTGTTACCGGATGACAGCTATCGTTTACTGCAAGACGATATAGCCAAAAATCCGCAAGCAGGCGACCTGATTCCGGGAGGTGGCGGGATTCGGAAACTTCGCTTTGCCCTCCCCGGCACAGGCAAACGCGGTGGAGCAAGGTTGATTTACTACTGGCAAACATCCAAACACAAAACTTATATGCTGCTGGCATATACCAAGGCAAAGAAAGAAAACCTTGAACCGGAGCAGACAGCTCTACTCAAGGCATTAGTAAAGGAGCTGGAACGTCATGGATAAGATACTTTTCGATCAACTTCATCAGAGCATGAAAGAGGCTGTTGCTATTGCCAAAGGTGAGATACAGCCGTCCCGAGTGTTCACCGCCGAAACGCCTGATGCAAAGACGGTGCGGGAAAAAACCGGGCTTTCTCAAGCGGTCTTTGCCGCCTTGATCGGTGTAAAGGTAAAGACGGTGCAAAATTGGGAGCAACACCGGCGCAATCCTACGGGCGCGGCGGTAGCATTGTTGACTATATTCGATCGAGAACCGGAAACTGCAATGAAGGCGTTGCATGGCGCTTTAAACTGAATATGTTTTTGTAATTTTATTTCGTCTGAGATACTTACAGTCGCTGCGCAAGCGGTTTTGCGTTTGCCTCTCGTTCCCACGCGCTGCGTGGGAATGCAGTTAAGGCGCGCTGCGCCCAGTATCCAGCAGGAAAAGAATCACAATATTGGTCTCGACTGTGCAAAAGTGAAACTGTCGTGCAACACATTTAGCAAAGTATAAATGAGAAAACCTGTAGATGGCCGTATAACGGGGCTTCACTTATTTTCAACTCGTGGCGCAGCGCGCCACAACTGCATTCCCACGCAGCGCGTGGGAATGAGAAAAAAGGTTCTTCCCAATGAATGATCACTATTTTCGTAACTAATGGAAATTTCAGAAACAAAGAGCTTGCTCCATTGGAATTATTTCTTAGCGCTCGAATCCGACGTTGAACGGTTGTCGAGGTTTGTCGAATTCACGAGTAGTAATTTTGGGACGTATTCAGTAGAAATAGCTCATCTCTTCTTGGCTACTGCATCGGAAGTGGATGTGGTTGCAAAACTGCTCTGCAACCAAGTTGATGGTACCACCAAAGTAGATAATATAGAAAAATATCGCAATGTGCTGCGTCGCTGCCTTCCCGAAATTGAGAGATCAATCGTTACAATACCGCGTTACGGCCTGGAACTTCATCCTTGGAGTAGTTGGCTGAACAACGAGACCCCTGAATGGTGGCAAGCCCACAACAAAGTAAAACACCAAAGGGGCGAGCACTTCGCGAGTGCAAATTTGATGAATCTACTCAACGCAATGGCTGGCATATTCCTTCTTATTCTTTACTACTACCGTGACGGCGAAGAAGTTCGAAGCATAGAACCACCACCGAGCTTGTTCACACCACCACCTGACTTGGCTTTTGTCTGTCCGAGCTTGGGTGGACGCATGCGGTTGACCTTTGCAAAGGATCATGCATGAAAACACTGAAAGTTAGTGAATACTGTGCGCTAGGATCCCCCAGTTAACCAAAACCGCAAGTTTTTGCAAAAAACGCTATATAATTTGTTATAAACAGAGGCGCAGATGAAAAGTATCATTTTGTTCATTACTATCCCCCTACTATTTACTCTACTAAATTCACCTTTTATCCTTCGAGATGCCCACGCTGCAACCATTTGGCAGCAAGTAAATGGTCCGTACGGAGGAGATATTCGGGTACTTGCCATTGACCCTGTTACTCCACAAACCCTCTATGCGGGGACAGAAGGTGGAGGTGTCTTTAAGACTGTTAACTCTGGTGGAAATTGGAGCACGATTAATACAGGGTTGACAAATAAAATAGTCCATTCACTTAAAATTGATCCATCTACCCCGCAGACGGTCTATGCTGGGACCGAGAAAGGAGGTGTCTTCAAATCAATCAATGGCGGGATGGTCTGGAGAGCTGTAAATACTGGATTGACCAACACCTTTGTCCGTTCGCTTGCCATTGACCCAGCCAGCCCCCAGACCATCTATACAGGGACAGACGGTGGTGTTTTCAAGTCTATTGACGGTGGCGCAAACTGGAGTGCTTTTAATACGGGTCTTCAGTCAAGCGTGGCCATCAATGCTATCAAAATTGACCTTACAACACCACAGACGATTTATGCAGGGACAAGTCCTGGTGGTGTATTCAAGTCAATTAATGGTGGAGTGACCTGGAGTGCTGTCAACACTGGGCTGACAGATGCATACGGTAATTCATACGTTCAGTTTATTGAAATTGATCCGGTCACTACACAGACGATCTATGCCGTAACAACTGCAGGTATATTCAAGTCTATCAACGGTGGAGGGAACTGGGTTGCCATTAACTCCGGGCTGACAACTACATACATCGACACCCTTGCCATTAATCCATCAACACCCCAAATTTTATTCGCCGGGGCAAATAATGGTTCCGTCTTTAAGTCCACAAACGGGGGAACAAGCTGGAGCGCAGTTAATACAGGACTGCTTGCAAATACATCAGTCTGGTCCCTCACCATCGACCCAGCCACACCATTAAATATTTATGCAGGGACTTTGGGGGGTGTCTTTAAAACCACAAACGGTGGTGGTGCATGGAATGCCAGTAACACCGGACTGACAGGCACAAATATCAATACTATTGCGCTTGACCCGTCCACACCCCTTACAGTATATGCAGGAACATATGCTGGCGTTTACAAGTCATTGAATGGCGGGTCAAGTTGGAGTGTCGTCAACAACGGGCTTACAAACACAAATGTCAATGTACTTGCTATTGAACAGAGTACACCACTGACTATCTATGCTGGAACGAATGGTGGAATATTCAAATCCGTCAACGGTGGGACAAATTGGAGTGCTATTAATAATATGGGAACAAACTTGGTCGCCCCCAACACTTGGTTTGCAAGCAAAAGTATCACTTCCCTTGTGATAAACCCATCAACGCCTCAAACTATATATGCAGGAACACCAGGAGCATTAGATCATTATTCAGGTAGTGTATACAAGACCGTAAACGGTGGGGCAAGCTGGGACTATGCCAGTCGCGGACTCTATAAACCCTCCGACAATCCTCTGTATTTGGGGTCGTATACATTTGTTACTTCTATTGTGATTGATCCCGCTAACCCGGAGACTTTATATTTGGGAGCAACAACAACTTTTGCTGATAGCTACGTTGGCGTATTCAAGTCAGTTGATGGTGGCGGAAGTTGGGTGGCTTTCAATAACGGCTTGATAGACACAGATGTTTTTTCAATGGTCATAGATCCAACCAATTCCCAAACAGTTTATGCAGGGACTTATACTGGAGGTGTCTTTAAAACAATTAACGGTGGAACAAGCTGGAGTGCTGTCAATTCAGGACTGACAGACACATATGTATTGTCCCTTGTGGTTGACCCATCTACCGCCGAGACCGTTTATGCCGGTACATATGGAGGCACATTCAAATCTCTTAATGGTGGGAGCATCTGGAGTGCAGTCAACACGGGGCTTACATACACATACGCAGTTCGTTCTCTTGCGATTGACCAAGCCACACCTCAGTCAGCTTATGCCGGTACGTTTGGGGGTGCTGTTTTTAAAACGTTACCTGGACCATTTGAATTTTTCACCGTTTCAAAGAGCGGTACGGGAGCAGGCACCGTCGTCTCATCCCCAGCCAACATATCATGTGGTGTAACCTGTAGTGCTGCATTCGCCTCTGGTACGGTAGTCACACTAACTGCCACGCCAGCAGATAACGGTAGTACTTTTACCGGATGGAGTGGCGCATGCAGCGGAACCGGGACTTGCACCGTTACTATGGATGCGACAAAAGACGTTGGAGCGGAATTTACTGCAAAGATTAACGGCGTCTGTGGTACATCCCTTAACCAGACATTCTCCACAGCACCCGTAGCTAACCTCTGCGAACCCGGCACAGCATCCTCTGCCACCACCTCTGGCAACTTATGGAATTGGACATGTAGTGGCCTACATGGCGGAACAAATGCAAATTGTTCCGCCAACATCCAGACATATACTGTTACGACCGGCGTCAACGGCGCTAACGTCCCGTTAAACTGCACAAGCCCTGTAACTTACGGTTCTAATTCTGTTTGTACCATTACGCCGGTCAGCGGGTATCAACTTTCCACCTTCAGTGACAACACCGTTGACAAACTGTCATCAGTTACAGCAAACAGCTACACAATTACCAACGTTACTGCTAACCACACAATTGCCGCTACATTCAGCGATATTCAAAAACCTGTAATTACTGCTTTCACTTTGCCGGGAACAGCCACAACACTTGCTGTTGCCGTATCATCACTTACCGCAACTGACAATGTTGCCATCACCGGCTACTTAATAACGGAAAGTGCATCAGCACCTTTGGTATCAACAACGGGCTGGAGTACTACAAAGCCGACCAGCTACACCTTCACCGGCATTCCTGACGGTATCGCAACCGCAAAGACACTCTATGCCTGGGCAAAGGATGCGTCAGGGAATATCTCAAACATCTTTTCTGCATCAACAATCATTACTATACCGGACGCGACAAAACCTGTTGTCACATCGCTTACAATCCCTGCCACTGGAACAACACTTGCCGTTGCGGTTTCATCCTTAACGGCAACTGACAACATAGGCGTTATCGGCTATTGTCTGACCGAAACCAACAGCGCCGCCGGGTGTGTTTGGTATTTACCTGCACAAACCAGCTACACTTTCTCCGGTATGCCTGACGGTGTCGCAACCGCCAAAACCCTCTACGCCTGGGCAAACGATTTGACTGGGAACATTTCTAACAGTTATTCCGCAACTACAACGATCACCCTGCCGGATGTAACCAAACCTGTTGTTACTGCCTTCACTATACCGACCAGCTCACTGCTAACCGTGCCGGTAACAACCTTCACAGCAACTGATAACATTGCCGTCAGCGGTTACTGCATAACCGAGACTAACAGCTCAACCGGTTGTAGCTGGAGCGCCACTGCTCCAAAGATCTACAACTTCACTACAGCAGGAAATAAAACCCTGTACGCCTGGGCCAAGGATAATGTTGGTAATATCTCAACTACCCAGAGCGTCAGTGTGATTGTAGATATTGCAGGACCAATACTTGCGCTTTCAACCCTCGCAGATGGCGCAATCACGAATAACGCCACCCTGAATATTTCCGGCACTGTTTCAGATAGTGGAGGAGTCGCCAGCCTGAAGGTCAACAACACAACTGCCACGATCACTAACGGCACTTTCAGTTATGCAGTCACAATGCAAGCCGGAGCCAACACCATCACAACAGTTGCCGCGGATATACTTGGAAATACAACAACCGACACCCGCTCCATCACACTGGACATAACGGCGCCGATTCTTACCGTATCCGCCCCGGCTGACAACAGCATGACCGCCCAGTCTCTGGCAACCATTACCGGGACTATCAACGAAACATCAACTGTAACAGTCACGCTCAACACCGGCACACCTGTGAACGCCACCATAACTGGTAGCAGATACAGTGCAGCTATCACCCTTGCCAGCGGCATCAACAGCATCACCATCACGGCAACCGACCTGGCGGGTAATTCATCCAGTGCCGTCCGAACCGTTACATACGACAACACTACGCCGTCTCTGGCAATCACCTATCCAATTCAGGATGTCACCATCAACCAGAACAGCATCACCATAAATGGCACCGTCAGCGACACACTAACCAACCCGACGGTATCGATCAGTTTCAACAACCAGACCTATACACCTAGCGTAACCGGTGGAACTTTCTCACAGAAACTCACCATTCCATCTGAAGGAACATTTGCGATCACGGTGAAGGCAACTGATGAAGCAGGCAACAGTAGCAGCGTAACAAGGAACGTAATCTATGCCTCACCGGTCAACGGTGTCTGTGGCACTAGTAACGGCATAGCAGTAACCACCGTACCAACTGCAAGTCTTTGTACAACCGGCACTGCATCAGCCGTCTCTGGTAGCGGCCCTTGGGATTGGACCTGTGCCGGCACAAACGGCGGAGCAATGGCTACCTGTTCGGCCTCGATAACCACATTAATAAGTAAAACGGGAGACTGCGACGCAAACGGAACCGTCACCATTGCCGAAGTGCAAAGTGCCATCAATATGTTCCTAGGATTGAAGTCGGTGGAAGCTTGTGTGGATCAGGACAACAACAGTAGCGTATCAATCGCTGAAGTGCAGAAGGTGATCAACAGCTTTTTAGGGTTGTAGGGTTGCTTTAAGTCCCGTAGGGACGGAGTGATAATCTTTGCACGGCATGAAATTGAGTATTTGCAGTTGTAGGCCGGATGAAGCGTAGCGCATCCGGCGACAATGATGGCATTGGCAGCGATGCCGGATCCGCTTCGCTTGATCCGGCCTACGAAAAATATATGCCAAACCGTTTTCCTGCTGGATCAAGAAATATGCACTGATTTTCAACTCGTGGCGCAGCGCGCCACAACTGCATTCCCACGCAGCGCGTGGGAACGAGAAGAAAAACGGACAGGATGTCCGTGAACCCAGAAAGTTTCATTTTCGAAGTAAAATCGGCATGAACGGACAATAAATTATGCTTCAGGTAAAAGAAGAAGACATCGACAGGATTACGGCGGTCTTTCATTCGATTTTAAAGGGCAAGAACCCCGGTAAGATAGAATTGCCGGAGGATTACCCGGATAATGAGATCAGGCAGGCGGTCGACTATATCAACAGGTTCGTCGATGAATATAACGAAACCGCTAGCATTGCCTACCGGATTGGTGGTGGGGACATCGACTTCTCCACCCCAAAGTTAAAAACGGTGATAGGGCACTCTTTAAAGAGCCTGCATGCAAGTCTGAAAAATCTGACCTGGACCACAAAACAGATTGCTCAAGGAGATTACGGCCATAAGATCGAGTTTATGGGTGAGTTTTCGGAGGCGTTTAACAGCATGTCCCGGCAGTTGCAAGACGCCTTTCAGGAGCGGGAACTGACAACGCAGAAGCTGCAGGAACAGGTTGCTGCAATGGGCAGTGCGCGCAGGGCTACGTTAAACATCCTGGAAGACCTGGATGTGGCCAGAAAACTGGCCGAGGAGGCGACCAAGACGAAGAGTGACTTTCTTGCCAACATGAGTCACGAGATACGCACCCCTATGAATGCCATCATCGGCATGTCACATCTGGCACTTCAGACAGACCTTAACCCGAAACAGCGCAACTATATCGAGAAAGTGCATCGCTCAGGAGGTAACCTGCTCGGCATAATCAATGACATACTCGACTTCTCTAAAATCGAGGCCGGCAAGATGACGATTGAGTACGCCGACTTCCGCCTTGAGGATGTCATGGAGTATCTGGAGAATACTGTCGGGATGAAGGTGGAGGAGAAGGAGCTGGAGCTGCGGATCGAGATCGCCCCAGATGTTCCGGTGGCGCTGATCGGAGATTCGCTGCGACTTGGTCAGATATTGCTCAATCTTGGCAGTAACGCCGTTAAATTCACCGAGACGGGTGAGATTGTATTTGGTGTTGAGCCAGTGTCCAGAACCGAAGATACCATTATGCTGCACTTCTGGGCTAAGGATTCCGGCATCGGCATGACCCCTGAACAGTGCGGCAAAATGTTCCAGTCCTTCAGTCAGGCAGATACATCTACGACGCGCAAGTATGGCGGTACCGGATTGGGGCTCTCTATTTCGAAAAAAATGGTTGAGTTGATGGATGGCAAAATCTGGGTCGAATCCGAGGCTGGCAAAGGCTCTATTTTTCATTTCCACGCCAGATTCGGGCTGCAGAAGGGGGCGGACGAGGTTTTTGGCAAGGGGGGCACTACGGAGTCACGTCCCCATGAGAAGATCGATAATATGACTGAAGCCTTGGGGCGTCTTGCCGGAAGCCGCGTTCTGCTGGTCGAAGACAATGCGATGAACCAGGAATTGGCTATGGAGTTGCTGGAAAATGCCGAAATGACAGTAGTGCTGGCAAACAACGGACAGGAAGCGCTCGATATTCTGGTTGGAGATGCGGCTTTCAACGGTATCCTGATGGATTGTCAGATGCCGGTGATGGATGGTTATACGGCCACCAGAGAGATTCGCAAAAACCCGTTGTTCAAGGATACACCGATAATCGCCATGACCGCCAACGCCATGGCAGGGGACAAGGAGAAGGTTGTTGAAGCCGGCATGAACGATCACATTGCCAAGCCGCTTGATGTAGGACAGATGTTTGCTACGCTTGCAAAGTGGATCGTGCCAAAAAACAGCGATGTCGCGACAAAAACTGGAGAATCTGATTCTGCAAGCTGTGCAGTGGCCGAGTTGGACATGGATAAAGTGCAGCCGCTGCTTGACCGACTTGCCGCCCAATTGGCGGATATGGATACCGAAGCATCCGACACCGTCGATGAATTGCAGACATTGATAAAGGGCACCTCTCTGGCAGGTGGAGTAAAGAAAGTCGCCAAAGCGGTGGCTGATTATGAATATGATGTGGCTGAAGAAGCATTGAAGAAATTGATGGCAAGTATTTAATTTGAAGGAGAGATCAAATGCCTTTTATTGATTGGGAAAGCCGTTTTGAACTTGGCATCGAAAATTTTGATGATCACCATAGACGTCTCGTCAGTTTGATAAACAAAGTCTATGACGATTACACAGCGGAAGCGCCTTCTGAGGTGCTCGGTGCTGTTCTGGAAGATTTAATTGATTACGCTTCCTATCATTTTTATATGGAAGAGTTGTGGATGGATAATAATAATTATTCAAGGCTTGATCAGCATTCAGCGGAACATGATAAATTTCGTACTGCCATGATTGAATTTAAGAGGGATTATAACCAGGGTAAGCTCAATCTATCCTTGGAACTCTTGATGTTTTTGAAGAACTGGTTAACAGACCATATCCTTAAAACTGATTCTGAGTACGGAGTTTTCATAAAATCAAAAGGCGCGGGTCTGTAATTTTTTTGTAGCAGGCTGCTTTGGAGATAGTATTGCGTTACTATTGCTCTACTTCCCCAATGAAATCATTCTGCTTCGCCCGGACGAAATCCCCTCAAACCTGAATTTTCCCCTGTAAGCGCCGTCCCTGTACAGTCCCGACTCCCCTGGAGGCAGGTAGTGAGGAGTACTGTTGGTTATCCTGGCGGAAAAATGCTGGTACACACTTTCGGAGTACTGTTCATCCACAAGTGGCAGACGATAGGTGTCAATAACCGCACGTCCAGTCAGAACCGGCACTGTTTCAGCGGTGGCGTAATCGGCAAGCTGGGCTGGCGAAACCCGGATTTGATAGCCATTCAGAGTAGCTGACACCCGCGCGGAAAGCTGGAGCCGAGCCGTCCCGTTTTTCTCAGGATATATATTGTACTCCGGTTGCCAGCCACGCTCTGCCGTTGCATAACGGACTGTCACTTTACCGTTCTGTGGTGATACCGCGATCCGCAGCGAAGCTGTTGACGGTCGATTGCTCTTTCTGATTGCTGAAATGCGGGTATCAATCTTTTGCATTTCATGCGTGGTCTTGCGGCGAGCGGTATAAACAGCCTCCAGTTGTGCTATGGCAAAGTCGGTGCCTTGTCGGATGGCCTGCATCGGATCCGGATTTGCTTTAGTTTTTCGCGGTGCTTTACCGCTTTGTGATTTGGCAGCGGTGGTAAAGATCGCTTCACGCGCGTCCAATGCCTGCAAGCGGTCTTCCAGTTTTCGCCGCTGCTCGGTCAACGCTTCAAGCTCCTTCCCGGTGCTGTTAACCGCTTCTTTCTGTACCGTTTCTACGCCGATAATTGTTGTGCTTGCGGCAGGAACAACAATGAGGGTGTTCTCCAGCATGTCGGCAGCCAGCGGTAGATCAACCACTCCCTTCAGTGCGATGGCTTCCTGTTGAAACAGGGCTCCGTCACGATAAAAAGTAACGATATTTGCGGCAAAAACAGGGCTGGCTGTTGCAGCTATCAGGCAGAGGCAGAGGCATAAATGTATGACGAACATGGAAGGACTCCGTATTAGACGTGAATTTATTGACGATGTAGCGCACTCACAATTCTGCCTCCACCCAGCACCTCATCTCCCCGGTATAAAACAAGTGCCTGCCCCGGAGTGACAGCTTTCTGAGGCTGGTCAAAGGTGACCTCGCAGTTGTCACCCTCCAATAGCTGCACCTGACAGACTACCGGCTGATGGCGATAGCGGATCTTGCAGGTTGCGGCAAATGTTTCTACTTCCGGCATGACGATCCAGTTGAGCTTTTCTGCCAGCAGGCCGTCTGCATACACAGATTGCTGTTCACCTACGATGATCAGATTCTTTTTGGCGTCAATTGCCGCCACATACAGCGGTTCGCTCCAGGCTATGCCGAGTCCTTTGCGCTGACCGATCGTGTAGCGGTGCGTACCATGATGGCGGCCGACCGTCTGCCCGCTCAGGTGGGTGATATCGCCGTCGGAGCAGCCTAACTCTCCGCTCCCTTCCAAAAAAGCCACATAATCATCATTCGGAATAAAACAGACTTCTTGGCTATCGCTTTTCTCCGCTATCGGCAGGGCAAACTCGCGCGCCAGACGCCGCACTTCGTCCTTGCTTGTCATCGTACCGAGCGGGAAAATAACCTGCCGTAACTGCTGCTGAGTCAGAGTGTAGAGAAAATACGACTGATCTTTTCTGATGTATTCAGCAATTTTTAAATGGCAGGTTCCGTCCGGGTCAACTGTTTTCCTGACGTAATGCCCGGTAGCCAGAAGATCGGCACCCAGTTCACGAGCGGTATCGAGCAACAGCCCGAATTTAATGTAGCGGTTGCAGCGAACGCATGGGTTGGGCGTATGTCCAGCCCGGTACTCTTCGATGAAGTCACCGATTATCAATCTGCTGAAATCTGCTGAAAAGTCGGCAACGTGGTGTGGAATGCCTAAATGTCCGGCTACAACCGCAGCATCGTGTACGGCTGAACCTGGGCCGCCGCTCTGCGGAGCAAACAGGCGCATGGTGATTCCGATTACTTCGTGCCCTCGCTGTTTCATCAGCGCAGCAGTAACAGAGGAGTCAACGCCACCGCTCATGGCAACGGCTATTTTCAAGTTTCTTCTCCCATAATTATCCTGACTACCTGATTGGCCTGGTGATGTGCTGCGATCCCGACGCGTGGTGCCATCAAGCCGCTGCCCGGCCTGGCTTCCGAAACCGAATCTCCTGCCAGATAGAGGCGTTGTGAAATTTTGCGTGTGACGATACTGTTGTTAGATCCGTAGCCGGCCATTCCGGATGCGGCGACAATACAGCTCTGCGGCATTGCTTCGAGAACCCTGTTTACCAGCATTGCCTTCATGTCGGCCCGGTCGAATGCCTCAACCACAATATAACAGTCGGCGAACAGCAGCGGAATATTATCCGGGGTGAGGAGGGTACAATGTGCCTGTACGGTGATATATGGGTTGATGCGCTGCAGGTTTTCGACCAGCGCGTCTACTTTATAGCGCCCTATCTGATCTGTAAAATACTGCTGACGATTAAGGTTGGAGGGTTCTACAACATCAAAATCTGCTATCACCAACCTGCCAACGCCTACTCGTGCCAGGGCAACCGCCACCGCAGAACCAAGCCCCCCCACGCCGGCAATGCCGACCACCGCCTGTTTCAGGCGGGTATGAACGCCTGGTGTGTGTCGAGCCGCCATCAATCCTTCCAGCTCGTCTTCCGCTGGAATTTCTCCACGTTTTATAAGGAAGAGTTCATCGCCGTCATGCAGAATTGTGTTTGGTGTGGAGGGAAAACCGTTCAGGATCAGGACATCGGCAATAGGTTTATGCAGTTCCGCAACAGCACCGAGTGTTAGGCCAGCTTCAACGGAGAATGCTTTTTCGTTGAGTTTTATTTGCACACCTTATCCAATAGCCTGCTGCAGATCGGCAATCAAATCATCCGGGTCTTCCAGGCCAACGGAGAGTCGTACCAGGGTGTCGGTAATCCCTTTTCGTTCCCGCTCTTCCTTCGGTACCGAGGCGTGTGACATTTTTGCCGGATAGGAAATGATGCTTTCAACCCCACCAAGGCTGACGGCAAAAGCGGCCAGGTGTGAATTTTCCAGCAGTCGTTTGGTCGTTTCGTACGAATCAAGTTCAAATGAAAAAACTGCACCCGGACCATCCGCCTGGGCATTATGAATCGCGTGACCCGGATGTTCGGGAAGTCCCGGATAATGGACGACACTTATGCGTGGGTGCAGTTTCAGCCATGCCACAATTTTCTCTGTATTTAACTGACTCTGATCCATTCTGACTTTGAGTGTCTTGACGCCGCGCAGCGTCAGGAAGGAGTCCTGCGGTCCAAGCCCGGTGCCAAAGGCATTCTGGATATAGCGGATACGCTGCCCAAGCTCACTGTTATCCGTTACGGCGAAGCCGCAAAGGAGATCGCTGTGGCCGTTGATGAACTTGGTGCCGCTGTGCAGGACGATGTCACAGCCGAGTTCCAGCGGGCGCTGCAGGTATGGGGTCATGAAGGTGTTATCCACTAAAGTTATAATGCCGTAACGCTTCGCAATATCAGCAGCTCCGCGCAAGTCTGTAACCTTCAGGAGAGGGTTAGAAGGTGTTTCAAGATAGATTCCCTTTGTTTCTGGGCGGATTGCAGCTTCAATCTCTGCCAGGCTGGTAGCGTCGACAAAACTGCTTGTAATCCCCATACGGCTGAATATCGTAGAGAGCACACGGTAGGCGCCACCATAGACATCATCACAAACAACAAGATGGTCGCCGGGGGAGAAAATCATCAAAGTGGTTGAGATGGCAGCCATTCCAGAAGCGAAGGCGAGGCAGCGCGTACCCCCTTCCAGCACGGCAATTGTTTCTTCCAGGGCTTCACGAGTCGGGTTGTCTCCACGGGCGTAATCGTATTTACTGAATTGGTCTACAGATGTCTGGCGATAGGTGGATACCTGGTAGATCGGTATTCCGATGGCACCAGTCTGCTGGTCAATTGTCGGTCCACCGTGGATCAGTTTGGTTGCAAGTTTCAAGAAACCTCCGGAATCGAATCATAATTTTGCTGCAATAGAACACGGAAAAGGCGGATTGAACGGATAAAAACGGATTGAACCAAAGCAATTCAGGGTAAAATCGATTCAATCTGATAAAAAGCATTTGAAACACAGAGCAACAGAGCAAAAACAAGGAAGAATTCAGGTTAAAACCAGAAAAAAATCATTCACAATTTTGGTTATGCCTGTTGTTGATGTAATTGTCTGATTTCTCTGTTGCTCAGTTGCTCTGTGGTTCGTGAACTGCTGTTTTCAATAGAGTTAAGCCTGATTCTGTCTAGTTTTTCAATAGGTTCCAAAGGTTTTCGTTATTAATCCGCCTTTATCCGTTCAATCCGTCTTTTCCGCGTTCTATTGCTTTTCGTTGTTAATCTATTGCCTTTCGCAGTTAATCAATTGCCTGGTGCAGATCTTCAATAAGGTCATCACAATCCTCGATCCCGACAGACAGGCGGAGCAGCAGGTTATTAATTCCGAGTCTGGCCCGCAGTTCTGGCGGAATGTCGGCATGTGTCTGTACCTGCGGGAAAGTTATCAGGCTTTCGACTCCCCCCAGGCTTTCGGCAAACGAGATGAGTTTTGTCTTCATAAGAATTTGTTCAACAAGCTCGTGTCTGTCAACCTCAAAAGCGATCATGGCGCAAAAACCACGGGAGTCGCGTGCCATCAAATTGTGATCGGTGTGATTTTTCAGGCCGGGATAATATACTTTTGTTATGCGGGGGTGTCCTGCAAGCCACTCGGCAATGCGTCCTGCATTCTCCTGTTGCCGATCCATACGGATGGCTAGAGTTTTAATGCCACGAATCGTCAGCCAGGAATCCTGAGGTCCCAGAACGGCACCGACTGAATTCTGGTGAAAATATACCAGTTCCGCCAGAGCCGGATCCTTGACGGTAACCAGTCCAGCTACGGTGTCATTGTGCCCTGCCAGATATTTTGTCGCACTGTAGAGAGCAATATCAGCGCCCATATCGAGCGGTCTGAGGAGGTACGGTGTCAGGAAGGTGTTATCGGCAATTAACAGCAGGTTATTGCTTTTACAGAGGGCTGAAATCGCCCGAAGGTCAGCGAATTTAAGGAGTGGATTAGTCAGGGTTTCGATAAAAATCGCTTTTGTTGATGGCAAGATTGCCGCAGATACTTCAGCGATATTGCTGGTGTCCAGATAGCTGAAAGATAGCCCGTACTGGGTGAAAATCTTGTCAAACAGGCGACAGGTGCCACCATAAAGATCTTCCGTCACGATCAGGTGATCCCCGGACTTGAAGAGCAGCAGCAGGTTGGCAATCGCTGCCATGCCGGATGCGTAAGCAAAGCCGCGAGCAGCACCATCAAGCCGCGCGATGCCGTCTTCCAGAGTTTGCCGGGTCGGGTTGCCGGAGCGGCTGTAATCATAACCGGTACTTTGGCCAAGTCCAGGATGCCTGAAGGTGGCCGTCTGATAAATCGGAACAGTGACGGCACCGGTTCGATTGTCCCATTCCAGGCCGATCTGTACGGCCTGAGTTGCAATGTTCATTGTACCCTCCAGATGTATAAATCCCCTTCCTGTGTGCGGAAGAGGATCTCTTATTAGAGTAATGCTCATTCGCGGTAGAGTATACACGACGGTTGCAAAAATGAAAGTCATCATTGTAATGAAAATTGGAAATGATGAAAAAGCAAAAAAAACAGTACATTTTTTTTAGAATTTGGGGTACTGTCCAAAAGTTAATTTTTGATTTAGTGACTCGAACCATCAGGTGTGTATTTTCATAAATTGTCTGGAGATTCCATTGGCTACTACCGATAAAAGTTTTGCTACATCCGTCTGGGATTTATTCTGTTCGCTTAAATTGACCCTTTCTCTTCTCATTTCCCTTGCTTTGACCTCAATCATCGGGACTATTCTGCCCCAGGGTGCGCTACCACCGGAATATGTTGCCACGATTAGTTCCGCCAAGTTGCAGATCTATACCAAACTCGGTTTCTTTGACATGTACCACTCCTGGTGGTTCATTGCCCTGCTGTATGTGTTCAGCCTGAATCTGGTTTCCTGCTCGATCAAGCGTCTGCCGCACGTATTTAAATTCATCAGCGAGCCGACTCTCGTTCTTGGGGAGGGGGCGCGTAACTCGTTCTCTTTGAAAAAAGAGCTGAAGTTTTCCGGAGATACTGAACAGTGGAAGGAACGCCTGACCGATTTTCTTGCGAAAGAGTTTTCCGCACCGGTTATCACGGAACAGAGCGGCGATTATCATCTGTTTGCACAGAAGACAGCATGGTGCCGTCTTGGCGTCTATGTTGTCCATTTAAGTGTACTGGTCATTTTTATCGGGGCAATTATCGGCTCTCTGGCCGGATATAAAGGCTATGTCACCATTGTTGAGGGAGCCAGCGTCAAAGCCTTTCAAAAGCAGAATGGGGAACAGATGCCGCTTGGCTTTGAAGTGCTCTGTGAAAAATTCAATGTGGATTTTTACACCACTGGCGCACCAAAAGAGTTCAGGAGTATTTTGACCGTTCTTGAAAACGGCAAACCGGTTCCCGGTTATTCGAAGGTAAAGGTCATTGTCAATGAACCGATGACCTACAAGGGGATAACTTTTTATCAATCCAGCTATGGCCAGGCCAGCGAAGGAAGTGAACACTTCATTTCAGTAACCCCGAGAAACGGCGGTGCGGTCGAAAAACTGACTGTTCGTGAAGGAGTTCCTGTTACCCTGATGGATGGTACACTCTTCAAACTGCTGGAGGCAACGCAGGAAGTTCGCCAGTTCGCACCCGGTTTTTCCGGTCCGGCTGCCCGCATTGAGGTGACTCCTAAAGGCGCGGCTCCGCTTACCTTCATCGCCTTTAAAAACTTCCCGGAAGTCAACGCTCAGCGCGGTGATGCCCTCATTTTTGGCTATGAAGGGTCGAACGCCAAGCAGTATACCGGTCTGCAGGTCGCTAAAGACCCCGGTGTCTGGGTGGTATGGATTGGATGTACACTTATGGTGATCGGTATTTTTGTCGCATTTTTTATGTCGCATAAGCGGATCTGGGTTATTGTTACAAAGGGGCATGCCCGTATCTACGGAAATGCCAGCAAAAACCAGGCTGCGTTTCAGATGCAGTTTGAAGATATTTCCGAAAAATTTCAGGAAGTAAAAATCTAACGGAGGTTACCTGATTTATGAACAGCTCCATGCTTTTTAACGTAACAACCTTTGCATATCTGCTCTCGACGGTTGTGTTCTTTGCTTTTCTTGCCAGCAAGAACAAATCGGTAGGCCTGGCTGGGAGTCTCATTGCGTATGCCGGTCTTGCTGCCCAGACAGTGGCTATAGCGCTACGCTGGAAAGAGTCATATGACATGGGTGTTGGACATGCGCCGATGTCCAATCTGTATGAATCGATCGTATTTTTTTCCTGGACGATAATCCTGCTGTTTGTCTACATTGACATTCGCTATAAATATCGAGTAGTCGGCGCCTTTGTCGTGCCGTTTGCTCTGCTGGCTATGGCCTGGGCACAGCTTGGCATGAATACCGGCATCGAGCCGCTTGTTCCGGCGCTCCAGAGTAACTGGCTGCTGTACCACGTAATTACCTGTTTTCTCGGCTATGCTGCATTTGCTGTAGCCTGTGGAATATCGATAATGTACCTGATCAAAACCGCCATAGAAGGTACCAGTACCTCGGCTCAGGCAGGCGGCCTCATGTCTCTTTTCCCCCCGCTGAAGGTGCTGGACGACCTTAACTATCGTTCTATCATGATCGGATTCCCGCTCCTTACACTAGGTATTATTACCGGTGCGGCATGGGCTAATTATGCCTGGGGAACCTACTGGAGTTGGGATCCGAAGGAGACGTGGTCATTAATCGTCTGGTTTGTCTACGCAGCCTTTCTGCACGCCCGCATCACCAAGGGGTGGGCCGGAAAACGTACCGCTTGGCTTTCAGTCATTGGGTTTGCCGCGACGATCTTCTGCTATCTCGGGGTCAATCTGCTCCTCTCAGGCCTGCATAGTTACGGTGGTAGTGCAAAGTAGCATCCTCAATGCCCAGATTCAAAAGAGCTCAGTGGTTCTTAAACCTCTGAGCTCATGCCTAAAATACGATTTTAATTATATAAGTTTTTTCAGACCGGGTATGCCCGGTTTTTTTTGTATAAGGCTTCTATGTACTCGTTTTCGATAATTATACCTGTCAAGCCGGGTGGCTATGTTGCGGCTATTGAGCATCTTAAAACTATCATTCCGGAAGATCAGCCGTATGAGGTTATGCTTGCTGAAGGAAATGCTCCGAGCCTGCAGCGCAACCGTGCTGCGCGGGAGGCCGCAGGTGATATATTGTATTTCCTTGACGATGATTCCCTGATAGCTCCTGAAAATTTTGCTCGCTGCTCCGCAGGAATGAATGACCCGTTGGTTGCAGTAGTTGGCGGACCTTCAATTACACCCGAACATGATACATCGCTGCAGAGGCTGTTCGGAGCCGCCCTATCTTCAGTCTTTGGTTCCGGAGTGGTCCTCAACCGTTATCGTTCAGAAGGCCAGATTCGTGAGACAACTGACAAGGAACTTATCCTCTGTAACCTCGCAGTGCGACGCACCGTTTTTATCGACTTGAATGGTTTTAACGAATGTTTGTATCCAAATGAAGAAAATGAATTTTTGGAAAGGGTCACGTCAGCCGGTTATACACTGCTTCATGACCCTTCTTTTTCTGTATACCGGAGTCAGCGACGCTCCCTGAAGGCGTTTGTACGTCAGATCTTCGGGTATGGGCGGGGCAGGGGGCAACAGAGCTTGATCACCTCAAAGTATCCGGTACCCAGTTTCATTCCACTGTTTTTTGTCATATATCTGGCGATTGCGTTGGCAGGAGTAAAGTATGATTTACTGCTTGCGCCGCTCGTGATATATCTGACTTCGGCTCTTTTCAGTTCCATTCGGATAGTGATCAGGAGCGGGCGTCTGTTTTATCTGTTTCTGATCGGAATATATCCACTCATGCACGTTGCTAACGGACTGGGTATTCTCCGGGGATTGCTTGGCGGAAAACCGGAGCAGGTGTGTGACAGCTCTATTCTGATAACGAAAATCAAAAGTTTTGGTGAAAATTTTCTTGAAAAAACACGCAGCGAGCTTGATTATGCAAACGTTCGATCTCTCTCTGCGCGACGTTAACTGGTGGAGAATAACGTGGAAGTAAGTATTGTAGTCCCGGTATATAACGAACGGGATAATGTCGAAGCGCTCTATTTAGCGCTTAAATCAGCGCTGCAATCCATGAGCTGCTCGTATGAGATAATTATGGTTGATGACGGCTCTTCTGACGGCTCGTATACGGTGCTGTCCAGGCTAGCGCATGAGGATGTCTCCCTGAGGATCATCAGATTTCGCAGAAATTTTGGTCAGACTGCCGCTATGTCAGCCGGCTTTGATTATGCTAAAGGTGATATCATTATTCCGATGGATGGGGATCTGCAGAATGATCCGGCAGATATTCCTCGTCTGGTTGAAAAAATTCATGAAGGGTATGATGTCGTATCAGGGTGGCGTCGCGACCGCAAAGATACCTTTGTAACCCGCAAAATTCCTTCTATGCTCGCCAATGCCCTCATCTCGCGCCTCACAGGCGTACATCTCCACGACTACGGCTGTACGCTCAAGGCGTATCGCAGGGAGGTTCTTGACGGTATAAATCTGTATGGTGAAATGCACCGATTTGTTCCGGCGCTGGCCTCCCAGTTTGGCGCCAAAGTAACCGAGTTGCCGGTCAACCATTTCCCCCGTCTGCATGGAGTAAGTAAGTACGGTATCTCCCGAACTCTACGGGTTGTTCTCGATTTGATGACGGTGAAGTTTCTGATGGCTTACTCAACCAAGCCGATTCAACTCTTCGGAAAGTGGGGTGTTTATACCATTCTGGCTGGCGCTGGAACCGGTACAATGACGCTCTACATGAAATTAATTGAAAATTTCAGCATGAATCGAAATCCTCTGCTGATTCTGACCGCTTTTTTACTGTTTATGGGTGTTCAGTTTATTGTCCTCGGCTTGCTTGGTGAACTTAATGCCAGAACCTACTTTGAGTCGCAAGGAAAACCAATTTACGTCGTTAAAGACAGGATAAATCTTGTCTAAAGATGCTCTCCGCATCCTCATGGTCGCCCCAACCCCTTATTTTTCTGACAGGGGGTGCCACGTCAGAATATATGAAGAGGCGAGGGCGTTGACGAAGCTGGGGCACGAAGTCTGTATTGTTACCTACCACATAGGTCGAGATATGCCCGGGGTGCGGGTGGAACGTACGCCGCGCATTCCGTGGTACAACAAACTTGAAGCCGGCCCTTCCTGGCATAAGCCGTATCTTGATATACTACTGCTCTGGAAGTCACTCGTAGTAGCCCGCATATTTCGCCCCCATCTCATTCACGCTCATCTTCACGAAGGAGCATTGATAGGCTATTTTCTCAAGCTCCTTATCCGCAGACCGCTTCTCTTTGATTATCAGGGCAGTTTGACCGGGGAATCCATCAATCATGGCTTTTTAAATAAGAGATCACCACTCACACATATTTTTAAATGGTTCGAGCATGCTATTAACCACCTGGCGGATCTCATAATTACCAGCTCTGATCAGGGCCGACAGGAGCTTGTTACTGATTGGGGAATATCACCCGGAAGGTTAATCAATCTCATTGACGGCGTAGACACCGAGGTGTTCCACCCGTACCCCCGAAGCGAAGCGCGCCGGGAGCTCGGCATACCGGATAATGTGAAGCTGGTTGTCTATCTGGGTCTGTTCAATCGCTACCAAGGGGTTGATCTGTTATTGGATGCGATTTCTCTGCTTAGGGGCAAATACTCCGATATGCGCTTTCTGCTTATGGGATTTCCCGACGAGGAATATCGGAGAAAGGCGGTAGAGATGTGCATCGATGACGTAATTATCTTCACCGGACGGATCCGATATGAGCGGGCAGCTTTTTTCCTAAGCGCCGGGGATCTTGCCGTTTCACCAAAATTGGCTCTAACTGAGGCCAACGGGAAACTGTTCAACTATATGGCGTGTGGAGTGCCGACGGTCTCTTTCGAAAGTAACATCAACCGCGAGATACTGGGTGAAGCCGGAATCTACGTAGAGCATGGAAACTGTGCTGCGTTGGCAGACACTATTGTTGCTTCACTTTGCGACAGTGAAGCTATGATATCTCTTTCTAAAAGAGTCAGAGAGAGAGCAGTCAATATGCATTCCTGGAGTAGCAGATCTCTGCAGTTGGAGTCGATTTACAGAACGCTCCTGTCGATGAGACTTAACGCAGATTCTTGAAAAATAGCGACAGAGTGCTAAAAAACATTGACACCAATTATTCAATTTGCTATACAACGAAGCCTCGCAAGCGGGAATAACTCAGTGGTAGAGTGCAACCTTGCCAAGGTTGAAGTCGCGGGTCCGAATCCCGTTTCCCGCTCCAAAAAAATCAAGGACTTAGGCCTAATTGCTTAAGTCCTTTTTCTTTGCCTTTTGTTTACCGTATCCTCTCACGTATCCTCTAATGTCTTTGCTACCCCTCTATAAAAAGACCGCCCCTGAATATTATCAAGAGCGGCCTTCTCCCCTACAGTAAACCTCTCTCTCAGTAAAAGAAAGATAAGTACCGTCTCCTACAATAATGTGATCCAGTAGCCTGATTCACATAATCTCTCCTGCCTCTATTAGCCTCCTGGTAATGGTAATATCTTCGGATGATGGTGTTGTGTGTGTCCACATACCTTCCAGTTGACTGTAGTGCTGAAACCGTGTATTAAAAACCGCATGAATTTAAGATGATACATACATAGTGGCGAATGAAAAGTGAGGGGGGGGATTATGACTACATCAGACAGCGTGAAAATGGTGATGCATGCCGCAAAATATGGCCAGCTCACACAGTTACGGGAACTGCTACTCACAGCAGGAATAGATGTAAATGCCCGGGACGAATATGAGGATACGGCGTTGATCATT
>CAIMXI010000450.1 GCA_903845365.1 uncultured Geobacteraceae bacterium | reverse complement strand
TAGTCATATATTCCATGATCTTGCCCATGTAAAAGCGACGGTAGCCATCTGCTATCGCTACTTCAATCTGAAGAATACTCATGTTATGCGGTTCAATAACTGGGTCAACCATATTATATTTGCGATAGTCACGGGTTTGAATCAGCGGTTTGAGGGTATCGTACCCGTCTGCGTACGGCCAGGGGGTGAAGGTAAAAAAATTCGCAATGTCCGGGTTGTACTGCTGGGCCAGTTGCATGGTTTTTTTTATGCTGTCGGGGGTCTCACCGGGGTAACCGACCATGAAAGATGCCTCGGACACTATCTCCTGCTCGCGAAGGAGATCAAAGAGCTGCCTGGTTTCTTCCAGAACCTGATCTTTTTTTAACGCATCAAGGGTAGACTGCTCGGCTGTCTCGATCCCGGTTGAAATGTAGATGATCCCCGCTTTGCGGTATTTCCGGAGGATGTCCCTGTCCCTAATGACATCCGCAGCCCTGGTTTCGATCATCAGGTGAATCGGCAAATCCCTCGCTATGACAGCATCGAGGAGAGTCTGCCAACGCTCCCTATCTCTGGTTGGGTGCTCGTCGGTGATCAAAAAAACATTTACGCGGTGCGTGGTGTAAAGATATTCCAGCTCGTCCGCCACCTTCTGAGGGTCACGGGGCCGCCAGCTCTTCTCCCAGAACTTTTGTTGTGAGCAGAATGTGCAGTCATGAGAGCAGCCGCGAGAGGTGTTGATCGCTGCCATGCGGGAGGCGGGAATCACCAGGCTGTAATAGTCGTCCCAGTCGAGAAGATCCCATGCAACCGGGAGATCATCAATGGATGCCATCAAGCTGCGTCTGGCGGTTTTTACAATCGCTCCATCCCGTCGAAAGGCGATACCGGCAACATTTTCCGGGCTCCCCCCGGCCTCCAGCAGTTCCAGCAGATGCCGGAGCGTAATTTCACCCTCGCCGATGACGATATAGTCAACGGCAGCAGAGCAGCCAAGCAGCTCTTCATACATGAATGTCGGGTGTACACCACCAAGAATGGTTACGGTATCCGGCTTGATCTTTTTGGCCAGTTCGAGGACCTTGACGGCGTCGTTGACGGTAGCGGTGACTGCGGTTGTTGCAACATAATGCGGATTGGAATCACGAAGACGATGCTCGATCTCGGGATAACCATCCCCCTTTGCCATGGCATCGTAAATCACTGCATCCAGACCGGCCTGGCGGACAGCTCCGGCAAGATAGAGCAGGCCGAGAGGAATCCAGCGACCGGCTATTTCATCAACTCCACTATGATACGGGGGAGTTACAAACAGAACCTTTTTGAGGTTTGCGACCGTTTTTATTTGACATCTCCCTTGAAAATCAATATGTTGCATTGAGCATTGTATCACGCAAAAAATAGCATCATACAGCTTTTAAATCCAGATGTTTTCTAAAAAACCTTGATGACGGATGAGTCTGTCTTTAACTACGGAGCAGTTGTGTGATAAACGGTAAAAAAGTAATTGTTGTTCTTCCTGCGTATAATGCAGAAAAAACGTTGGAGGACACCTGGAGGGAAATCCCCCCCGAGGTTGACGAAGTGGTACTGGTGGATGACTGCAGCAGGGACAATACCGCTGTTCTGGCTCAGAAACTCGGGATTATTACGGTTGTTCACGAGGTCAATACCGGCTATGGCGGCAACCAGAAAACCTGCTACCGCATCGCACTTGATATGGGGGCAGATATCGTGGTCATGGTACATCCCGATTATCAGTACACTCCACGTTTGGTCACAGCGATGGCCGCCATGATCGCATATGGCGAGTTCGACTCGGTACTCGCCTCCCGTATTCTGGGAACAGGCGCACTAAAAGGTGGCATGCCGCTTTACAAATACGTAGCGAACCGCTTCCTGACTCTGGTGGAAAACATCCTTCTTGGTCAGAAATTTTCCGAATATCACACCGGCTTCCGGGCATTTTCGCGGGAGGTTCTCAAAAAACTGCCGCTGGACGCTAATTCAAACGATTTTGTTTTTGACAATCAGATGATCGCCCAGATGGTCTGGTTCGGTTTCCGGGTCGGAGAACTCTCCTGTCCAACCAGATACTTCAAGGAGGCCTCCTCCATCAATTTCCGCCGCAGTGTCGTCTACGGACTGGGGGTTCTGGCGACAGCCCTGCGGTTCAGGCTCAACAGATGGGGATTGGCGTCGTCGCCGCAGTATATGATGAAGGATAAGGGGCTAACTTGAAACTGATTATCCAGATACCATGTTTCAATGAAGCGGAGGCACTACCGGTTACGCTGAAAGAGCTGCCTCGTGAGGTGCCGGGGTTTAGCTCGGTGGAGTGGCTTGTCATCAATGACGGTAGTACCGATGCAACGGCTGAAGTCGCGAAAAAATTCGGGGTTGACCACATTATAAGCTTTACCAGCAATCAGGGGCTTGCCAGGGCTTTTCTGGCCGGACTCGATGCAGCGGTGAGACTGGGGGCCGATGTCATCGTCAACACCGATGCGGACAATCAGTACAATGCGGCCGATATTCCTGCGCTGGTCGCCCCGATATGTTCGGGAAAAGCGGATGTTGTCATCGGCGCCAGGCCAATCGATAAAATCGGCTCCTTTTCTCCGGCAAAAAAAATTCTGCAGAAAGTTGGCAGCTCCGTAGTACGATTCGTCAGCAGAACGGACATCCCCGATGCGCCGAGCGGCTTCCGGGCGATGACTTGCGAAGCGGCCATGCGCTTTAATGTCTTCAATGAGTACACGTATACCCTTGAAACTATCATCCAGGCGGGACAAAAGGGAATGGCCATTACTTCGGTGCCGGTTGGGGTCAACGGGGAGCTGAGACCATCGCGTCTTGTAAAGAGTATCCCCTCGTACATCAGAAAATCCCTGGTTACAATCGTCAGAATTTTTGTCGTTTACAAAGCTTTCAGATTTTTCATGTCGCTAGGTCTGACTCTTCTCTTTCTGGGCTTGATAGTCGGCATCAGATATCTGTACTTCTTTTTTTCTGGCGCTAGCGCCGGCCATGTTCAGTCGCTGATATTGGCATCAATACTGTTGGGTGTAGGTTTTCAGACCATTCTCACGGCATTCCTTGCGGATCTCCTGGCAGTTAACCGGCGTCTGATGGAAGATGTCCAGTACAGAGTGAAGAAGCTGGAATTTAAATAGAGGTTGCTTTATTCTCAGGAACAGATGTGCTATACAGGTCAGGTTGCATCGTGTGTCCATCTTCAAAGGGTAATTTGAAAGGAGTAGTAATGATTAAGGTATTCGTTAACAAGGCTCTGCTTCCGTTGTTTGGTTTGTGCCTGCTGGCACATCCGGGCTTCGTCGAAGCGGCGGCCGTTTCAGCTCCATCGGCGGCTGCACCTTCTGTTGCCGCTTCTCCAGGTTCCATCTCCTCATCTGGAGCCCCTTCCGCTACCGCAGGGGGGCGTCAGACTACTACTGCAACACCTGGTATAGTCGCAAATCCGCCAGTTGCCGCAGGAACAGTGCCAACAGCCCAACCGGCTCTGATGAATCCGGTTACTGCTCCGGCTACCCCTGTGGCTGCACCGGCAGTAACCGTGCCATTGCTTGAGCAGCCCCTGTCAGCAATAGAGAAGGCGCTCCTTGATCAGAATGCGGCGAGTGAAAAAGGCAAACCGCAGGAATTCATACCCGGCCCGCTACGTCAGTTCGGCTACAGTTTTTTTCGCTTGGCTGGTGACACTTTTGCACCCCAGACGGACATTCCGGTCGGCCCCGATTACACAGTCGGTCCTGGTGACACTGTAATACTCTCCGCATGGGGGAGTCTCGAAGGCACCTATCCGCTCGAGATAAATCGTAACGGCGAAATTCAGCTCCCCAGGGTCGGCCCGCTCAAGGTATGGGGGGTCACCATTGAGCGACTGCCGGCATTGATCCGCAGCACCCTTGCCAAAGTGTATCGTGATTTTGAAATCAACATCACCATGGGCAAATTGAGAGTTATCAAAGTATACGTTGTCGGTGAAGTGAATAGTCCGGGAGACTACAATATCAGCTCGCTCTCCACAGTTATTAATGCCCTTTCGGCGGCTGGTGGTCCGTTGAAAGCGGGCAGTCTGCGCAACATAACAATCCGGCGCAGCGGCAAGATTGTCGAAACGATTGATCTCTACGATTTTTTCCTGAACGGTGACAAGAGCCGCGACATCCGCCTTCAATCAGGCGACACGGTGTTTGTGCCGATCATCGGTCCGACTGTCGGCATGACCGGAAGTGTCAAAAGACCTGCAATTTATGAATTAAGGGGAGAGAATACCCTCAAGGATGTGCTGAAACTGGCAGGCGGTCTGCTCCCGACCGGCTACCTGCAGAGAGTTCAGATTTCCCGGGTTACCGCTCATGATCGCAATACGGTCAACGATTTCAATCTTGATCCCAAAGGTGGCGAACGGGGCCCAGAAGCGCTGGCAGGTTCGATTCCTGTCCGAGATCTGGATCTTGTCAAAATTTTCCCCATAGACAATGTCATGCGCGACCAGGTGCGCCTGGAGGGGTATGTGCTCCGCCCCGGTGACTACGCCTTCAAGCCTGGCATGCGCATCAGCAGTCTGCTGCTTCCCGACAACGCCCTGCCGGAATACTACCGCGAAGCTGGGGAGATAACCCGCCTGTTTCCACCCGATTCTCATCCTGAAAAAATCATTTTCAACCCTGCTAAAGCGGTCACAGGCGATCAGAGATATGACCTCGAGCTTCAGGAATCGGACTCTGTCCGGATTTTTTCCCGCTGGGAAATGGAAGAAGTACCCAAGGTGAGTATCAACGGCGAGGTGCAGAAACCGGGTGAATACCGATACTTTGCCAACATGACGGTGCGTGACCTGCTGATTCAGGCCGGCAATCCCAAGAGCATCGCTTACCTGAAGAATGCGGAAATCCACCGCCTGAGCGTTCAAAAAGAAAAAGCCCAGTCAAAATCGATCGTCATTAGCCTGGAAGAGGTTTTGAAGGCCAATCCTGAACACAACATTGCCCTGCAGCCCTTTGACGAATTGACGGTACGCCGTATCCCCAACTGGAACGACGTAAAGGAGCGCTATGTAACGCTTTCTGGTGAATTTGTTTTTCCGGGAGTTTACCCGATTTATAAAGGTGAGCGGCTTAGCTCCGTCATTGCAAGGGCTGGGGGCTTTACAGAAAAAGCGTACCCCAAAGGTGCGAAATTTACCCGCGAAATAGTGCGAAGACAGCAACAACAGCGGATGGATGAAATCCTGGAACGTGCTGAGGAGGAGATACTTGCCAAGCAAACCAACGTTGCGACAACCGCATTGAGCAAAGAGGAGCTTGATGCCACAAAAGCTTCTTTGGATGGGCTTCAACGGTCAATAGCACTTCTCAGAACAAAAAAGGCCGAGGGGAGAATGGTCATTGCCCTTTCTACTCCAGAATGGCTTGTTGGCACTGCTGCTGACGTTGAACTTTCAGGAGGCGATGTGCTGAATATTCCCCCTGACCCATCCAGCGTCAACGTTCTAGGTCATGTCTACAACCCGACGGCCTCACTTTTTGAGAAAGGACGTGATGTGCGTCATTATCTGGATCAAGTCGGCGGAGCGACCAGTTCCGGAGAAGAAGATGAAATCTATCTTGTGAAAGCAGACGGGAGCGTGTCCAGCAGAAAGCAGTCCCACACATTTCTCTTCTATAACAGTTTTCTTTCCCGCGATGTCGACTCAGGTGATACCATTGTCGTTCCGCAGAAAATTGAAAAAATTGCCTGGTTGCGAGAAATCAAGGACATAACCTCTATTCTGGCGAATATTGCGCTATCTGCCGGAACCTTGATATTGGGTTTTAAGTAGAGACATGATAATAAAAACTGAGGTAATCCAGCATGTTTGCTAGACGACGCTTTTCTGTTTTTCTCTGCGATATGATCATTGTCGCCGTTGCCATCTCTCTGGCATTTATGCTCCGCTTCGACTTTTCGATACCACCAGCGGAGATAAGCCTTTTCTGGGAATGTCTGATAGTAGTGCTTGTGGTAAAGCCGCTGGTTTTTATCACGCTCGGTTTTTACAACAGCCTCTGGCGTTATGCCTCACTGCAAGATGCCATTGAACTGTTAAAAGGGACAACCTTTGCTTCGTTACTCTCCGTATTTGCAGTACTTTATATCAGGCATTTCACTCCTGTTCAGCATTCGATATTCCTGCTCGACGCCATCCTGCTTTTCGTACTTATTGCTGGGAGCCGTCTGATCTGGCGTATATATCGCGAAACATACATCATTAATAAAAACGGTGGTGGGCCGCGCACACTCATAATCGGAGCCGGGGAGGCGGGGAGCCTGCTTTTAAAAGAGATCAGGCGCCAACCTCAGCAATCTTACAATGTTGTTGGCATGGTAGATGATGATCATGAAAAAAAGGGGATGAAACTGCATGGGGTTCCGGTGCTGGGAAGTACGCAACAACTGAAAAATCTGATACTTGGCAATGATATCGAGGACGTGATTATCGCCATGCCGTCTGCCGACAGCAGAGTCATACGCAGCATTGTGGATTCATGCAAGAACGCTGACATAAAGTACAAAATTCTGCCGAGCATAGGCGAAATGATCGACGGCACACTGACGATTTCACAGATAAAAAATGTTGAAATCGAAGATCTGCTGGGGCGTGATACGGTTATGCTTGATCGGGCTGAAATAGGAAGCTATCTGACCGGGAAACGGGTGCTGGTAACCGGCGCCGGTGGCAGCATCGGCAGCGAGATATGTCGGCAGATAATCCAGTTCAGGCCCGGAAAGCTGCTGCTGCTGGATCAGGCAGAGACGCCGCTCTACGAGATCGAAAAAGAGCTTGTGACAAAATATCCAAGCCTGATGATCCTGCCTTTGATTGCCGATGTTCGTGACCGGGAGGGGATTGAGGCGATTTTTGCGGAGTTCTCCCCCGAAGTGGTATTCCACGCGGCTGCCTATAAGCATGTGCCGATGATGGAGTATAATCCTGCTCAGGCTGTTCTCAACAACGTCTTCGGAACCAAAAATATCGCGGATGCCGCCCACCGTTTTCGTGCGCGCAACTTCGTGATGATCTCCACCGACAAGGCTGTTAACCCAACGAACGTCATGGGAGCGACAAAAAGGGCGGCAGAGATTTACATCCAGGAGCTTGCGCTAACAAGCTCAACCAAGTTCACCACAGTCCGCTTCGGTAACGTGCTTGGCAGTAACGGTAGCGTGATCCCGCTTTTCAAGTCCCAGATTGCCAAGGGTGGGCCGGTGACCGTGACCGATAAGAGAGTTATCCGCTATTTCATGACCATACCCGAGGCGACCCAGTTAGTGCTGCAGGCCGGAAGTATGGCGCCGGCAGGGGACATTATGCTGCTGGATATGGGCGAACCTGTGCGGATTCTGGATCTGGCCGAAGAGTTGATACGTCTTTCAGGATTCGTCCCATATGAAGAAATAGAC
>CAIMXI010000449.1 GCA_903845365.1 uncultured Geobacteraceae bacterium | reverse complement strand
GTAGCGGGTTTGAACGAGGATAAAACCTCAATTTCCGAACGTTCTGCCTTAACGCCTTAAAATCGAGGCCTTTTCGTGAGTCTAAAACCTTTTTAAGCCGGCATTCTGTTACGGAGTCACGTATGGAAAATAAAATCCTCACAATTCCCAAGGTTGACAAAATACTGTCTCTTCCCACTATGATTTCACTACTTGCAACACATCCCCGGCCAACGATGCTGACAGCGGTACGGAATGTCTTGGAAACACTCAGAGTAGATTCCGTAAACGGAAAGATGCGTGAACCTATGAATGAGAGTCACCTCTGCTGCCTGATTGAGGCAGAACTTGATAATCTTATTGCTCCAAATCTTCACGCTGTTGTAAACGGTACCGGAGTGGTGATTCATACCAATCTTGGCCGTTCACTCCTTGCAAAATCAGCGTGTCGCCAGATGCTGGATGTTGCGGAACGCTACTCAAACCTTGAGATGGATATGGCAACTGGCGAACGTGGAGAGCGCTACAGTCATGTTGAGTCGCTCATTTGCGAACTGACCGGCGCGGAAGCGGCGCTCGTCGTAAACAATAATGCAGCGGCGGTTCTGCTGGCACTTTCAGCTTTGGCTGGCGGCAGGGAGGTAGTGGTTTCTCGGGGTGAACTTGTCGAAATTGGCGGATCATTCAGAATACCTGATGTCATGAGATTGAGCGGTGCAATACTGAAAGAGGTCGGAACGACCAATCGCACCCACCTTAAGGACTATCAAAGAGCTGTTAGCGAAAATACCGCCCTGCTTCTTAAGGTACATACCAGTAATTTTTCGGTAGTCGGGTTTACGGCGGAAGTCTCCATAGAACAGCTCGTCACCTGCGGAAGGGATGCAGGAATTCCGGTTATGGCCGACGTCGGCAGTGGTTCTCTGCTCGATCTTACCCGCTACGGCATAGTCGGCGAGACGCCGCTGCAGGAGTATATCAAGGCCGGTGTGGATATTGTGACCTGCAGCGGCGACAAGATGCTCGGCGGCCCGCAGGCCGGCATCATTCTCGGGAAAATGGAGATAATTACCAGATTGAGAAAAGAGCAGCTTTTGCGGGCTCTTAGAATCGACAAATTAACTCTTGCAGCGCTTGAAGCTACGCTACGGTTTTATCGTGACGAGCGGCAGGCGGTGGCCGAGATACCCACTCTGCGTATGCTGACGGTGCAGCCTGATGCTCTCAGGGCAAAAGCAACATTATACCTCCGCCGGATTCGTCCAAGAATCCCTTCGTCAGTCACTCTCTCGGTTGTTGAAGGCCATTCCCAGGTCGGCGGCGGTTCTCTGCCACTACTGGAACTCCCCACATTTCTCCTGGTAGTGACGGTTGAAGACAGATCCCCCGAACAGATAGATGCGTCATTCAGAAAAGGAAAAACTCCGGTGCTCGGAAGGATTAATAAAGGCCGCTATCTTCTTGACCTCCGCACGCTTCAGGATGCCGATATTCCTGCAGTAATTGAAGCAATGAATGTCATATCATGACCGTTGACACAAGCCATTCCACTGCGACAAAAAGCCTTATCCTCGGCACAGCCGGACACGTAGACCACGGCAAGACCTCGCTGGTTAAAATCCTGACCGGAATAGATACGGATCGCCTTCCGGAAGAGAAGAAGCGCGGCATAACCATTGAACTCGGATTCGCCACCATGCTGTTGCCTGGGAACATCCAGCTCGGCATTGTCGATGTCCCAGGGCACGAGCGCTTTGTCCGTGCCATGGTGGCCGGTGTTGGCGGCATGGATATGGTCATGCTGGTGATTGCGGCTGATGAGGGGGTTATGCCGCAGACCCGCGAGCACCTTGACATCTGCCGGTTGCTCGGAGTGAAACAGGGGCTTATCGCGCTGACAAAGTGTGACCTGGTAGATGATGGCTGGCTTGAACTTATAACAGAGGAGATTCGGGACTTTGTCGCCGGAAGTTTTCTGGAGGGGGCTCCCATCATTCCGGTTTCGGCACGCAGTGGCACCGGAATAGAGCTGTTGAAAGAAGAGCTGCGTAAAATGTCCGGCACGATTGATCAAAAAAGAGGTGACGGAGCTTTCCGTCTTCCGGTTGATCGGGCATTCACCGTCGCCGGATTCGGCACCATTGTCACCGGCACTCTGTTGTCCGGGCAGATCAGAGTCGGTGATGAAGTTGAACTGTTTTCTTCAGGAATATGTACCAAGATAAGGGGCGTTCAGGCTCATGGTAACTCAGCCGAAGTTGGCCTGGCCGGACAGCGCCTCGCCCTCAACCTTCAGGGCGTAGACAACAATCAGGTAAAGCGTGGTGATGTTGTTACCCCTCGCGGGATTTACCAGACAACCAGAGTAGTTGATGTTGAGATCATCTGCTTGAAATCGGCGTCACGTCCAGTAAAACATCGCTCAACAGTGCGACTGCATTCGGCAACCTATGAAGTTTCGGTTCAGGTCATATTGCTAGACAGAGAAGCGCTTGAGCCTGGCGACAGCAGTTTTGCCCAGTTACGTCTGGCAAGCCCGGTGCTGCTGTTAAACGGCGATCCATTCGTACTGCGCAGCTATTCACCCTCACAAACTATAGGCGGGGGAACTATTCTGGATCCTGCGCCGCCACGCAGACGACGAAGGTCGGTCGAGGCGTTAGAGTTGCTTGAGTCGATGTCTCTGGGAGATGAGTCTGACATGGTAGAGCGCCTTGTTGCGACATCGTTCCTATCCGGAATTTCATTCCACGATCTGCTCTGGCGTACCGGATTGTCGGCAAAACGCCTGGATGCGGCGCTTTCCTTACCGCTCTCCGGGGGAAAAATAGTTCAGATAGTTCGCGATCCCCGTCTGTTTTTAAATCGTGAAAGCTTAACCATCCTTTGTGATACGCTACTGAACAGGGTTGAAACATATCTTGCAGACAATCCGACAAAGGATGGCATTAGCAGAGAGGAGTTGAAAACCCGCCTGCCTGCTCGCAGTGACGTGCGGTTTTTCAGTCACTGTCTGCAGCATCTGGAAAGCGAAAAAAATGTTGTATCAGACCGTGATCAGGTCAGACTGCCTGGAAGAAAAGGGGGAAAATTCGACAGCAATAACGATATTCAGCAAAAGCTTGAGGAACTGCTGATCAGCAGCGGGGTTGAACCGCCTACGGTCAAGGAGTTATGTGAGCTGTTCCGCCTTCCGGAAAAGCCGCTGCTTGACCACCTGACCCTTCTTACCCGCCAGGGTCGGGCCGTCAAGGTCAAGAGTGACCTGTTTTATGCACCAGCTCCGTTGCAGCAAATTTCTGAGACCATGCTAGAATATCTTCGGATCAAAGGTGAGATAACTCCTGCGGAGTTCAGAGAAATCACGGGACTCTCCCGTAAATTCATGATCCCAGTTCTTGAATATTTTGATTCGCTTAAAATGACGGTACGGGTCGGGGACAAGCGTCTGCTGCGCAGGCGGTAAGTACGGTCAGTTACTGAGCAACTTCATTCATAGCACCAGTTCGATACCCCTGCAGATCGAGCGCAACATAAGTGAAGCCGGCTGCTTTTACCAGTCTGACTACTTCATCACGCAGGACGCCGGTCGCACGGGCAAATTCCTCTTCTCCCAGCTCAATTCTGGCAACAGTCTCATGATAACGCACCCGCAGAGTCCGAAAGCCAATTTCCCGCAGCGACTCTTCTGCCAGACCGACCTGACCGACGCGCTCTGCGGTAATTGCAGTGCCGTAAGGGAATCTGCTGGAAAGACAGGCAAAGGCGGGCTTATCCCAGGTTGGCAAAGCCATCTCACGGGAAAGATCACGAATATCCTGCTTGGTGAACCCGGCCTCCTCCAGCGGGCTGCGCACCTGCAACTCTTCCGCCGCTTGCCGACCCGGGCGGTGGTCACCGGCGTCGTCAATATTCGTGCCGTCCAGCACAAAACCAAGACCTTCCTTGTCAGCAATCGCTCTTAATTTCCCAAACAACTCTTTTTTACAGTAGTAGCAACGATTACGGGGATTATCACGAAACTCGGGGATATCCAATTCCTCTGATTCAACAACCAGGTGGCGGGCACCAATACGCTCGGCCAACTCTCGCGCTTCATTTAATTCGCGCTCCGGATATGTCTTCGAGGTTGCCGTAACTGCCAATGCACGCTGCCCCAGTACTTCTGCAGCAACGGCAAACAGCAGTGTCGAATCCACCCCGCCGGAAAAGCCGATTACACAGCCCCCCATATCAGTCAGAATTGTGCGGAGTGTCGCTGTTTTTTGAGTGAGAGCAGAATTCATTTCAAGTCATCCTGTAATTATTCGGAGAGCAGTGCCCGGTCATTTTCAAAACCGCGATGGCGCAATTCATGAAACTTTTCAATCAGCTTTTCAACGGTCAGCTCCTTCTTGGCATCTCCGGATACATCAAAAATAATCTCACCCTGATCCATCATCAACAGACGGTTGCCGAATTCGATGGCGTGACCCATGTTGTGGGTGATCATCATTGAGGTGAGATTGAATTCCCTGATAAACTTGTCAGTCAGTTCAAGAACGATCTCGGCATTTTTTGGATCAAGCGCAGCAGTATGTTCGTCCAGTAAAATCAGTGACGGCTTGGAAAGCACCATCATCAACAGGGTTAAAGCCTGGCGTTGTCCTCCGGAGAACATGACCAGATTTTCTTTCATGCGATCTTCCAGCCCCATTTTCAACTGAACAAGTTCCGAACGGAAGTATTCCCTCATCTTGCTGTTCAGGCTCCGCTTGAGCCACTTGAAGCCCTTGCGGTAGGTGATCATCATGTTATCTTCCAGGCTCATATTGGAGGCGGTGCCAAGTAGTGGATTCTGAAATATTCTGCCGATGTATTGAGCACGTTTGTACTCCGGCTCTCGGGTTATTGAGCGTCCATTGGCATGGATGGAACCAACTGACGGGTTGATAGTTCCGGCAATCAGATTGAAGAGCGTCGATTTTCCGGCGCCATTACTACCGATGATGGTGATGAAGTCCCCCTCTTTAATGTTGAGGTTGATATCGCGCAGTGCCTGATTCTCATTCAAGGTGCCCTGATTGAAAATAACGGAAACGTTTCTTATCGCTATCATTTCTGCACCATTGCCTTAATGGCCGCCAAATTGAGTTTCCTCGTCTGTGTCAGGATCAACAGGATAATTATCAGGAGCCCTTTGATCAGATTCAGGTCATTCGGTGTCATCTGGATGACATAACCGTAATAGCGCCCCACGTACATAACGGCGTGGAAAAGGATGGAACCGGCCAATGCACAGAGAGTCAGCACGCCGATGTGATTATTTTTCCTGACCAGGAATTCGCCGATCATGACTGAAGCCAGCCCTGAAATGATTATCCCCTGACCAAGTCCCACATCGGCAAAACCAAGATACTGAGCGGCAAAAGCCCCCGAAACCGCAACCAGACCGTTGGAGAGGGCAAGACCAATAGTTTTCAGGGTTTTCGGGTTGATCCCCTGCGAGACCACCATCTGTTCGTTGTTCCCCATTGCGCCGATAGTCATGCCGAGATCGGTGTGGAAAAAAAGGTCGAGCAGCAGCTTGATACCAAGTGCCACTACCACAAAAAATACCAACAATATATATTCGTCAGGAATAACATCTGACAGGCGGCTTGTAACGTCGGTGAGAAGGGTTTTCTGGTCAATAACCGGCACATTGGCCCGGTTACCGAGAATGCGGATATTGATCGAGTAGAGCATCGTCATGGTCAGGATGCCGGCCAGCAGATTGGGAACTTTGAGATGATTATGAATGAGAGCAGTGACAATGCCGGCCAGCACTCCACCTATAAAAGCGATCAGCAGCGCCAGCCAGCCGTTTATACCAAGTAGAAGTCCCTGTACCATCAGCGCCGCCCCTAGCGGGAAGGAGCCGTCAACCGTCAAATCTGGGAAATCAAGCACCCTGAAGGTGATGAATACCCCCAGTACCATTATTCCGTATATCAATCCTTCAACGAGAATACTTTCGATCATAGCACAACCGTGTCATCTTTTGATATGGGCGCAAAAATGCCCGGCACCTGAAGTGGCTGCCGGGCTATGGCGGTTATTTATTGCTCAGCTTGCCGTTTTCTACGACCTTGTTGGCACTTTTCAGGACATCTTTCGGGAATGTTAAGCCAAGTTTTTTGGCAACATCAATATTGATCAGCAGATCAACATCCGACGTCTTGGTCATGAAACGAGTCGGGATCTCTTCAGCCTTCTTACCGTTCAAGATTTCAACGATTATTTTCCCCGTGGCTCGACCCATTTTATAATAATCGAATCCCCATGCGGCAAGAACCGGGTATTTTTCAGCAGAACTCGGATCAGCCGACATAATTGGCACCTTATTCTTGGCGGCAACGTCGGCTATGGCACTTAAAGCCGAAACTACCGTGTTATCGGTGCTGATGTAGAGTGCGTCAATGCGCTTGATTATCGCCTGTACCGCCTGCTTTACCTCGGCTGATTTGGAAACGGTAGTTTCAACGTATTCAAGACCCAACTCTTTGCAAGCCTGCTTGACAACTCCGGCCAACACGACAGCGTTCTCTTCGGAACTGGTGTAGATGTGTCCAAGACGCTTGATCTTCTTGATTTTGAGCAGCAATTCAATCTGCTGCTTTACCGGGGTCATGTCGGAGACGCCGGTCACCGGCTTTTTTGCGCCTTTCAACGAAGGCACCAGTCCTGCCTTAACCGGGTCAGTTACTGCCGAGAATACAATCGGAATGTCTTTCAGGGTATTAACCAGTGACTGCGAGGTAGGTGTGGCAATTCCGACGGCCAAGGTCACCTTTGCCGACTGGAACTTATTGGCAATCGAGGCGGCGGTGCCGATATCGCCATTGGCATTTTGCAGGTCAAAGGTAGCATTGATTTTTGCGGCTGCCAGTTCGTCCTGAATACCTTTTTCAACGGCATCAAGAGCCGGATGAGCCACAATTTTTGATATTCCAATAACTACCTTTTGTGGCGATTCGGCTGCGAATCCCATTGAAACCGGTACGAGAGCCATCAAACAGAACAGACCGACTACTTTCAAAAACTTTCTCACGTGAAACCTCCTGAATAAAATATTTCATCCGGGTCGCTGTTGAACAAACCACAGATAGAACTAGTGCTATAGGTATCATTCAAGCAACTGAAACGTCAATGTCGTTTTGTGCGCCTTTTTATTTGACTCTGCTCCGCTGACAGGTTAATGAACAGGTCTCAGTTTTGATTGTTAAAAACAAAGGAGCCACTTATACATGAGGAATGACGGACGCTCAAGTAAAACATTACGACCTATAACAATTACGCGCAATTTCACCAAACACGCTGAAGGTTCTGTATTGATAGAATTTGGTGACACCAAGGTGCTTTGCACCGCGTCGGTGGAGGAGTCGGTACCACCTTTTTTGAGAGGCAAGGGGACCGGCTGGGTAACGGCCGAATATGCGATGCTACCGAGGGCGACACATACCCGTTCTCCCCGTGAAGCGGCAAAAGGGAAGCAGACCGGACGAACTCTTGAAATTCAGCGTCTGATCGGTCGCTCTCTGCGAGCGGTAACCAACCTTGAAAAGCTGGGTGAGCGTTCGGTCTACATTGATTGCGACGTCTTACAGGCTGACGGTGGAACGCGTACTGCCTCGATAACCGGCGCATATATTGCGCTTGTTGATGCTCTGACAACGCTGAAAACGAAGGGGCTTCTGGCTGAAATTCCGCTCAAGGAGGCTGTCGCGGCGGTAAGTGTCGGCATGATTGGCGGGGAAGCTCTGCTCGATCTGAACTACATGGAGGACTCTTCGGCGGATGTTGATATGAACTTCGTCATAACCTCAAGTGGTCGCTTTGTGGAGGTGCAGGGTACAGCTGAGGCTGAACCCTTTACGAGCAGTGAAATGGACGCCATGCGGGACCTTGCGCTTGCTGGCGTACAGCAGCTTTTTGACTTTCAACGCGAGGCGCTCTCCAGATGAAGCGCCTGGTCCTTGCAACCCGAAACAGAGGTAAAATTATTGAAATCAATTCACTACTCTCCGGTTTGGTCGACCAGATAAGCAGCATCACCGATTTTACCGATTTCCCCGAAACGGTTGAAGACGGCGCCACTTTCGAGGAAAATGCCCTCAAAAAAGCCCGAGAGGCGTCACGCTTCACGGCTCTTCCGGCTCTTGCTGACGACTCGGGGCTGGTGGTTGATGCCTTAAATGGCCGCCCCGGTGTTTTTTCGGCACGGTATGCCGGTGAAGGAGCCGGGGATGCCGCCAACAATGCACGACTGGTAGAGGAGTGCCTGAATATCCCGGATGAACGACGTCAGGCTGCCTTTGTATGTGTGCTGGCGTTTGTAACTCCTGAGGGGGTTGAAAAGCTCTTTTCCGGAAGGGTTGCGGGACGAATCATCTCCGAACCGAGAGGTAACGGGGGCTTCGGCTATGATCCCTTTTTTCTGGTGGATGGTTTCGATCGAAGCATGGCGGAGTTGTCGCTGGCAGAAAAAAACTCTATAAGCCACAGGGCTGAGGCGTTCAGGAAGTTTCGTAAGTATCTGGAAACGATGAAATAAAGGAAACCATACCTGTGAAGAAAAACAACCCATATAAACCCTCAACCTTATCGACGTGTAAGCCGACTGAAACCACCGCCGGGGTCAAACCGTTCGCGCCGCTAACAAAAAAAAATATCCCGGAGCTCCGCATAACCTCTCTGGATGAAGATGGCTATGGAACGGTTCGCAATGAGGAGGGGATGACGTTTAAGGTCAGCGGCGCCTTACCGGGTGATGTTATATTTGCAGGTGTCGATCATGTTGCCGGTGGTACCGCCTTCTGTCACCTAAAAAAACTGCAGCAGCCTTCACTGCTCAGAAGCAGTAACCCTCCCTGTCGTGAGAGCGCCGATTGCTTCGGTTGTCCGCTGATAGCCATGAAATATTCAGAACAGAAAAACTGGAAAAGAGGGATGATTCTGGCTGAGATCGCCAAGTATCCTGCCCTATCCGGAGTTGTTGTTCATCCGCTTCTCTCTCCCGACAATCTGATCCATTACCGAACGACGGCAAAAATGACGGTGGCAGGCAAGTATTCTGAACCATTTATCGGTATCTACCGCCGGGCAAGTCATGATGTCTACGATCTGGAGCGGTGCCCGATCCACCACCCGCTTATCGACAAAGTCATTGACGCGGTCAGGAAGGGGATAAAAAAGGGGAAGGTGCAGGTATATAATCCGCAAAGCAAGATGGGATTGCTCCGCTATCTGGTCGTGCGTGTTTCAACTTATGAGAAGAGGGCGATGGTTGTTTTTGTCACCTCCAAGCGTTCCTTCAACGAGATCCATCATCTGGGGCGTTATCTGCAGGATCTTGTTCCCGAGGTGGAAATAGTTGTCCAGAATGTCAACGCAACCGAGGGGAATGTCATAATGGGTCAGAAAGATTTTTTCCTGACCAAGAAACAGTACCTGACGGAGCAGATTGGCGATATTACTTTCAGAATTTCATCACGTTCCTTTTTTCAGGTCAATAACAGCGGCGCCAATCTGATTTACAGCAAGGTACGGGATTGGGCCGCGCTTACCGGAGCTGAAACGGTTCTCGATCTCTACTGCGGCATTGGCGGAATCTCTCTGTTCCTCGCCGGATCGGCCAAAGATGTAATTGGCGTTGAAGTGGTTGAAGAGGCCGTAGCCGATGCCCGGATGAATGCCCGGATAAACAGCATCAAAAATTGCCGCTTTGAAGCCGGAGATGTTGCAGAAATACTGAATGAAATGGCTGGCGATCAGTTGCCGGTGGATGTTGCCGTGCTTAATCCCCCCCGCAAAGGCTGTGATCAGAGCGTGCTGGAGCGGGTCGCAGCAATCGGGCCTAAATCGATTATTTATGTTTCATGTTCTCCGCAAAGTCTGATTCGCGACCTTGACATTCTCAACAAGCTGGGGTATCTCTGCCGTGAAATTCAACCGGTTGACATGTTTCCACAGACAGTTCATGTGGAGAACGTGGCAAGACTGGTCAGGCAGTAAAAATAGAATGGAGAAGCACATAAAAAAGGAGATGAAATGAAGAATGCAATTTCTGAAACCGAGTCAACCAGCCCACCAATTGAGCCAACAACAGAGACACCCGTACAGGACTCTATTCGGGGTCGCTCCCTATTTGCGCTGGAGATGACCGCATCCGGTCTCTCTGTTCGCACCGTGTTTCTAACCGAGCAGAACCAACTCATCGAAATGCCGGCCATTTTCCCGGATGTGCATTATGCTCTGGCTCAAATTGATGATCTGCGTCGCATGGCTATGGAGCGCTTTGCCCAGGCGGCACATATCGGCGCCCAGGTTATGGCTGCGCAGGCTGCTGAACAGAATCAAAAAACAGTCGAAGGATGAAACCTGTACTGTGACCGAGGTTGAAAGGATTTGTAAATGACGACAATTATACGCATCACCTTGAAAGGTATCTTCCGTGATCGCGTTTTTCAGGGAATTATGGTGACTGCGTGTGCATTTCTGTTGATTCCGGTTATAGCTTCACTTTCCATGCGCCAGGTTACAGAATTGTCACTGACCCTGTCACTCTCATTGATTTCATTCATTTTAATGCTTCTTGCGGTGTTTCTGGGCGGCACTTCACTCTGGAAAGATTTTGAACGCCGCTATACATTCAGCGTGCTAGGTTTGCCGCTTTCCCGCCAGAGCTACATGATCGGTCGCTTTGGCGGTACTGCCTTGTTTGTCTTGTTGGCATCGGCGGTTCTTGGTGTTGCAGCCTTTGCCGTTGTCAGTTATTCCTCTTTTATTTATCCATCCGACAGGCCGATTGTCTGGTCTACCATGGCTGTCTGTATCATATTTGACGCCCTTAAATACATATTGCTGATTGCGGTTGCATTCCTGTTTTCCACGGTCAGCACGTCGTTCTTTTTACCGGTTTTTGGTACAATCGCTACATTTCTCGCGGGGGGTGTCACGCAGCAGGTTTATGAATTTGTCAATTCGCCGGCCTCCAAATCACTTGCACCGCTCGTAAAAAAGCTTGCCACGATTCTTTATTATATTCTCCCCAATTTTGGCGCTTTCGATCTCAAGGTCAATGCCATCTATGGTCTTCCTCTCACCGCTGAAGGTCTTCTTCTGACCGCTGCGTATTTTGTTGTCTATGTCGGGCTGCTGTTATCTGTAGCGGCGGTCATCTTTTCCCGTCGGGAAATGAGGTGAGCCATTATGCGGATCGTTTCGACCGGAATTGTCTGTCTCTTTTTGTATGGCTTACTGATTGTCCCCTTCACTGCCTATCTCAAGAATAAACCATTTGTGGAAAAGCTCGGTTATGTACCGTCGGTGATGGCACTCAAAGCTGTAGCGGTGGATCACAAAGAGCTGGTAGCGGCTACTCTGGTATTGAAAGTTTTGATGTATTTCGGTGGGCTGGTCGAGAAGTCGGATAACCAGCTTGCTACTCCGCCTGACTATCCGTCCATGTCACGTCTGCTGCACGGAGCCGTCAAGCTGGATCCCTACAACATGGACGCCTACTATTTTTCCCAGGGGTTTCTGACCTGGGATGTAAAGCAGTTTAAGCTGGCTAACGATCTGTTGGATTACGGTATGAAGTATCGTACTTGGGACTGGTATCTCCCCTTTTTCGCCGGATTTAACAGTGCCTACTTCCTGCATGATTATAAAAAGGCAGCAGAGTATTACAAGCGAGCCGGTGAATTGAGTGGCTCGGATCTGCACAAAAGTCTGGCTGGCCGATATCTGCAGGAGTCGGGACAGACCGATCTGGCAATTATCTATCTTTCTGCAATCGCAAAAGGTGAACGAAACCCGGCGATGAAGAAAAACTACCTGCTGCGCCTTAATGCATTTAAAGAGGTACGCCGGATTGAACTGGCGCGAGATCACTATCGCGAACTGCGCGGCACTTTTCCGACATCTATTGACCAGTTGCTGGCGACCGGACTACTCTCTCCACCTCCCAGGGATCCGTATGGTGGGCAATTTTATCTTGAGCAGGACGGTAATGTTAAAACCACCAGCAAGTTCGCCTTTGGCGGAGTAAAAAGCGCTAAATAAACGCAAAAACGCCCTTCATCCATTTATATTGGAATCGGGGCGTTTTATTTTATTCCCGGCGGCGACCTACTTTCCCACACAGCTACCCGTGCAGTATCATCGGCCCTGAGGGGCTTAACTTCCGTGTTCGGGATGGGAACGGGTGT